>DATKZH010000736.1:0-14655 GCA_035528065.1 Thermoguttaceae bacterium | reverse complement strand
AATAGCCACAGATGGGTGTCAAGGTCCTGCACCACTCCACCCGAGAGGGGCATGAAGAATCGCTGGGCCAAAACCCCTCTACTGGGCGGAAAGAACCGGCGCCGCTTCCACCCGAAAGGGTTGTAAAGAATCGATGGGCCAACCCAGAGGGGCCTATGTCAGGAGGTCTGAACCCAGAAAGGAGACGCTTCGCCATGAGAACTGCCCTGATGATCGGCGTCGTGCTGGTATCCAGCGTGATTGGTTTGCAGGCATTCGCCGCCGATGGGCGAGGAGGCGCGGCCCCCGGTCGACCCAACGTCGTCATCATTTTCTGCGACGACTTGGGCTACGGCGACCTGGCCTGTTTCGGACATCCCACGATCCGTACGCCGAACCTGGACCGGATGGCCCGGGAGGGGCAGAAGTGGACGAGCTTCTACGTGGCGGCGTCGGTCTGCACGCCGAGCCGATCGGCGCTGATGACGGGGCGGCTGCCGATCCGGACCGGGATGTGCAGCGACCGTCGCCGGGTGCTGTTCCCCGACTCGGCCGGCGGGCTCCCACCCGGGGAGCTCACGATCGCCGAGGTCCTCAAGGGTGCCGGCTACGCCACGGCGTGCGTCGGCAAGTGGCATCTGGGGCATCTGCCGCCCTATCTGCCCACCAAGCAGGGATTCGATTCCTACTTCGGCATCCCCTATTCGAACGACATGGACCGCGTGGCCGACTCGCCCAAGGGCCGGGACGCCTTCTGGGACCCGAAGTTCGAGTACTGGAACGCGCCCCTGATGCGAAACGAACAGATCGCGGAGCGGCCCGCCGACCAGAACACGATCACCAAGCGCTACACGGAGGAGGCCGTCCGCTTCATTCGGGCGAACAAGGAGGGGCCGTTCTTCGCCTATCTTGCGCACAGCATGCCTCACGTGCCGCTGTTCGCCTCGGCCGGGTTCAAGGGCCAGAGCCTTCGCGGGCTGTTTGGCGACGTGATCGAGGAGATCGACTGGAGCGTGGGCCAGGTGCTCGACACGCTCCGCGAACTGGACCTCGATGAGCGCACGCTGGTCGCGTTCACGTCGGACAACGGCCCCTGGCTGATCTTCGATCAGCACGGCGGCTCGGCGGGCCTCTTGCGCGACGGCAAAGGGAGCACGTGGGAAGGGGGGATGCGGGAGCCGACCCTGTTCTGGTGGCCCGGCACGATCCCGCCGGGCGTGGTCCGCGAGTTGGGCTCGACACTCGACCTGCTCCCCACCTGCGCCAAGCTGGCCGGCGCGAAGCTGCCCGGCGATCTCACGCTCGACGGGATGGACATCTCGCCCGCCCTGCTCGGCACCGGCCCGAGCCCGCGCGACGCGATGTTCTTCTACCGCGGCGTGCAGCTTTACGCCGTGCGCAAGGGGCCGTTCAAGGCCCACTTCATCACCAGGCCGGCGTATGGCCAAGGGAAGGCCGAGCCGCATGACCCGCCGGCGTTGTACCACCTTGGGCACGACCCCTCGGAGAAGTTCGACGTGGCCGAGAAGTATCCGGACGTCGTCGCCGAGATCCGCAAGCTGGCCGAGGCCCACACGGCGGCGATGGAGCCGGGCGAGCCGCAGTTGGAGAAGCTGATCGAGGCGAAGTAGCCGGCCATCGCACGAGATCCTGACGATCCGGGGCGACGGGGCTTTCCTTCCCGCTCGTTCCGGCGTACGCTGATCGGTAGTTGTTCCGGTTTCGCCATCTCTTGCCCGACCGTGGAGAGGCTATCGCCCACGGCGGCAGTGCCTCGGGGGGGATTGGGTCATGCTACGGCACCCGCAGGTTGTTCGGATTGCGCTCGTTGGGGTCGCCGTTCTGTTGCTCACGTCGGCAGGTAGTCTGCACGCAGAGGGCGACGCGCCGGCCAAGCCGCTGAACTTCGTCATCCTGCTCGTCGACGACCTGGGCTGGGCCGACCTGGGCTGCTACGGTGCGGATCTGCACGAGACGCCGAACATCGACCGCTTCGCCGGGGAGAGCCTGAAGTTCACGCAGGCCTACGCGGCGGCGCCGGTCTGCTCGCCCACCCGCGCGTCGATCATGACGGGCAAGTACCCGGCCCGGCTGCACATGACCGTGTGGTACGAGTCGTCGGCCGATCCGCCTCGCGGGCGCAAGCTTTTGCCGCCGATCACGGTCGGCAACATGCCGCACCCGGAGGTCACCATCGCCGAGGTGCTCCACGAGGCCGGCTATCTGACCGCCCACGTGGGCAAGTGGCACCTGGGCGAGGCGGCCTACTATCCGGAAACCCAGGGGTTCGACGTCAACATCGGCGGCACCTTCTGGGGCGCCCCGACCACGTTCTTCTACCCCTACTCGGGCTCGGGGACGTTCGGCAAGGAGTTTCGATACGTGCCGCACCTCGAGCTTGGCAAGCCGGGCGAGTACCTGACCGACCGGCTGACCGACGAAGCGCTCGGCGTGTTGGAGCGCGTCCACGCCGGGCCGTTTCTGCTCAACATGTGCTGGCACACGGTCCACACGCCGATCGAGGCCAAGGGGCCCGTGGTCGAACGGTACGCCGAGAAGCTTCGACCCGAGATGCACCATCAGAACGCCACCTACGCGGCGATGGTCCAGAGCCTGGACGAAAACGTGGGCCGCATCCTGAAGAAGATCGACGAGCTGGGCATCGCCGACCGGACCGTGATCTTTCTCACGTCCGACAACGGCGGCTTCATCAACAAGCATCGCGGCCAGACGGTGACCAACAACGCCCCGCTCCGCTCGGGCAAGGGGTCGCTTTGGGAGGGCGGCGTGCGCGTGCCGCTCGTGATCCGCTGGCCCGGCGTGACCCCGGCGGGCGCCACCTGCACGGAGCCGGTCGCGTCGACCGACTTCTATCCGACGATCCTCGATATGGCCCGCCTGGAAGGCGACGCGAACCACAACGCCGACGTGGACGGCCTGAGCCTGGTGCCGCTTCTGGAAGACCCGCAGGCCAAGCTCGACCGCGACGCCCTGTACTTCCATTATCCGCACTACTACCCGACGACCACGCCGGTCAGCTCCGTGCGTGCGCGCGACTGGAAGCTTCTGGAGTTTCACGAGGACATGCACGTGGAGCTGTACAACCTCCGCGACGATCCGAGCGAGGAGAAGGACCTGGCCGCCGCGATGCCGGAGCGGGCCGAGCAGCTTCGGCGACAACTGCACGCGTGGCTCGAGGCGGTCGACGCGCAGATGCCGCTGGCGCAGACGGTGCCGGCTCGGGGGTTGATCACGCTCGACGGCCAGCCGGTCGCGGGGGCCACCGTCACGTTCACGCCTGACGGGCCGGGCAGAGCGGCGATCGCCAAGACCCAGGACGACGGCCGGTTCACGATGAGCACGTCCCCCTCGGGCGACGGCGTCGCGCCCGGGGTGTACGCGGTGTCGATCGCGATGGAAGAGGTCGGCAGCGACGGGCGCGCGAAGTCGCTTCTGCCGCGAAGGTACTCGGCGCCGGAGACTTCGGGACTGACCGTCGAAGTGGTGCGTGATGGGGCCAACGAGTTTCATTTCAGCCTGGCATCCGGCGCCCGAATGGCTCCCGCGCAGACCGTCCCGGTCCATGGGGTGATCACGCTGGACGGCCAGCCGCTTGCGGGCGCAACGGTGACATTTGTGCCTCGCGCGAGTGGTGGTAGGGCGGCCGCCGCGCGGACCGACGGCAACGGCAAGTACTCGCTGACCACGTTCGAGTTGGGCGACGGCGCTGCGCCGGGCACCTACGCGGTGGTCATCGCCCTGAAGAAGACCGGCCCCGACGGGCGCGACGAGTGGGTTGTTCCTCAGAAATACTTCAGCCAGGACACTTCGGGGCTGATGGCGGTAGTGGTCGGCGAAGCAGGGAATGAATTCTACTTCGATCTCAAGTCTGACTGATTACTCCGAGAGGATGGGGCTGCAATGACCGAAACCGATCGAGACAAGCCCCGGATCGGCCGATGGCGGCGCTTCGTGAACCGGGTGGAGATGCTGTGGCGGGCCCGGGTGCGGCGCTGGTGGCACGACTTCCAGTGGACGGTGATCCTGATCGTGGCGCTGGTGGCGGTGGCGCTGGGATGTTGGGGATTCGCGCAATTGCCGGTCGAGCCGGGCAAGCCGGCACGGACGTGGCTCGGCATCCTCTACCTTACGCTGCAACTGTTCACGCTGGAGTCGGGGGCCGTGCAAGGTCACGTGAGCTTGCCGCTCCAGGCGGCGCGGTGGCTGGCGCCGGGGGTGGCCGCGTACGCCGCCGTGCAGGCTTTGGTGGTGATCCTGCAGGAGCAGATCGATTCGCTCCGCCTGCGGTGGCGCAGGGGGCACTGCGTCATCTGCGGGTTGGGGCACAAGGGGTTGCTTCTGGCCCAGGGGCTGTTGGACAAGGGCGAGCGCGTGGTCGTGCTGGAGCAGGACGAGGCCAACGGCAAGATCGGCCAGTGCCGCTCGCGGGGGGCGATCGTGCTGTTGGGCGACGCGGCCGACTGGGGATGGCTCCGCAAGGCCGCCGCGCACCGGGCCAAGTACGTGATCTCGGTGTGCGGGGACGACGCGGCCAACGCGGAAGTCGCCTCGTACGCGCGCGAGCTGGCCAAGAATCGCGAGGGCAACCGTCTCACCTGTTTGATCCACATCACCAGCCCCCAACTCTTCCGCTCCATGCGTAAGCACAACATGGCCAGTCGGCAAGACGATTGCCTCCGGCTCGAATTCTTCAACGTCTTCGACAGCGAGACCCGGCGCCTGCTGAGCCAGTATCCCGTCTTCGGCGAAGGCTGCGTCGCGGTCGACGAGCCGCCGCACCTGCTGGTGGTCGGTCTGGGCCAGATGGGCGACAGCCTCGTGCACCGGGCGGTTGAGCGATGGCAACTGCGACACAAGGCGACGGGCCAGCGATTGCGGATCACCGTGATCGACGCGACGGCGCGACGCTGGGAGGAAGCGTGGCGCGCCTCCTACCCGGACCTGCAAGACGCCTGCGAACTGAACGTCCGGCCGATGGACGTCGCCTCGCCCGACCTGGAACGGGCCGAGCTGCCGACCGACGTGACGATGGTCTACGTCTGCCTCGACGACGAGGCGGCCGGGCTATCGGCCACCCTGTCGCTTTCCAGCAGGTACGCCGAGCCGAACGTGCCGGTCGTCGTCTGCGCGGCGGAAGAGGCGGGACTGGCGACGCTGCTCGGCGCGCCCGGCGGCGGCACGCAAGGGTATCGCAATCTCCGCGTCTTCGGCGTGCTGGATCGCACCCGCGACCCCGGCTTCCTCCCCAACGGGACCTACGAAGTGCTCGCCCGGCTCTTCCATCTCGATTTCATGGAATTCTTCGAGCGAAAAGGCGACACGCCCGAGAAAAGGCCGGCCATGCGACCGTGGGGAGAGCTCCCCGAGGTCTATAGGGAGTCGAACCGACTCGAAGCGGAGCACGTCCTGGTCAAGCTCCGGGCCGTCGGTTGCACGCTCGGGCCGCTCGTCCACTGGAACGCGGAATCGTTCCAGTTCAGTGACGACGAAGTGGAAACGATGGCCAGGATGGAGCACGAGCGCTGGATGGTCGAGCGATTCCTGGGCGGGTGGGTCTATGGCGAGATCCGAGATGAGGAAGGACAGACCAACCCCGACCTGATCCCCTGGGACAAGTTGCCCGAAGGTGAGAAGAAGTACAATCGGGAGACGATCCGGGGCTATCCAAGCCTGCTGGCCAAGGCGGGCTTCGAGATCTACCGCCAGTCGTGAAAAATGACTGCCCCACTCCGCTTCGCCCGATCCTATGTCCTGATCGCCGCGGCCGGGGCGCTCCCGCGGGCGGCCGCGCGGCGGACCGTGATTGCGATCCCGGACACCAGCGCGACCAGGCCGATCACGGGAAGAATGAGGAGCAGGATCAGGCCGATCACGATCAGGCACCAGCAGCCCGCGCGACCGACCAGCCAGCGGAAGCCGCCTCGACGTGCGACCCGCGCGAGCACGACGAGGATCGCCGCGACGATCCCCGCCGCGCGGGTCGCGTTGTCGACCAGCTTGTTGGGCAGAGCCCGGGCGGTGATCTCTGCGTCGCCGCCGGGCGTGGTGAAGCGGTAGACCACGCCCCCCATGGGCAGCTCGACGTCGAGGCTTGCCAGCCCGGCGGGCAAGTTGGCGACTGCGCCCGGCCCGGCCTGAGGGCCGTCGAGGTCAGAGTCGGCCTCCATAAGTCCACTCGGTTCCGCCCGCAGGCGCACCCTACCGACAAGCTCGCCCACGCGCGCGGCTTCGGCGGGCATCGTTGAGCTGCTTCCATCGGACAGGATTGCCAGCCGGCGACCCGAACGGCGAAGCGCATCCTCTTCCACCAACCCGCGCGCAGCCGGCTGGCCCCGCTGTTCCCCGTAGCTGTCGTACGCCTTCTCTTCCGGGCGCCCTTGCCGATCCTGCTTTGGTTTGTCGCTCGGCGCCGACGACATGTCTCCGGCGCCTTTGCCCTCTTGGAAACGCGCGCCGCGGAACCGCTGTTGCGTTGGGGGGGGAGCCTTCCTCTGCTCCACCAGCCGCGCCTTTTTCCCGGCGGTGGATGGAAGCCGATCGGCCTCGTCCGGCTTCTTGTCGGCAGCGCCCGCAATCAGCGCGTTGCTCGTGAGCCACTTGCGGTTGAACTTCGACGCCGGCTGGGCGCCCTCGGGCATTTGCTCGTCCACCGGACGGCCCCAGTTGGAGCCCAGGTCTTGGACGACGTTCTTCGCCCGGGTCGTCTCCTGCTGCTCGAACAGGGTGTTCAACTGGTAGCGATTGTCGACCCTCTCCTGCTGGCCGGCGGCCTCTTCGAGCTGCTCGACCTGCTGCTGCGCTTTCTCGAGCACTTCGGCGTTTCTGGCGACTTCCCTGCGCACTTGCTCGTTTGCCGCGTATCCCACCTGGGTGTCATGGTAGTTGTGCAAAGCGAGCCCGAGTTGTTTCAGGTTGTTGGATGCCCGAGTTCGGGCATAGGAACTGTCCTGCCGCATCGTCTCCATCAGCCGCTCGACCACCTTGGTCTGGTACGAAACGAAGCCCGCGGTCAGCTCCTCCTCCCGGCCGGCAAGCCCCATCGTGCCGCCGAAGTCGAACCAGCGGTAGTTCTCCGGCAGGTGGAGCCGCACCTGGCTCAGCTCGACCCTGATGTTCACGGTCCGCACCAAAGGGAAGCGGATCGGGGCCATTGCCGCTTCGATCGCGCCGAGGGGCGGCATCTGTCCGCCGTACTTCAGCACGACCGCATAGTCCAAGTCGCCGGGGGCGGTCTTGACGAGCGGTATTCGGACTAATCGCGGGTTCTTCGCGCCGGGGACCTCGGTCGGCTTGGCCGGCTCGCCGGCGACGGTCGCGGTCCAGAGGCGTGCCCCTTCGGGCAGCTCCACCACGAGGAATTGCTCCGTCGCGTTGTCGAGCCGGTAGATCTGTTCCGCTCGATAGGCCCCGGTCGGGTCGAACACGAGGTTCGTCTCGGCCAGCCCGATCCTTGCCCCTACGGTCTGGACGGCTTTTCGCTCCTTGGTCTGGAACACAAGCCGCGGGCGCGGGGCCTCCGCGCCGGCCGTGACGAGATACGCCTCGGTGAGTCCGCCGAGCACGTCGCGCAGCTCCTCCCACCGGCTCTGCCTCCGCCCGAGCGGCTCCAGACCCGCCAATTGGCCCCTGTCGACGACGACCTCGTCGCGCCCCGCGCTCTGAAGGGCGACCGCCTGGCGGACCGTACGGCCGGTGCGCACGACGGGAATGGGAGCCACGTGTGCCTCGCCCGTCAGCTCGCGGTCGTTCTCCACCAGCACGCGAAGCTCGCCCATCACGTCGTCTTGAAGCTCCAAGCGGACGCGGAGCGGCGACTCGTCGCCTGCGTCGACCGGCTCGATCGTCTTCTGCCTGAGCATCCGCACCTGAATGCGGCTCTCCTTCATCCCGCGAGGCATCAGGAACTCGAGCTGGCGAATCCCGGCCTCACGAATCGTGAAATCCAACAGCAGCGTCTCTTCGATCGCCCGATCGGTGAGGCGCACGTTGGTGATCGTCTCGCAGGTGACCGCCGGCTGGCGGAGCGAGAGCCGAAGCGTGCCCCGATAGTCGCCCCCGAGGTAGCGAATCGCAAGCGGGGTCACGTCGCGATGTGCCGGATTGAGCCAACCATAGATCTCACTCCGCAGCACCTTCTCGCAGCGTTCCAGGTCGACCGCCTCGACGTCGAACGCCGGATCGACCTGCACGGCGAAGTCGCCCTGCTGCCGATCCACGCCCAGGACCTCCAGACGCGGAAGCGGGAGCGGATCGGTCGGCTTCTGCCGGGCGAGCGTGCCGGCGACGCGAAGCGGCACTTGTCCCCCATGTCCCCCGGCCAGATACACGGTCAACAGCGGCCGGTCCTCCCGCCGGGTCAACGCCCACTGGAACTGGCCCGGCGCGGAGACCTCTTTCAGGTCGAGCTCCTCGGGCAGGAACATCTCGACGCGGTGGATCGGGCGATCCCGGGCGTCGAGGCTCACCTGGCTCTCCAGGCTCCGCTCGAACTCGGCGATCTTCAGCACCGTCTGCACTTCGGCCGTGATCCGGCCTGCGACCGGCACGGCCTTCAGGCCCACGGAAAACGGCGTGGCCACAAACTCGTAGGCTTCGTGCGGCCGGATCCCCAAGGGACTCTCGTCGATATCCTCGCTGCCCGGGTCCGGCGCCGCGCGATGGGCATCGGTGGAAAGATCGGCCCGCGTCACGCCCGTCTTGCTTGTCGTGCGCAGGTCCAGAAGCGGGCTGCGGCGGATGGTCAGCCGGCCGTTGTCGAGCGCGGCATCGGGGACGGTCACCACGGGCGCGTCGAACTCGATCAATGCACCCCGACCCACGGGGCCCCGTCGCCAGAGGTGGATCGCGAAGCTTTCGCGGTCCCGGGCCGCTTTGAGGAGCGAGACCTCGATCGCCTGGTGCCCTTCCTCCTGACTGACCTCCCAGCCGCGCACGTTGGTCCCTTCCACGCGCTCAACCAGATAGTCGCCCGGGACGTGGACGCTGAACACGTCGCGCTGGCTCCGGCGGAACTCGAGCGACAGCCCCCACACGAGGCGCAGCCCATCCTCCTGGACGTCGAG
The DNA here is from genome assembly GCA_035528065.1 of Thermoguttaceae bacterium. Classification (GTDB taxonomy): domain Bacteria; phylum Planctomycetota; class Planctomycetia; order Pirellulales; family Thermoguttaceae; genus DATKZH01. The sequence goes on along the minus strand of DATKZH010000736.1, from coordinate 5,593 downwards.
GACGGCGGTGCTTCGGGCGGTGAGGCTGCGATCGACCAGGCCCTCGGCCACCTTGGGACGCCACTGGATGCTCACCGCGCCGCCCGGGCCCAAGGCCGTCTCGATCGCCTGGTCGGCCTGCTCGGTCTCGTAGCTTCGCCGATCGACCACCTGGCCGAGACGGACGTCGGTCTCCGGCTGCGGCACGGTGATCGCCAGCGAGCCGGCCGGGGCCGAGGGCAACGCCCCTTCAGCCACGCGCCAGCCGCCGCGCCGCTCCAAGCGGAGCCGCACGGCCAATTCGAGCGGATGCCGGCCCTTGCCCGACACGTGCAGCACGACGAACGGGCGGGTGGCACGGGCATCTTGCCCGTGGTCGCCAGCCAGCACTGGCGAGACGCCAGTGGCACTCTGTTGTTGCGCCGGCTGCGGAGCCGGATGTGCTTGCGGCTGGGTATTGGGGGCAATGACCTGGGGCACGCTGAGCCGGGCCGGCTTCCCGTCCAGCTCGGCCCGGGCCAACACGCCGCCGGACAGGCCGAGCGGGACGGTGACCGGCCCGTCGCCGTACACGTCGATCTCCAGCCGACCCTCGACCAGCAGGTACTCGTCGCCTTCGAGCCGCGTCGTGTACGAAGCGCCGGCCAGGCCATAGGCGGCGGGCGGCTTGTCGATCTGGATCTTCTGGTCGGGATACGCCAGGTTCCACAGCTCGACGTACTTGGCGTAGGGGACGAGCATCCGGTCGGCGTCGCGGATGCCGGTCTCCGATTCCGGGTCGTAGGGCAGAATGACCGCGTCCTCCGGCACCTTGACCGGCGCGGGCGGCTCGATCACCTGGACCACGTAGGGGCCGCTGTCCGCTTGCCGTTTCGCGGGCTCGGCGGCCTGGGCCAAGTCGAATGGAGCGGCCGCGAGGAGCAAGATCGTTGCTGCGGCCGCGGCCACGGACGGCGCTTTTTGCCCACGTCGAAATAGTCCGATGAACCACTTCACGCAGCCGGCCAACAGGTAGTAGGGCACGAGCAGGCAGGCGGCATAGACGGCCGCGTTCCCCGGCCCGGCGGTCTCTTCCCAATCGGGGACCAGCGGCACAAGGCTGCCGATGAGAATCACCAGCAGGAGGAACCGGAACTTGGCCCGCGCGCGTCGCTCGGTCAGGGCCAGCCCCCATAGTGCCACGGCCAAGGCCGCGCCCCAGGCAAGCGAATCGAATCGGGGCCGATGCGTCAGCCGGGCGACGAGCCGCGGCTTCACGCCCAGGCTCTGGAACGTCACCGCCCCGGCGACGTCGGGCGCCTCTTCCAGGCCGATCTTCAAGCTGCGGAAGCCCTCCAGGCGGCGGAGCGATCGGACGGGTTTCCCCGCGACTGCTTGGGGCGGTTGCTGCGGCAACCGCGGTGCCGGAGCAGGCTCCGCCGCAGGCGGCGTTAGCGCGGACAACTCCGTGCGGTCCGAGGCCCTTGCACGGCCCTCGTGTGCGAGCCTCTCGTTAGTCCGTCGTGCCTCGGCCTCCACATCAGTGACGCGACCGGAAACCTGAAACGGCTGCTCCTCGGCTTCCTGCGGCGCGTCCTCCATCGGCGCCGCCTCATCTTCTTCCATCACAAGAGCAGAAGGATCAAACACATCCATGATCTTCTCGCCGGCCGCCAACTCGGCAGACTTGGCGGCCTCCGCTAAGCCCGACAGCCCGTCTGGTTGGAAAGCGACACCGAACGCCCTTCGCCTCGTAGCGGTTTCCGGCGCGAAGTACTGCGATTCGTCGCTCATATCAGCGGAGTCGGACACGCGGGCGAAGCTCGCTGACGCCCGCCTCGAATGAACGGCAAGGGGTGAGAGCAGGATCGCCTCGCAGATGCCTTTGGCAACCACAATGATGCCCGGCTCCGGCGGCTCCAGCTCGGCGACGACCGTCCCGTCCGATCGGACCACTTCGTAGCCGGGCGGCGGGTGCAGGTGCCAGACGAGGTTCGCCATCGGAACCTCGACCCCGTTGGTTTGCCGGTCGGCGCGCAACCGCAGCACCGGGGCCGCGAGCTCGACGTTGCCGGTGATTCCGATCGCGCCAACGGGCATCCGATACACGATCCGCAGCACGCGCGGCGCTTCGGCCGATGCAGCAGGCAGACTCATGAGCAGGTGGTCGCCTTCGCGTTGCGGCTTGAGCGGCTTGTCGTCGAGGTCGGCCGACCAGAGGTCCGCGTCGGGCGGAAGCTCGACCTCCAGGTAGACCGCCTTGGTGCGGAGGTCGAACCGGGCGACGGTCACGCTCTCCCCCGCGGCCGAAAGCCGCGTGGTCAGCTCGGCCCGCTCGACGATCGTCGGGTCCAGCCGGTACCCCGGCCGGCGGAACACGTCGACCTTCACCTCCGGCGGCTCGCCCACGAACCCGAACGCGCCCAACAGCCCGCGGCCGGGCCGGCGCCGGGCCTCGGCCAGCTCGCCCACGTCGACCCGCCGGGCGTCGGTGCTCACCTGCACGTCCAGCTCGGAGTCGGCCTCGACCGCCACGAGCCCCGACTGATAGGACACTTCGTCGGCCCGAACGATCGGCAGGGCGAAACCCTTGAGTTCCTGCTGCGAGGTCGTCTCCTCCTGCTCGGGGAACGGCTGCTGGAAGTCGACGGCGAGGCGGATCGTCCCCTTTTGCGGCTCCTCCAACAGCGCGGTCCAACGCCGCATGCCATCGGCCGGCGCGCTGGTGAACTGCTTGAGGCGGACGCCGTCGAGGGCCTCGATCGAGAGATCGGCCGGCGTGTCCGGCGGCAGAAGCAGGGACAGTTCGCGCGCGCGGGCCTCGTCGACCTCGTAGGCGATCTCGTAATGGGCGGCCAACGCGTCGGACTCGATCGCAAGGAAGGAGAACGTCTTCGCCGTCAGACGCGGCCGGGTCTGCCCGACGGAGAGCGTCGCCCCGTACGGCTGGGCGTCGTAGCGATAGGCCAGGACGCGCCCGCCCGTGTCCGACTCCTCCAGGCCGTATTGCTTGCGCTCGGCGGCGTCGAGCGGCACAAGGTTCTGGAGGGCGACCGGCCGAACGTCCATCTCGCCGTCCGGTGCTTCCACGGCGATCGCCCCCACGTCCTCCGCGGCTCCGGCCACGGCGAAACGCGGGAACTCGACCGTGGCCGATTCCCATTTGCCCAGCCAATCGGCCGGCGTGCTCCGGGCGTTGAAGTAGGCGCGATACTCCTCGCCCGGCGGCACGCCCTGCGGCAGGCGGACGTGGATCCGCGCGAGTGCGTCCTTGGGACCGTACCGCTCGAACGCGAGCGGCTTTCCGTCCGGCGTGTTGACGCTGGTAACGTGCCAGGCCGCGGGCACCGAGAAATCGAAGCCGAAGAGCTTCTCGATTTGTGAGGTGAGGAACAACTCCCCTCGGGCCTGCTGGTCTTGCTCCCTGAGCAGCAAGAGCACGTTCGTCATCACCGAGATCTCCGCCGGCGGCCGGACGAACCGCGCCGAGAGCGAGAACTCCGATTGCGGCGCGTAGTAGGCGACCACCGAGCGGAGCGCCGGCGCGCCCGGCTCGGCTTTGAGGACCGTCTCGGGGATCGCCTCGTGGAGCACGGCCGTGTCGATCGGGATCAGCCCCTCGGCGGCGATCGATTCGGCGTCGAGCCTCTCGCTCGACAGCAGGCCCACGACCGCGACCTGGCCGACCACGTCCAAGGGCTCAAGTCGCGGGAAGGTCCACTCGTCCAACGACGCGGGGGTCTTGACTGCCGACAGGTTGAGCACCACCGTTTCGGTCGTCTGCTCGCGAAGGCGGACATCGAGCACGCGCTTTCCTTCCTGCTCCTCCACGGCCCAGCGTGCCAGAAGCGGCGAGGCGACCTCCGTGATCTCGAACCCCTGGGGCACGACGAATCGGAAGCCGTCGACCGCCTGGTGCAGCACGCGCATGGAGACGGTGGCGTGCAGCCGCTCGTAGGCTTCGGTCACCTCGTCGACCACGACGCTGCGAGCCACGACGGCGCGCTGGCGGCGCATGAGCCGGCTGTTGAGCGTCATCGCCAGGGTCATGGCGCCCTGTTGGGGCAGAAGCTCGAATCGGGTGACGCCGGCCGCCTCGTCGACGACGCGGCCGGCCACGTCCGCGCCGCTCTTGATTTCCACGTCGCCCGGCACGGTGAGGCGGAGCGTCGCCGCAGGCGGCCGCGGCAGGCGGACGTTGAGCACCTGCGTGGCGGCGGTCGTTTCCACCGGCGCGACCATCTCCAAGAACAGCTCATGGCGTCCTTTGCCCTCGACGAACAGCTCGAGCGGTCCGTTTTCGGCCCGGCCGATCGCGGCGCTTCGGCCGTCGAGCGTGGCGCGGCGGAGGCCCACGCCGGACAGGTCGAGCTTGACCGCGTGCAGACCTTCTTCGAGAACCTCGACCGCCAGCGTGCCGGTCAGTCGGGCCCGCTCCGGTTCCACGGTTGCCACGTAGTCGGCCGAGGCGACGATCGCCGCTTGAGGGGCGCGGGCTTCCGGCACGACCTTGGCCTTATCGAGCAGCTCTTCGTATTCCTCTCGCGACAGGAGGACGCGTTGCGGCTGGTCCTCCAGCAGGACGTCGAGTTCGCCGAAGGGAACGTAGATTTCCCGGACCATCGGCTCCGGTTCGCCGGCCCGCGTGCCGGCTCGGGGCAGCCCGACCGCGATGAGGAGGGTCGCAGCGAAGGCGACCGGCAGCAGCGTCGTGTGCTTAGGCATCGGTCGGACCTCCTTCGCCGCGATCGGCCTTGGACGGGTCGTCTTGGGAGGGACGTTTCGCCGAAGCGTCCCCGGCAGGGGGCCGTTCCCCCGGCGGCTCCTCAATCAGGATCACCTCCGACGGCTCTTCCACCTTCGACGGATCCCACTGAATCGCGATTTCGCTGTCGCCGGACGGGCCCGCAAACGGCGACACCGGCCCGCGCGGAGCCGGCTGGGGCCCGGGCGGCGGCCGGTCGACTTCACGGGCACCACGCCTGGCGATCGCCCGGGGACGCGTCCAAACGAGGTGCCACACCCCCCAGACAACCAGCACGATCGAGCACGCGGAGGCCAGTGCGCCGTCGCAAATCTGCCACAAGAGAATCGGATAGAAAGCGCCGCAGATCACCAGGGCGACGACAAACGCCCCGACGACCAGCACGCGCCAGCCGGCGCGGCAGGGCACCAGCAGCAGGCCCACGAGCGCCACGGCCCCGATCACGCACGTCGTAAGCCACCCCGCGCTGACGGCCACCAGGCGCAACGAGCCGTCCGGCGGCGGGGCCGGACGCAGCGAGGAGAAGACATAGAGGCGACCGTCGGTGGGAAACGACTCGCCGAGATCCTCACCGGGGGCGACCCAATTGAGCAATCGGTAGTCGTTCGGGTCGGCGATCGGCCGGAAGTTCAGCGTATCGCTCAATCCCCAATGGAACTGCTCGGTCCACGGCCCTTCCTTGTCAACCAGGTCCAACTCCTCCGGTAGATAGACGCACAGATACATTTCTGGCTCATCCGACTAAAGCGTACTTGGTTTCGTGGATGCCGAGGATTTTGAGTTTGAGGAACTCCGGGTCGCGGAATCCGTAGGCTTGGCGTTTCATGGTCTTGATCTTGTTGTTGGTCCCTTCCAACGGCCCGGTCGAGA
>DATKZH010000735.1:0-6553 GCA_035528065.1 Thermoguttaceae bacterium | reverse complement strand
CCGACATCGCGGTGCCTTTCACCGTCGGCATGTGGGATAAGACTCAACCGGTCGAGGTCTCGCTGGTCAAGGGCCGGAATGTCCTTCGCTTCTCGCGCAACGAGCCGGTCAAGGGATTGACCATTAAGGACTTCACGCTGAAGCCGGTGAAGTGAAGTTCGGCGCGGCGGCGGAAGGCGGGGCAACCCCCTCACCGACCGCCAGAATCGCCCGCCGGCACGAGCGGTAGCCGCAGAATCAGATTCCCTGTCAGTTACCTGAAGAAGGAGACAAAGACATGAAGAGAACGCACAAGAAGGCAGCGCTGGTGCTGGCCGCCCTGATATCGTCCAGCCTGACTGTCCTGGCCGCCGACGTGCCGAAGGAGTTGCCGCGTCCGGACGGCAAGGAAGCGGACATGAGCAAGCCCGTGCAGGTCTACATCCTGCTGGGCCAGTCCAACATGCTGGGCATGGGCAAGGTGGCCGGTGACAAGGAGGGCACGCTGGAAAACGCGGTCAAGGCCAAGAAGAAATACCCCTACCTTGTGGATGACGCGGGCAATTGGACCGAACGCAAGGACGTGCGGAACGTGCGCGTCATGGGGAGCGGCACAGGAGCAATGCGGCAGTTCAATAACGAATGGATGACCGTCAAGGGCAGGAACATCGGCCCGGAGCTCGGCATCGGGCACTATGTGGGGCAGGTCACGGATGCGCCCGTGATTATTCTCAAGAGCTGCATCGGCAACCGCAGCCTCGGCTGGGACCTCCTGCCGCCGGGCAGCGAGCGGTACGAAGCTGAAGTTACCGACAAGCAAGGCAACAAAGCCACCAAGGTGTTTGCCGGCTACAAGGATTCTCCGGCATCCTGGGACAAGGGCACCGAGCCCAAGCCGATCACCTGGTATGCCGGCATGCAGTACGACGGCGACACCGCCAACGCGAAGAAGGTGCTTTCGGAGCTCGAGAAGTACTACCCCGGGGCGAAGAAGTACGAGGTCGCGGGCTTCTTCCTCTGGCAGGGCGACAAGGACCGCTACAATGCCGCACATGCCAGCCGCTACGAGCAGAATCTCGTCCAGTTCATCAGGCAGTTGCGCAAGGACTTCAATGCCCCCAACGCAAAGTTCGTCGTTGCTACCCTTGGCCAGACCAAGAAGGGCGCCGAGGGCAATGAGGGAAAGATACTCGAGGCCCAGCTCGCGGTTGACGGCAACAGCGGCAAGTATCCGGAGTTCAAGGGCAACGTGGCCTCCGTCTATTCCAACCCGTTCTGCCACGGCGGCGCCTCCAACAGCCATTACGGCGGCAACGCTGAAACCTATATGGATATCGGCGAAGCCATGGGCCGCGCAATGGTCGGGTTGATCGAAACAAAGTGAACAACGTCGGCCGGATCGGCCCCCCCCCGACAGAGCCGCCCGGTAAGCCCGAGGGGTAGCCGCAAAACCAGGTTTCCTCAGTCTACGCAGAATGGCTCAGCCAGCCTGAGAACCGCTGAGCGTGCGGAGACGAGCTTGGCGCTGGCTGGCAGATAGGCTGGTGACGAGAGCGTCGAGATTCGCCTGAGGCTCAGCAGGGCCACTGTCTCGCCGACCTGCAGCTATCGCCGGCACGTTGACCAACTCCGCGGCCAGGGGCAGGAGCTTCTCATCGGTGTAGACGCTGGCCGTCAGGCGGGGGTCGGAGTGGCGCAAGGGCCTGGGCGGCACGCGGACTGACCTTGTGGGCGGCGAGGATCGTGCTGAGCGAGACGCGCAGGCTGTGGAAGTCCACGTACCGGCCGGCGTCGTCCTTGGCGGGGATTCCGGCCAGGGCAAGGTCGGCTCGCAGGCACTTCATGTTCGGGACGGTGCCGACCACGTAGTTGCCGGGCTCGCGGCGATGGGCCGTGCCACGACGCATCATCCGCTGCCTACGATTCAGGCAATCGGCATTTCGACGTGGGAGTACCGGGCAGGGCGTGGCTCGCAGGGCTGCCATCGGCGCCTCGCATCGGGACCCGGCTGGTGGGCACCGCGGTGTGGCGCGTGATCCGACCGCGCCGGAGATGCAAGGCCCAGCCGAACGTGCGCCGGAGGGTGTACGCCAGCCCCCACATCCCGAATAGCTGCACGGCGGCATCCCCGAGGAACGCCGTTATCTTCCTGCGGACTCGGCTGCGGAGCTTGCCCCGACGAGGCCTGGCCTCTTGTCCGGTCCCAGCCGGGAGCGTTTCGGCGTCGGCCAGTGGGATCCTCGTCTTGGGGCGGACCAACGCTGCCAGGAAACGAAGGGGATTGTAGAAGTACAGGTATGCCGCCAGGAGATTGAGCTGCTTGACCCAGGGCCTCGGGTGGCGGGACGCGACAACGCGATTCCCGTCGACGAGATACGGCTCGACCGCGACGCCATCGACGCTTTGGTACGCGAGGCCGGAAGCATAGGTGTCCACGTACAGTTTCGAGCCGGGCGAGGGCGTGAGCATCATGACCTGCATGTACACGGCCCCTGCCTTCCGCAGCAGGGCCACCTGGTTCAGCAGCCCGGCGTTGCCTTTCCGTGTGAGCAACGGCTGGGCGTCGTGATGCATCATCATGGGGATCGGGAAGATGCCACTCTCCCGCAGGAGGGCAAACGCCTCCACGGTCTTGTCGGCGCCCTGGCCCTTCCTTACCAGCGTGCCGGTCATGTCTTCCACGCCCAGCCATAGCCCCCACAGCCCGGCCCTTCGTATGAGGGGCAGATGGTCCCTCATTCCGAGCGTGTCGTGGACCGTTGCCTCGGTCCCCCAGCGGATCTTCCGGTGGGGGCGCGATCCGGCGTCCACCTTCCGCACCAGCGTCTCGGCGATATCGAGCGTTCGGGCTTGATCGTTGAAGAAGTTGTCGTCGGCGCCGAAGAAGAATCGGATGTGGTACTCGCGGTAGAGCCGCTCGATTTCCTCGGCGATCCGTTCTCCGCTCTTGGTGCGGTATTGCCGCTGGTTGTAGGCCGGGATCGGGCAGTACGAGCAGCGGAACTTGCATCCCAGCGTCAGCACGAGTGCCCCGAGCGGGCTGTGCTTGCGGACCCGGCCGGCGGGCAGGGCGCGGCTGGCCAGCGTCGCCCGGGCGCCGGGCGGCTCGAGGAGCCGGAAACCCAACGCCGGGCTGGGCAGCTCGTCGAGATCGCCCAGCAGGCGCTGGATGCCCGTATCGACCAGCTCTTCCGCCACGCCGTCGCGCCCGCCCCGCGCGTAGACCAGCCCGGGGACCTCGTCGAGCGCCCCGCTGTCGCGCGCCCGCAGGAATGCCGAACGGATCGACTCGCCGGGCGCACGCGTCGAGAGGAGCACCTCCAGCAAGCTCAGCAAGACGTATTCCTCGCCGGTGACGGCCACGTCCGCGGCCCACGGGTCGGCCGGGTCGGCACTGAATACGTCCCACGGCTCGTAGATGACCTTCGGCCCGCCCACGACGATCAGCGGGCGTTGCGCAGGATCGATCCTGCAGGCGTCTTGGATCAGGGCCTTGCACGGGGCCCAGTGGATCTGCATGCTCGAGATCATGAGGAGGTCGGGGATTCTCCCGTCCAGCCGCATCCGCGACGGCCGGAAGTTGCGGCTCCACTGCTGCAAGACGATACGAGTCTTGTGGAATCCCGCGTCGACCATCGCCGAGCCGATCGCCCGTACGCCGGCCGGCACCATTCGCGTGTCGGCCAGAATGAACGGCAGCAGCCGCGTGCGGTGATCGAACGCACACGCGATCACGGTGGCCAGGTCGTGCCCGGGCGCAACGTTCCGCAGGCGCGAACGAATACCGACCAGTTCGCCCGGCCCAAGCAACTCATCACCACGACCACGACGGGGAAGTTCCATATCGAGCCGATCCGAAGCAAGACAGCAGACGCCTTCGCCCACTCAACACACGGCCGAAGATCCTCTCCAGGCATCATATCGCCGGCGGGGAGGTAGGTCCAGCCAGCGTCTGAATCTGGCCGGAGTCACGCATCGGGCCCAAGCGATGACCACTTGCTGCCCGACGGGTAAGCCAGGCGCCAGGGGCGCCGTCGGCGGGAAACGGCTGAGGCCGGGGTGTTGGAGGTGCTCGGCAGCGAGTTCGCCACTTGCTCTGCGTCGTCTGTGCCCGCCGCATGTTGTTCCGCAGGATTCTCAGGATGGCCGGGGTGCGTGTTCTCGTGGCGAAAGGCTGCAAAGGAAGCCTTTCCTGGGGGCGGGGAGAGAGTATGATTCCTCTCAAGGCCCAGGTGGTTCATGGGCCGGAGGTCCTTGGGGACCGTCGGCCGAGGAATCTCGAGTCGGCCCAGAGAGAAGACCGAACTCCCCGGAGAGTCCGTGATGAGATTGCCTTATCTGCTGCGCTGCGGGGTGACGGGGGTGGTCGTGTTATCCGGTTCGCTGCTGGCGGCCGGGGAGCTGTCGGTACCGGCGGACAGCCTCGTCGGCAGGAACCCGAAGAACCTTCAGCGCGTCCCGATCTGTCTGATGGAGCCGGGCGACCGGATCGGCGTCGGCGGCTGGCGGATGGGGGGGCTTCGCGTCGAGCCGGCCGAGCGCCAGGACGCGAAGGTCGGCCGCGGCGTTATGACCTTCAGCGGCACGGCCGAGATCGCCGGCGCCAAGGGCGACTTCACCGTCAACGGGTGGCTGTCCGGCCAGACCGCGGCGCTGGGGTTGTGGGTTTACCTGGACGAGAGCGCCAACATCGACAAGGTCGGCATCCAAGTCTACGACGGCGAAGGCGAAGCGCTCATGATGCTTCGAAGCGCCGACTGGACCGGCTGGAAGTGGGTCGAGTTCGCCACGACCGGGGAGCACGTCCGGCAATCGTACCCGCAGAAGGACAGGAACAGCCGGATCGATGCGCCGCTCAAGAGCCAGAACGTCGTCTGGTTCGCCAAGGCCCCCGGCGCGACCCGGATGGTCGTGGACGGAATGGTCGCCTTGGTGGATCGCAGCGAGCTCGGGGGCAAGGCGGAGGTGACGATCAGCCCGCTGGCCCCCGACATCGTCGAGCCGGGCGGGTCCGTTCCCGTGAGCCTCCTGCTGGTCAACTACACCGACGAGCCCGTCACCGTGGAGGCTGCCTACTCGCTCCAGAAGACGTCGGCCATCTACGCCGAGCCCGTGCCCGACCCGGTCCACGGGTCGAATCACGCCGTTGGGTGCAAGAGCTGGACGGTCGCCGACGGCGAAACGATCGAGACCGGCTCGCTGACGGACGGCCAGCCGTGGACGGACACGGGCACGGACTACAAGAAGGATCACTTCACGGAGGCGTGGCAGTTCGTGGACCTGGGCAAGGTCCGTCGGATCACGAGGATGAGCTGGCTGTCGGGCGACGCCAACCACACATGGCTCGTGGACGTGAGCGTCTCGCGGGACGGCAAGACGTTCACGGCAGTCCCGGGTCTCCAGAACGTCGACCACCACCAAAAATGGGGCTGGAGGGACTACCCGATGGCCTCGCCCGTGGAGGCGAAGGTGATCCGCTTCCGCTACCACACGGGCGATGCGACGAAGAAGGTCCCCGCCATCCGGTTCCCCTCCGAGTTGGCCGTCTGCGATGGTGTGGCCGACGAACGCATGGCGATCCCGCGCGTCGGGCCGGCCCTGGGCGAAGGCCGCGCCGGCGTCACCGTCCCGGCCCGCTCGTTCCACCTGTTGGCGCTTCCCGCGAAGGCGACGCTCGACGCGGGCGCCTGCTTCGTCGGCATCGACGCCTCCTGGCCCGGGCGCCGCGCCCTGGCGTACCGGCACGTCTTTGCAGACCTCACCACCGACGCGTCGCTGGTTTCGGCCGAGTCGCGGTTCGGGCTCAACACCGCCCATGTGCCCCTCGCGCCCCGGCTGCGGGACCTCGGCATCGGCTGGGTGCGTTTCGAGAACATGAAGTGGCCCTTCGTCTCCCCCGCGCCGCAGGAGTACGCCTTCGACGGCTCGGTCAAGCCCTGGCAGGTGGATACCGACGCGGTCTTCCAGGCCTACCGGCGCAACGGGCTGAACATCCTGACGTACATGTTCATGACGCCGCAGTGGGCCTCGAGCGCGCCGCCCGATGCCCGACCCGATCGCGTCCTGTTCTTCCCGCCGAAGGATCCGGCGCTCTTCGGGGAGTTCTGTTTCCAGGTGGCGGCGAGGTACGGGAACACGAAGCACCCGGCCGGGGCGTTGCTGAGCAACGACAAGAAGTCCGGCCTGGGGCTGGTGCACTACTACGAGATGTGGAACGAGCCGGGGCTCAACCCGAGCCCCAAGGCCACCTGGGGGGGCTGGTCGGCCCCGCTGGATGAGTACTACCGGATGATGCGCTACGGCGCGGAGGCGGTCAAGAAGGCCGACCCCACCGCCACGGTCACCACGGCCGGGTATGCGAGCATCAGCACCGAGGTGATCAACCGGTTGCGAACGTACCAGTACGCCGACGGGAAGTGCCCGCTGGACTTCGTCGAGCTGATCAACGTGCATTTCTACTCCGGCCAGAAGCCGCCGGAGACGTCCCGGGAGGACGGCAACGCCCGCACCGCTAGCCAGACGACGTTCTCTGAGAACCTCGAGGATCTCCGGGCTTGGAGAGACCAATACGCAC
>DATKZH010000734.1:0-14290 GCA_035528065.1 Thermoguttaceae bacterium | reverse complement strand
TCTCGACCGGGCCGTTGGAAGGGACCAACAACAAGATCAAGACCATGAAACGCCAAGCCTACGGATTCCGCGACCCGGAGTTCCTCAAACTCAAAATCCTCGGCATCCACGAAACCAAGTACGCTTTAGTCGGATGAGCCTGAAATCTTTCCGGGTGCGACCGTTGACCCGCCGCGAACCCAAGGCGGCGATATGACTATGCATATCGTCCGGCAGCCGATCAGCCCCTGGCCCCACCGGTTGGCGTGGACCCTGGCGTGCGCCACGTTCCTGCTCTTGTACGTGGGCGGCACGGTCACCACGTACAACGCCGGGATGGCGGTCCCCGACTGGCCAACCACCGAGGGGGACTGGTTCTACCCGTTGCCCAAATGGCTCGGGGCCGACTGGGACGTGTTCCTGGAACACGGCCACCGGATGCTGGCGCAGCTCGTCGGGCTCGTCACGATCGCCCTGGCGGTAGCCCTGTGGAGGCTCGATCCGCGTAAAGGGATGCGGTGGTTGGGCGCGGCCGCGTTGGCCGGCGTGGTCTTCCAGGGGGTGCTCGGCGGCCTGCGCGTGCTCGGCAATGAGATGCTGCTGGCCAAAGTCCACGGCTGCACGGGGCCGTTGTTCTTCGCGCTCTCGGCGGCGCTGGTGACGTTGACCTCCCCTCGATGGCACGAGAGCGGCCCGCCGAAGAGGCTTCCGGCGGCCCGGCGACTGCACGGTCTGGCACTCGCGGCGACCGTCGCCCTTTACCTGGAAATCGTCCTCGGGGCCCAGTTGCGTCACGTGTCGCCGGTCGGCTCGCCCGGTTGGTTCAACCTGTGGGTCTGGCTGAAGCTGATCCTGGCCGGCCTGATCCTCCTCGGTGTGATATGGCTGATGGTCGACGTGATGCGGCGCGCCGGGGCCGAAGCGATGCTCGTGCGCCGGGCGAGCCTGCTGGTCGCGTTGTTCTCGGCGCAGCTTCTCCTCGGGGCGGCCACGTGGGTGACGAACTACGCTTGGCCCCTCTGGTTCAAGACGTACGTCTGGCCCTGGTCGTACACCGTCGTAGCCGAAGGCGATTTGCAGGCGGTGACCACCACGGTCCACATGGCCGTCGGCTCGCTCAGCCTGGTCGCGGCCTTGTCCCTCGTGCTTTGGTCGCGGCGACTGCTTTCCGTTGGGTCCCGATGAGAAGTCTCCTTCCGTCATGCAAACCGGCGTACGTGCGTCCTCCGATCGCACCGACTGGGATCACTTCCCCAGACAAGGCAGCCCACGCCGGCTGGACTTCAAACAAAAGTCCTGAACCCTGGCCCCTGAACCCAGAACCCTGAACCCTCCGCGGGGCCCGTCGCGCCTCTCCTGGTGCAACATGGACTACTGGCGACTGATCCGGCCGCGAATCGTTCTGCTCGTGCTGTTTGCGATGGCCGTGGCCGCGTGGACTTCGGGCGAGCAGAGGCCCGCGTGGACGGACTTGGCCCACGCGCTGGTGGGGACCGCCTTGGTCATCGCCGGCGCCATGGCCCTGAACCAGCGATGGGAGGTCCGCGGCGACGCCAGAATGCCTCGGACCTCCGGACGGCCCTTGCCGACCGGCCGACTGACCGCCCGACAGGTCACCGGGTTCGGGCTCTTGGTCTCGGCGGCCGGGCTGGGGTACCTGCTCGTGGCGTCGCAACCGGGCGTCGTCGTACTGGCGCTGGCGAGCTGGGTGGTCTACGTACTCCTCTACACGCCGCTGAAATCGCGGACCATCTGGCAGACGCCGGTCGGGGCGGCCGCCGGCGCGATGCCCGTGCTGATCGGGGCGGCCGTGGCCCGGACCCCGATGAGCCCCATGGCGTTGAGCCTGTTTGGCATCGTCTGCCTTTGGCAGTTTCCCCACGCGATGGCCATCGCCTGGCTGTACCGTCAGGAGTTTGCTTCAGCCGAAGTGAGAGTGGCGACCGTCGTCGATCCTTCTGGCCGCGCCGCGGGGGTCTTGGCCGTGCTGGGCGCGGCAGCGCTCGTCGCGGTCAGCATGATTCCACCGGCTCTCGCGCTGGTCGGTTGGACGTATGCCGGGGTCGCCATGCTCTTAGGGGCGGGCTACCTGGCCTGCGCGGTCCGCTTCCTTGGCCGCCGCGACGACGCCAGCGCCCGATGGCTGCTCCGCGCATCGCTGGTCTACCTGCCGGCGGTGTTTGCGGCGTTGCTCCTGTGAGCCGAGGTTGCGAGCTGACCACGCCGAGTATTGGGGCCGCGGCCCGGGACTTGTTGGCACGTTATGGACGGGAGCCTCGCGAACCGCCATACTGTGGCAAGATCGATGATCGATCCATCGGGGCACTCGTGGTCTTTCAGGCGTTCGTTGGTGGGTGCCACGGGCATCTTGCCCGTGCCCCCACTCCACCACTGGCGAGACGCCAGTGCCACCCAACTCACAGCTTGAGGACTGACGGACCGCGAGGAGCCAATGTGGGACCCGTGACAAGGAGCTTCGCGTGATGAACTCACGAGAGCGGGTGATCGCCGCGTTGGAGCGGCGCGTGCCGGACCGCGTGCCGTTTTTCGAGTGCGTGATCGACGAGCGGGTGATGGACGCGCTGTTGCCCGGCTGCGACTACCACCAGTTCAACGAGTGGATCGGGCTGGACAACGCCAGCCAGAACCGGAGCAGTTGGAGCCGGGAGAACGTCGAGTTCGTCGACGAGGAGCGGGGGCTGTTTCGCGACAAGTGGGGCGTGATCCGGGCGTTCGGGCCCGAGAGCACCCCCGCCCCGGTCGAAGGGCCGATCAAAACGCCCGAGGACCTGAAGCGATACACCCCGCCCGACCCCAACGCCGACGACGTGCTGGGCACGATCCCCGAGCTGGTCGAGCGCTACCGGGGCAAAAAGGCGGTGACGGCCATCTGCCGCGACGCCTTCTTCAACCCCGCGTTCCTGCGGGGCACCACGCAGTACCTGATGGACATGGTCGACAACCCCAAGCTCGTGCACGAGCTGGTCGAGGTGTGCCTGAGCTACGACGTCCCGGCCATGCAGCGGATGGTCGCCTGCGGCATGGACGTGGTCGTGTTCGGCGACGACTACGCCGACAAGAACTCGACCATGATGTCGCCCCGGCACTTCAAGGAGTTCATCCTCCCGGGCCTGAAGCGCTGCGTCGACGCGGCCCACGAGGCGGGGGCGTACGTCGTCAAGCACACCGACGGCAACATCATGGCCATCCTCGACATGATCGTCGACACGGGCATCGACGCCCTCAACCCGCTGGAGCCGCAGGCCGGCATGGACATCGGCCTGGTGAAACACAAGTACGGCGACCGCATCGCCATCATCGGCAACATCGACTGCGGCTACCTCTTGAGCCAAGCCCCGGTCGAAGAGGTCCGCCAGGTCACCCGCCGCACCATCCACATCGCCGCCCCCGGCGGCGGCTACTGCCTCTCCAGCTCCAACAGCATCCACTCGTCCGTGAAGCCGGAGAACCTGATGGCGATGGTAGAAACGCTGCGGGAGTACGGAGAGTATCCGGTCGGCAGGCAAGCGTAGCAGCGACCGGCCGAATCCCCTTCAACCAAGCCGCTGCGGATGCCGGGGCTTCTCAGTGGCTATCCGAGAAGCGCGAGCCATACGTCGCTTTTCCCTCCGGGAGATAGGCCCTTTCCGGGCAGCGACTCAGTGCGGAGAATTGTCCGCCGGCCCCGCCTCTTGACCAAGCCCGCGGCCGTAGCCACGGCCCATGCCTCGGCCGGCGCCCTGACCGAATCCTCGCCCTTGCCCGCGACCTTGGCCGTGACCTTGCCCGGGGCCCAGCCCGAGACCTTGGCCGCGTCCGAATCCTTGGCCGCCGCCCGGCCCTGGGCCGTGAGCATCGGACGTCGCACACGGGCCTGCGTCTCCGGGGCAATTGACCTGGTCGGCATCTTTCGTGCAGGCGTCTCGGGCGGCGGAGTCACAGTCGGAGCACTCTCCCGCTTCGGCATCGCACCCGGAGGCCGAGTGTGCTTGCGGGCCGAGCCCTTGTCCGCCGCCGCGGCCCATTCCGCGCCCCAGGCCCATGCCCATGCCGCGGCCCGCGCCGTGGCCCCCTTGGCCTGCGCCGCCGTTTCCTTGGAAGCTGCCCGCCTCGGGGAAATGTTTTTGGATGTCGGCCAGGATCCGGCTCGGGGGGACGGCCTTGGTGCCGGCTAGCTCGGCCAGGGTGATCGTGGGGGCGGCGACCTCGTATCCCTCTTGGCGGAGCGCCTCGATCGCTTCGTCCGTCGAGAGCCGGATCTGCCCGGCGAACTCCGCCAGGGTGAATTCCTCGGCGTGCGGGACGGGTGCCCGGGCCGTGCGTCCCTCCCAGTAGTCCTTGAGCCCGTGGCGCCAGTCGACCACGCTCTTGAACGGCGGAACCTGGTAGAGCGTTCCGACCACGACGCCCGCGGTGATGGCCGTGGCCAGGGCCAGCTCGGCCTTCCGGTTCAGCCCCAGGCCGGCCCTCTTCTTGAGGTAGCCCCAGAACGGCCGCCAGTTCAGCGTCAGATGGAGGACGGCCACCAGCAGAAACAGCACGCTGCCGTTGAGGTGGATCCCTTCCCACTGCTCCTTGCCCAGCCCGAGCAGGGTCCAGTCCGTCCAATGGGCGACGCGCCCCCTCGGGCTCCCGTAGAGCATGGCCCCGGAGAAGCCGAGCACCAGGAACAGGCCCATCAACAAGAGCGACGTGAACCCTCGTAGAGAAAAGCGTTTTCGTGCCCGTGCGTCTTCCATCAGGATACCTCTCGGCTCTTGCGCCTGGTCGGCGTTTCGGCTTGGCGGTTGGGTGATTCGTGTTATCGACGGCGGTTCGTGTCCGCGACGGAATCACGGCCCCAGGGTGCGTGGCCCCTGGGACCATGTTTCCGCGGGGGTATGGCCGACTACTGCGGGACGCGGGTGCGCGACCGCGACCGCTGCTGGGCACCGCCACGCTGAGTTGCCTGGGCGTTCTGCGCCCCCTGCGCGCGGCCCTGGCGGCGTTGCTGCTGGAGTGCCTGGGGCTGGTTGCCGAAGGGGCACTGCCCGGTGCCGAGACCGTTTTGGAACTGGAACGGCTGGACCGTTCCTCCCTGGCCGCCGAAGCCGCCCTGCCCGGCGCGGACGCGGTTCTGCATCCGCTGTTGTTGCATGGCGCCCAAGGGGTTATTCAGGGGGAGCTGTCCGGGCGCCACGCCGTACGGCACCTGCTGCTGTCCATACCCGAGGTAGTTTCCGTACGGGCTCTGCATGGCCCGGGCGCGGGCTTGCATACGATACTGATGCTGCTGCATGGCGCCGAACTGGTAGGCGGCAGCCGACTGCTGGGCGCCGAAGCCGCCGCGCATTCCGCCCTGAGAGCCGCCCATGCGTCCGCCGCCCCGGGCAAAGGCCTCTCCGGAGGCAAGGGCCAACACAACGCAAACCCCCAAGCTGATGTCGAGCAACCTTCTCATGAATCTGTACCTCCTCTCGCTTGTTCTGGGAAGTCCGGTACGGCAGCGGCCAGTGGTCAGCGGTCAGGAGCCGCGGTTCAGCATTTGCCTAGGAGTTCTGGCCCCTGAACCCGGAACCCTGAACGCTTCTCACTCCGTGCTGCCGTCTCGACCCGCCACCGGGCCGAAGTCCCGCTCCGAGCGGTTGGTTCGGAGGTAGAGCAACTTCGGTGCCAGAACGCGAGGATACGCGGGCCAATGCGCAGATAAATCGGTCGGGTTCGCGCAGGGGCACGTCGATTCGCCGGACGGCCCGCCCGTCTTTTCGCGACCCGCTGAACGCTCGGGAACTGCGGGAGCCCGACCAATGACAGCCCAGGCTGCAAAAAATGGCCTCCCCCGAGCCGGGCGATGTGCAGATTCTGCACGGTTCGATCTGCGGCAGGGCTACTTGCCCGACCGGTCGGCTTCTGCCTCGGCGAGGGTCTTCTTGACGATGGCCATCGTCTCCGCCTGGCGCTTGTGGACGAGGTTCATCGCCGACTCGACCTTCCCGAGCGCGGCGTCGTAGTCGTTGTGGACGTCCAGGAGGGCTTCGATGATCGGGTCGGCCGGCTGCTCGTCGAGGTCGAAGAGCCACTCCTCCAGGCCCAGGTCGCGCATCATCCAAGCCTTGCGCCCGGCTTCCACGAACCGGGGATGGATGGTCGGCGTGCCGGCGGCCAGCCCGAGGATGATCGAGTGCATCTCCATACTGACGATGCACCGGGCCTGCCGGTAGACGGAGAACGCCTCGTCGGGGAGCCAGAACTCCTCCTTCAAACGCACGTTGCGGCGGATCTCCGGCGCAAGCGGCTCGTAGATCAGCCGCCGCGCCGGCTCGATCTCGTGCCTCACCTCCGGACAGATCAGCACGACCAGGCCCGTCTCCTTGACCCACCGATTGACGAGCTCGCGGAGCTTGGCCGCGTGGGCCTCCTCCCGCTCCTTGTCGATGAACTTCTGGACGCTCGTGCGGATCGTCAACGTGATGAATCCGCGGGGCTTGAGCCGATAGCGCTCCATGAACGCCGCGGCACGCTCCTCGTCGCGAAGGTCAAACGCGAACGTGGCGTCGGGGCCGAACTCCAGCACGGGCGGCTCCACGTTCAGGCTCTTCAAGTAGTCCAGCGAATTCGTGTCGCGGCAGAAGACGAAGGCCGCGTCGGAGAGCAAAGGCCGAAACAGCACGTCGCTGGGCCACGCGAACCGCTCGAACGACTGGCAGTAGATGCCGTACGGCTTGCCTGCCTCCCGGGCCATGAACAGCGGCATGGCCAACGGCATCGTCCGGTCCCAGTTCCGCTCCCAACGCCCGTAGGAGAGCGTCGTGCCCGAGTTGTAGAGGATCAGGTCGGCCCGATCGAACGCCTCCTGGAACTCGGGCGAGTTTTCGAGCACATGAACACGAAACGGGCTGGCGATCACCTTGCACCGAGGAAACCGCTCCTGGAGGTACTCGCGCGTGGCGTCGGCCCTGGTGTTGGCGACGATCGTCACCTCGGCCTCCGGCACGTGCCGTTCGAGCAGGCGCAACAGCCCCGGCGTGATCCCGATGTCGCCGATGTTGCTGTGACTCCAGGAGAAGAACACGAGGATCGAACAGGCGACGGCTTTCATGGGCGGGGCTCCCAGGCTTGCGGCTCGATCGGCCAAACGACCTCAACGGAACAGCCAACAGGGTACCGTCGGTGCTTCGCGAATACAACTCCCCGGACCAGGACCGTGGTCAGGACGCAAGGAATGACTTACTGGACCCGCCGCGTATAATGCACGCGGAGGTCGCGACGATGGGTAGCCAGTCGGCCGAAGACAAGGCAGGATCACAGCACGCCCTCTTGGACGTGGAGCGCATGCACTGCGCCGCGTGTGCCGCCCGGGTCGAGAGGGCGCTCGGCGGGCTGTCGGGCGTAATTGCGGCACGCGTGAACCTGGTGACCAACCAGGCGTCGGTGGAGTACCGGCCGGCAGAGGTCGGGCCGGACGAGCTGGTCGCCGCGGTGGCGGCCGGCGGATACTCGGCTGCCTTGGTGCAGGACGACGAGCAGCTCGGCAGCACCTTGGCGGAGAAGGAGGCCCGCGAGGCGTCGGCCTGGCGGCGCCGGTTGATCGTCGGCGTGGTGCTTCTCGTCCCGCTCGTTTGGCTGACGCATTTCGGGGGGCTGCGGGGCGCGGCGCTCGTCTGGTGGCAATTCGCCCTGGCCACGCCCCTGCAACTGTACCTGGGCTGGCCCTATTTCGTCGGCGCGTGGCAGCGCCTGCGCCACGTCTCGGCCAACATGGACACGCTCATCGCCCTGGGCACAGGCACCGCCTACGTGGCCGGCCTGGCCGAGCTGGTCCGCCAAGCGACCGCCGTCGAGACGACCGCCCACGGCGGGGCCATGTACTTCGCCGACGCCGGCATGATCCTCACCTTCATCACGCTGGGCAAGCTCCTGGAGGTGAAGGCCAAGGGCCGGGCGTCGCGCGCGATCCGCAAGCTCTTGGACCTCACGTCCCCGGAAGCCACCGTGGTGCGCGGCGACGCGCCCCAACGCGTGCCCATTCGGACGGTCATGGTCGGCGAGACGATCCTCGTCCGCCCCGGCGAGAAGGTCCCGCTCGACGCGGAGGTCGTCTCCGGCACGTCGAGCGTCGACCAGTCGTGGCTCACCGGCGAGTCGATGCCCGTCGAAAAACAGCCCGGCGACGAAATCCTGGCCGGAACCATCAACGGCCAAGGCGGGCTGACCGCCACGGTGCTTCGCCCCGCCGGCCGGACCGCGCTGGCCCAGGTGATCGAGCTGGTGCGGCACGCCCAGGAGTCGAAGCCGAAGGTCGGACGGCTGGCCGACCGCGTGGTCGCCTGGTTCGTGCCGGCCGTGCTGTTGATCGCGATCTCCGCCCTGCTCGCTTGGGGCCTGCTGGCCGGAGATTGGCCCTTGGCCCTGGCCTGCATGGTGGCGGTCCTGGTCGTCGCGTGCCAGTGTGCGCTGGGGTTGGCCACGCCGACGGCGGTGCTGGTGGGGAGCGGGCGCGGCGCGGAGTCGGGGATTCTGATCAAGGAGGCCGAAGCGCTGGAGACGGCCGGGCGGTTGACCACGGTCGTGCTGGATAAGACCGGAACGGTCACGCTCGGCCGGCCGGTCGTTGCGGCGGTCGTGCCCGCGGCGGACGTCGACCCGGAGCAACTGCTCGTCTACGCCGCCGCGGCGGAGCGGCTCAGCCAGCACCCGCTCGGGGCGGCGATCGTGGCCGAAGCCGAGGCCCGAGGGCTGGAGATCCCGGCGGTGGAGGACCTCCAGGTGATTCCCGGCGGGGGCGTTCAGGCGCGGTGCGGCGGCCGGACGATCCTCGTCGGCAACGAGCGCCTGATGCGCGAGTCGTGGATCGACCTGGACCCCCAGCGCGAGACGGTCCGATCGATGCGCGCTCTGGGCCAGACGCCGCTCTGGGTCGCGATGGACGGCCGGCGCCTGGGCGTCGTCGCCGTGGCCGATCCGGTCGCGCCCCATAGCCGCGAGGGCGTCGAGCGGCTGAAAGCTCTCGGGCTGGAGGTTCAGCTCCTCTCGGGCGACAACGAGATTACGGCCAAGGCGGTCGCCGCGGAGGTGGGGATCGAGAGGGTCACCGCCGACGTGCTCCCCGACCAGAAGCAGGAGGTGGTCCGCCGCCTTCAGGAGTCGGGCAAGGTGGTGGCGATGGTCGGCGACGGGATCAACGACGCCCCGGCACTGGCCGCCGCCGACCTCGGCATTGCCATCGGGTCCGGCTCCGACGTGGCCATCGAGGCGGCCGACGTCGTGCTGGTCAGCCAGGATCTCCGGGCGGTCGCCCGGGCCGTCGCGCTCAGCCGGGCCACGCTCCGCACGATCCGCCAGAACCTCGTCTGGGCGCTCCTCTACAACGCGCTGCTCCTCCCCTTCGCCGCGGGCGTGTTGATTCCGATCCTCGGCCCCCCGTTCCACCTTCCCCCGGCCGCCGCCGCCGCGGCCATGGCGGCCAGCAGCGTGTCGGTGGTGACCAACAGCCTCCTGTTGCGGGCGCGAAGGCTGGACGGGTGATCCTCAGGCTCGCCGGCGTTGCGAGTTCTCGCGGCGGCGCGCCGGAGCGTCCCCGGTTGCCGCGGGAGGGCTTCTTGTGGTATGATCGGACGAGCCTCAAGTCGCCTGGGAGCTCGGAATGCATGCCCGCGTTTTGAAGCGGATGCAGGAGACGGTGCGTACCCGTCAGTACGTAGTGACTCTGCACGCCGAAGAAGAGATGGATGACGACAGTCTCTCCATCTTCGACGTTGAGCGCGCGATCCTGACGGGCAAGGTCATCGAGCGTCAGAAGGACCGCACTACGGGGGAATGGAAGTACGTTGTCGAGGGCGAAACCGTTGACGGCGACCCGGTCGTCGTCGTTGGAAAGTTGAGTACGACGGGGAAGTTGGTGATTATCACCGTGTTCCGAACGGAAGGCATGAGTCGCCATGGTTTGTGACATATGTGGTCAAGAAGGTGCCCGCATTCGTCGCGTGCCACGCAGTTACGGCAAAGGTGAGAAGCTGCTCGTCATTGAGAACGTTCCGGTCGTCAGTTGCTCCCACTGCGGGGAGAGCTACTTGACCGCCCCGACCCTCCACGAGATTGAGCGCATCAAGGTGCATCGGGGGAGTGTTGCGCACGAACGCGCCGTATCGGTGGCGGTGTTCGCCTAGCGCTCCCCGGCTATGCGATTCGGGGGCCTCAAGCGATCGTCCGAGCCGGCCTGCGTGTGGCCACGCTCTTGGGGAGCGTCCATTTGGCAGTGCGGGTAGTCCCGCGGGGGCGGCTGATCGCGCCTGCCTGACGCAGTGGGCGAGGTAATCGAATGGGAGAGAATGCTGTGCCAAGCACGAGGAAGGTGGCCCTCGTCACGGGCGCCGGTCGCGGAATCGGCCTGGGGATCGCCAAGCATCTGGCCGCGGACGGCTGTGATATCGTGGTCGGCGATATTCACGAGGAGGAGGCGATCCGGCCGGCCCTCGACGAACTCCGCGGCCGCGGGGCCGAGGTGCTCTACTGCCGGGCCGACGTGAGCGACCCGGACGCACGGGCCGCCATGCTCGCGGAGGTGCGCGAGCGGTTCGGCCGGCTGAACGTGCTGGTGAACAACGCCGGGGTCGCGCCCCTGGTGCGGGCGGACATTCTGGAGGCGACCGAGGAGAGCTTCGAGCGGCTCATCCGGATCAACCTCCAGGGCCCCTACTTCCTCACCCAGGCGGCGGCCAACTGGATGATCGACCAGCGCAAGGCCGACGGGCAATTTGAAGCGTGCATCGTCAACATCTCGTCGATCTCCGTCACGGTGGCCTCGCCCAGCCGGGGCGACTACTGCATCTCCAAGGCGGGTATCGCCATGGCGACGAGGCTCTGGGCGGTGCGGCTCGGCGAGTTCGGCATCCCCGTCTACGAAGTCCGGCCCGGCATCATCAAGACCGACATGACCAAGCCCGTCACCGAGAAGTACGACAAGCTGATCGCCGAGGGCCTCCTGGTGCAGTCGCGTTGGGGCCTGCCGGAAGACGTCGGCCGGGCGGTGGCCATGCTCGTGCGCGGCGACCTGGCCTACTCCACCGGCCAGGTGGTGATGGTCGACGGCGGGTTTTCGCTGGAGAGACTCTGACGTTCCACGGGAAAGCTGGAGGGGCGAAACGCGCACGCGCGTCGACGTGCGTGGGAGCCTCACGCACACCACTACTCTCGAAGCATGTCCAACCGCATGGCAACCAGCAGCGATCCGTGGCACGGTCTGCCCGCCGAGCAGGTGGTCAGCCAGTTGGGCACTAGCGCCGCAACGGGGCTCGACCTTGCCGAGGTGGAGCGCAGGCAGGCCGAGTTCGGCCCGAACACGCCGCCCCAGAAGCGGGAGCCGGGGCCCCTGATCACGTTCCTCAAACAGTCCCATCAGGCGCTGGTGTACATCCTGATCCTCTGCGGCGTCGTTTCGGCGATGTTTCACGACTGGGCCGAAGCGGCGGTGATCTTCGGCGTCGTGTTGGTCAACGCCGTCGTCGGCTTCGTCCAGGAGAGGAAAGCGTCGAAGGCCCTTTCCGCGTTGAGGCGAAGCATGAGCACCACGGCCACGGTCCTGCGCGAGGGAGCGGTCCGGAGCGTGCCGTCCGAAGAGCTGGTCCCCGGCGACCTCGTGCTGTTGAAATCGGGCGACAAGGTCCCCGGCGATCTCCGCCTCCTCTACGCCCGAGACCTGATGGTCGACGAATCCGCCCTCACCGGCGAATCCATGCCGGTGACGAAGCAGACGCACGTCCTGGCGGGGGACGTGGTGTTGGCCGATCGCGAGAACATGGCCTACTCGTCCACGTTGGTGACGTACGGGCAGGGCCAGGGCGTGGTCGTGGCGACCGGCGCGACGACGGAGCTGGGGCGGATATCCCAGCTCATTGCAGGTGCCGAGGAGCTGGCGACGCCGCTGACGCGAAACATCGCCCATTTCAGCCGCCTCCTCTTCTTCGTGATCCTTGCGTGTGCCCTGCTCACGTTTCTGCTGGGAGTGGTGCGCGGGCAGGAATGGATTTACATGTTGCAGGCGGCCGTGGCGCTGGCCGTGGGCGCCGTTCCGGAAGCACTGCCGGCCGCCGTCAGCGTCACGCTGGCCATCGGCGTGGCGAGAATGGCCAAACGCCACGCGATCATCCGCAAGCTCCCCGCCGTCGAGACGCTGGGAAGCACGAGCGTGATCTGCTCCGATAAGACGGGCACGCTGACGGAGAATCAACTGACCGTACGGATCGTCTGGGCGGGCGGGTGCGCGTACGAGATCTCCGGCACGGGATTCGCGCCCGTGGGGGAGATCGCGGCGGTCGAGCAAACCGGCCGACCACCCGGGCGGAACGACGCGCTTGGGCAGTGCCTTGCGGCGGGCGTCCTGTGCAATGAAGCGGCGCTGGAGGAGCAAGACGGGCGGTGGCTGGTGCGCGGCGATCCGACCGAGGGCGCGCTGGTCGTCTCTGCCCGGAAGGCAGGGGTGAGCGAGGTCGACCTGGCGGAGCAACTGCCCCGGATCGACGCGATCCCCTTCGAGTCGCAGAACAAGTACTCGGCCACGCTTCACGACCCGGGCGAGGGAGAGGCGAAGGTCGTGCTGCTCAAGGGTGCGGTGGATACGATTCTGCCACGGTGCACCGAGGCGATGGACGCCGACGGGCAACCCCACCCGATCGACCGGGACCAGGTCCACGCCGTGTTTGAAGACATGGCGACGCGCGGGCTGCGGGTCCTCGCCATGGCCCGCCGCGAGCTGCCGTCCGACGCGGTCAGCCTCGCCCACGCGGATTTGGAGGGGGGCTTCACGCTTCTCGGACTTCAAGGAATGAGCGACCCGCCGCGTGCCGAAGCGATCGCCGCGGTGAAGACGTGTCAGCGGGCGGGGATCCACGTGAAAATGGTCACCGGCGACCACGCGATCAACGCCGCGGTGGTTGCGCGGCAACTCGGGCTGAGCGGATTCGGCGAGACCGAGGTCGACCCCGCGGCCGTGGTGACCGGGGACCGGTTGGCGGCGATGTCGGAAGAGGAGTTGGCCGAGACGGCCGATCGGGCCTCCGTGTTCGCCCGCGTCAGCCCCGAACAGAAGCTGCTGTTGGTGAAGGGGTTTCAAGCACGAGATCACGTCGTGGCGATGACCGGCGACGGTGTCAACGACGCACCGGCGCTAAAGCAAGCCGACGTCGGCGTGGCGATGGGAATCGGCGGCACCGAGGTGGCCAAGGAGGCGGCCGACATGGTGCTGACCGACGACAACTTCGCCACGATCGAGGCGGCCGTCGAAGAGGGACGGGGCGTCTTCGACAGCCTGACGAAGTTCATCGTCTGGACGCTGCCCACCAATCTCGGCGACGGCCTGGTCATCATGGCCGCCATCCTCGCCGGGGTCGCCTTGCCCATCCTCCCTTTGCAGATCCTCTGGATCAACATGAATGCGGCGGTGCTGCTCGGCCTCGTCTTGGCCTTCGAGCCCAAGGAGCCGGGCATCATGCTCCGCAAGCCGCGCGATCCCCGCGAGCCCATCCTCACGCGAACCTTGATCGAGCGGATCGTCCTGGTGGGGCTCATCCTGCTGGCCGGCGCGTTCGGGCTCTTCTGGGGGGTCCTCCAACAGGGGCTCGCCGCCGGGAAGACGGAGCCGCTTGCCTTGGCGGAAGCGCGCACGGTGGCCACCAACTTCTTCGTGTTCGTGCAGTTGTTCTACATGTTCAATTGCCGTTCGCTCACCAAGTCGATGTTCGAGGTCGGTCTCTTCTCCAATCCCTGGATCTGGCTCGGCGCGGCACTGATGGTCGCCCTTCAGATGGGCTACACCTATCTGCCGGTGATGAACCGGCTCTTCGACAGCGCGCCGATCGGATACGTGCCGTGGATCTGGATCGTGGGCTTGGCGCTGGTCGGCTCCGTGATTGTCGGCCTCGAGAAGCACTTGCGACGACTCCTCACGTCGAGCAACTGAGGATCGGCCGAAAGTCCGCTCCGCGTTTCCACGTCGCTGCGTCCGGCGCAGCCGCTTGCGGCTTCGCCCGTCCCCGGCGGCAATTCCTTCGCCACGGGTGAACAGGATCAGCGAAAGAGCAACTCCCTACGCCTCGAGCATCGCAAGCCGGGCCACGTTCAACGCCCGATTCGCCGAGAAGACCTTCAGCGTGGCCGGGTGGCCGGCGTGGGGGAACGACGTGACCTGGACGCCGTCGGCGTCGGCCAGACCCACGAACATCGGTTTCGGCTCCGGGGCCGCGGGGTCGAATTCGGGGAAGCGGCTTACGGCCAGGCCATAATCGGCCCCGAATCGGTGTCGGCACTCGGCGGCCATCGCCCGAACGGCCTCGGCGCT
>DATKZH010000733.1:0-16473 GCA_035528065.1 Thermoguttaceae bacterium | reverse complement strand
ATTGATAGGTGTGTTCACATGGCATCTAATTAGACGCAGCTTTTTTGGGGATCGTCCATCTTGTGCTAGCATGTCCGTGCTTGCACAACATGTGGTATAGAAAATCGGAGAAAATTCGAGCCAGAAGTGCGGAAAAGCCACTACTAGAAAGCCTGGAAGTGCAAATGGTAGACTTCTTTGGGAGAAGCGGTCGGCGGTGTTGTGTGCACACTGGTCTTCGTCACGAAACTGCCACAAAGGGTATATCGATCCAGCATCAAAGCATCAGCACAATGCCCTAAATTGAGAGGAAGACGGAAATTCGAGACAAATCCGGCCTCAAAACTATCCAAAACTACCGATATTCAAACCGTGTTGAATACCGAAGTTGTTTTTCCCGCGTTCCCAAATTGCGGTTTCTGTCACTGCCGAGTACTTGAACCTAGGTAAGCTCAGCTGGCCTTCTTAATTTATGATTTCACGTGGGCCCCCGAGCACCGCGGCGTGCCGTTTCACGGATCGAGCGCACCGGTTGGCCGGCAGTCGGGCCTCTCGGCCAATGCCTCGGTGTTCATGTAGGAGCACTGCTTCTGCGAAGCAGCGGCACGCGGGCACGGCGGCCTCGGGCCATCCGTCTCCTGGGAAACCGGTATCGTCACCATCCCTCGGCGACGATCTCAAGCCCGCAGACAAGCGGTTTGCCCCCGTTTTCGGCCGCGGGCAGCAGCGTGAGCTCGAGCTTGTCGGACACTTCGACGCCCTGGAACTCCTTGACCAGGGCGGTGCCGGGCCCGGCGTCGGCAGCGACGTCGAAGTCGGCGAGCGCTTCCCGGCCTTGGAGCCGCACGTGGAACACCCGCTGGCCCGGCTCCATGTCGTCCGGCTCGGCGAAGTGGAGGCGGACCGTGTACTTGCGCGGCTCCGCCGGGGCCTGGCCGGCGAGCGTGACGACCACCCGCCCCGCCCCTTGAAGCCCCGAAGCAGCCACCCAGCCGAGGGCGCCGCTCTCCGGCGCAACGCGAACCTGCGAGCTGTGACGGCGGAAGTACGACGGGCTTTGGACGTCGAGCTGGACGGGGAGGTCCGGCGAGGGTCCGCCCACGCTAGGGTAATCGAGCCATAGCGTGCCGTCCGGCGTGCGGCGGTCGCCCGGGGCCCCGAAATTGATCCCCACGCGGCGGACCGGCTTGCCGTCCCAGGCGATCGCGTTGAACGTCCACATCTCCGCGTCGGGGTCGTGGACCAGCGCCAGGGACGTCTGGCTCTGGTAGCGGCATCCGCACGTTCGGGTGTACTCCGGTGCATTGAGCAGTCCGCTGGCGGCGATCAGGTTCGACGTGCAGCCCGACTTGAAGCCGCCCAGGCTGCCCGTGCCGCCGTCGCAGGCTAGGTCACAATACCCGGCCGCCGCGGACCGGAACGTGATCAGGTGCTCGCTGGCGATGGCCGTGTTGCAGCCGTAGTTTCGCGTGAACTTCCACTCCATCGGCTCGCCGGAGAGGGGATGCGCGGCCGGCTTGGGCTCGCCGGTCAGCAGCCGGTAGGCCGGTCCCTGGGTGATGATCGTGTCGTGATGGAGCATGCAGGGCCCGGCGAGCTTGCGCCCGAGGTCCTTCCACAGCACGCTCCCGTCGCGGCCGCGAAGGGCGACCATGCCGGTGTCCGACTCGTCCTTCGCCCGGTCGCGCGACGCGCTGCCCGCTTGAAGCAGCACGTCGTGCTCTTCGGAGTAGCTCAGGAACGTGCCGAAGACGTCCTCCGACGTGGACCAGATCTCCTCGCCGGTGCGGACGTCGAGGGCCGCGAGGCGCGGCGTGTAGTCGTCGAGCTTCACGCCGGACCGCTTCAGGGCGTCCTGTTTCGTGCGCGCGAGCCCGTCGATCAAAAACAGCTTGCCGGCGCCGACGGCGATGTTGTTGTGGCGGAAATTGTACCGCGCCTCGCGCTCCCACCGCTTCTCGCCCGTGTGACGGTCGAGGACGACCAGGCGCCGGCTGGCCGACGCGTAGCGGGTGGGCTCGAGCACCTGCCGGATGGTAGGCGTCGGGCGCTCGGCGTCGGGTTTCTTCTCCGATTGCACCGCGCCGAGGAGCGCGTTCAGCAAGCCGGCCGACTTGCTGGTCTGGACGGGGCTGGACGTGGCGACGAGCAGGTCCTCGTACGCCGCGAGAAAGCCCCAGTTCGGCTCGGCGTCGCCGGATCCGGTCTCGGCCTGGAACTGCTTCTCCCGCTCGCCGGTGGCGGCGTTCAGCTTGAGAATGGCGTCGCCGTAGACCACGTAGACGCTGTCTTCGAGCGACACGTAGTTGCCCCCGATCTCGTTCGCCCCGGGCTGGTGGCTGGTGTTGTCGTAGAACTTGCCCAGATCGTCCAGATCCTTTTGCCAAAGGAGTCGGCCGGTATAGGCGTCGAGGGCGCGGAGCATGTGGCGGCCTTCGATGAACAGGCGCCCGCCGGCCACTTGCGGCGAGGGGCCGTGGCCGTGGCGGGGGAGGACCTGGTCGTTCGACGGCCCGCCGAACCAGAGCAGGCCCAGGGGGGCCTTCACCCGCTGGTCCTTGGAGACCACGCTGTTGGCCGGATCGGCGTATTGGTGCGTCCAGTCGGCGGCGCCGGGGAGCGGGCCTTCCCGAACGAGGAAACTGAACCGGCCGTACGGCTTCACCCGGGCGGAGGGGAGCTTGGCCTCCTGGACGAGCGATGCCAGTCGGTCGTGCGGCAGGAGGACGAGCGTCGTGCCGCCGTACGGTCGCAGCGCCCGAAACACGGTCTTCACGTAGTCGACGTCGTCGTCCCCCCCGGCCGCGGGAACGTCGAACGAGAGGATCAGGCCGGCCAGATACGGCGGCAGGCGAAACGTGTCGGCACGGCCCTCATGCACGGCGACGCGCGTGCCGTAGAGGCCCTCACGCTCGAGCCGGCGACGCCATGCATCGACCTGCGCGGCGCTGGGATCGATCGCGATCACGTGGAAATGGGATGCCTCGGCCACGGATCGGGCCCGGGCGGCGGTTCCCGGTCCGAAGAGCACGCAGTAGCCGTCCGTCACGCCGGCTTCGCGCAGCACGCCCCGAACGAACGCTTCCGACTCGTCGTTGCCCGCCCGTGGCGACTCCCGGTCGCCGCGCTCAAGGGACGCCTCGTAGCGCTTCGGTTCTCCCTCGGCCGCTCCGAAGCAATAGACCCGTCCTTCGATGGTCACCACGAACAGCTTCTCGTCGGCGGCGAGCATGGTCCAAGGGTCGCCTTCGATCGTGCTGCGCCAGGCGATTTCGGCCTTCTTGTTTTCCGGGTCCGCCTCGATCGCGGCGACCTGGCCCTCTTTGCCTGCAACCAGGCGGGAGCCGGCCTTGAGGAACAAGCGGCCGGGCGCTTCCCCCAGCGGAAGTCTCCACAGCGGCTTGAGCCCGGGCTCGATCACGCGGACCGGCTTGCCCTTGCGATCCGTCTTCTCGACCACCTGCCGTTGGACTTCCAGACCCTGGGCGAAAACCTCGTCGCCTTCGAGACCGTACAGGCCCTCGTCGTCGTGCAGCGTCGCGGAGGTCGACACGGCAATCTTGCCGTCGGCGATCCCGCGCATCGTGCCGTTCACAAAGAGCCAATCTCCTCGGGCCGTCACGTGGTAGCTGCCCGCGCTCTTGTCGCCGAAGTCGAAGCCGAGAAGCTCGCCGGTCTTCAGGTCGAAACGTCCCGGGTCGGTCCGTCCGCCGGGCACGACCAGGCCCCGCTCGGTGGCCGCCAGGTGTCCGCGGGGCACGAGGCTTGCGAAGGCCGGGCTCTTGTGCGGCTGGACGGTCCAGGTGGTGGCGTAGCCGCTGTTGGTCCAGACGGGCTCACCCGTCCGGGCGTCCACCGCGTGGACGAAGATGCCCATGAACGGCCAGATCCCGGCGGTGAAGTAGACCGTGCCGTCGCGCAAGACGGGCCCGCCGCGCACGGGCCAGGTGGAGATCAGCCGCTCGTTGCCCAGCACTTTCCGATCCGGGGGCCCGCCGCAAAACCGCCACACGAGGCGGCCGTCGGTCGCGTCGACGCAGTAGAGACGTCCGTCGTCCGAGCCGAAGTAGACCCGGCCTTCGTGCACCAGCGGCGCAAGCCGCACCGGCCCGTCGGTGAAGAACTGCCACGCCGGCGCTCCCGTCTCCGTGTCGTAGGCGGTGACGCTGTCGGTGACCATCGACGGGACGAACAGCCGCTTGCCGGCCGCCACCGGCGCGTAGCTCTCGTCGAACCGCAGCCAAGGCTGGCTGGCCGGCCAGGCCGGTCGCGGCTCGGGGAGCGTTCGCACCCACTGCAAGTGGAGCTCGGCCGGGAGCTCGTCCGGCGAGACGGCCCCGCGGCCCGCGTCGTACCCCCACTGGGGCCAGTCGCCGGCCACCAGCTCGCCCGAAATCGAGACGAACAGACTCACCACCGCGATGCCGATTCTTGCCATTCGGATCGAACCTCCAGTACGTACACCAGGAAACGGAGCCTGCCAACCGGCGCACCCGAGTGAGCGCCGGCCGACGCGTAGTCTCTTCCAACGAGGAATCCGGCACGGGGCGGGGCGTAACGCGGTGACATTGGCGGGGCCGCTTGGCTCCAGCATACCACATTCGGCCCCCGGTTGTAGGTTTGCGCACTCGGTGCAATCGAAGCCGTCGGAGGGCCGTGGCAAGAGAGGACGGCGGGCACGGAGGGCAGTCGCGGCGATCTACAGGCGCGTCACGGCTCGCAATACGCCTCTGCCGGGGGGGCGGCCAGGTCGGGCGAACCGGGCATCGTAAGAAAGAAATCGAAGAAAGGCTTGACCCCCTCGATGCATACGGCGATACTTGTCATTAGAAGGATCGCCTTCACAAGACGACTCCCCGGCCTCTGCCTAGCACGCCGGTTGGGCCGGCCCCCTGAAGCCGGCCATTCTTTTGCGCCGTTCTCTTGCCGGGAGGTTCGCGATGGCAGCGGCGATGCCCGCACGCAAACGGTCTGTCGTCTACGTGGACGGATTCAATCTCTATTACGGTGCCGTGAAGGGCAGCCCTTACAAATGGCTTAACCTTCAACGGTACTTCCAAATGCTCCGCCCCCACGACGATGTCCAGGCGATCCGGTATTTCACCGCGCTGATTGATGGCCCGCGAAGGAGAAACCAGTTGGCTTACCTTCGGGCGCTCGAGACGCTCCCCTTGGTGGAGATCATCCTGGGGCAATTCAAGATGAAACAGGTCACCTGCCGCGTGCGGGCGTGCACGTTCGCCGGGGCGCGACGTTTCACGACTCAGGAAGAGAAGAGAACCGACGTCAACATTGCGGTTCGGATGCTGGACGACGCATACCAGAACGTGTGTGACCGGTTCGCCATCGTCAGCGGCGATTCCGACTTGGTACCGGTTGTCAACGAAGTGAAAGCACGCTTTCCGGACAAAGAGGTCATCGTCTACGTGCCCGCTCGCAGCAGGGTCCGCGGGGCGGCAGTCGAGCTGCGAGCGGCTGCTGACAAGGACCGCGTATTGCCTCTCGAAAAGCTCGTCCACGCGCAGTTTCCCGCACAAGTGCCGGACGGCAGTGGCGGAGTGATCAACAAACCCGCGGACTGGTGAGATGCCGCGCCGCGCACCGAGGGATCTTTCCCAAATCGCGCGGGAGGTCGGCTCACTCTCCCGCCGTCACCGCCACCACCGGCCCCGGGCGGTGCGTGCGGTCCATGTAGTCGGGCCAGAGGGGGCAGTTGAGGTCGGTCCAGCATTTGATGGCCCGCATCTCGGCCTCGGTGAGCTTCGCGTCGTAGTGGCCGGCGTCGAGGACCGGCCAGAGCTTGCTCTTGAGCGTGCCGAAAGTGAGCGGGTCGGCCTTGAGGTTTTCGCCCGACTTCCAGCCGAAGTCGAAGTGGTGCACCCAGCCCTGCGAGATCAGGGTTCGGTACGAGGCAGGCGTGCGATCGAGGTCCAGCACGCCGCTGAGATCGATCCCTTGCTTGTCCTGGGCGTCGTGGCAGCCCGCGCACTTGGCGTCCAGCACCGGCTGGACCGCCTGCTCGTAGGAGAACGGCCCGGGCCCCCAGGGCGGCGCCTCGAGCCGGCGGGGCTCGCGCTTCAGGGCGATGGCCTGGCGGACCGCCGGGGCCTGACGCCGATCCTCGTGGCAGCCGATGCAGCTCCGCTGCTCGCCGGGCTGCACCTGCACGACCGACCGCATCCGCTGCACCTCGTTGAACTCCCCGTCGAGCACCTGGAAGTAGAGCTGCTTGCCGGCCGGGGCGTAGAAGCTGGCCGAGCCGTCCTCCTCGACCGGCACCAGCCCCCAGCTCGCCTTGGCCACGTAGCTGGGCCATCCGAACGGACCGCGGACCTTGTCCACCGGCGAAGCGTACCATTGCAGGAACGGCTCGTGGTCCCGCTGGTAGGAGCCGTCGGCGAGCTGGTTCAGGTTGGACCGGACCTCCTCGGCCACGCGGAGGTACTTGACCGTGCCGCGGGGCACCGCCGGCCCGAGGCCCCGGTAGACGTCGGCCAGGAAGAACCGGCCCGACTCCTCCGGCTGCCCGTGCTCCGCCAGTCGCCCGTCGCTCTCCGACAGCACCGGCGGCGGCTTCACCGCCCGATACACGGTCGGGCACATGCTCCCGATCGACAGGTCCAGATACACGAGCTCCCGGTTGCCGAACCGGTCGATCACGTAGAGGCCGAACTGATCGCGCGGGGCGTGGCTACAGAGGACGTAGTCGCGGGCGATCGGCAGCGGATCGCGGAAGCACTCCTCGCGCGGCCAGGCCCCCGGCCAAGGCACCTCGGGCGTGATCGACCGGATCGCGTCGGGGTTGAAGCGGCCCTGGTCGACGTCCACCAGCGCGATCGGCCCGTTGAGGTCGCCGAAGTGCGAGATCAGCGTGCAGCAGATCTCGTTGGTCCCCGGCACTTCCCGGCCGTTGGCGTAGCCCTGCGGCAGGACGATCGTGTTGCCGAAGATCAGCTCGGGGCTGCGGCCGTCAGGGTGAATGGTCCACAGGGTGTGGCTGTAGTCGGCCCCCTTGTCGACGTACTCCGACCGCTGCCAGATGATCCGGCCGTCGCTCATCACCGAGGGGCCCCATTCGGTCAGGTTGGCGAAGGAGAGCGGCCGGACGTGCTCGCCGTCGGCGTCCATGCGGAACAGCACCGCGGCCTGCGGTCGCCAGCAGAGGTACCGGCTCCTGCACCGCGTCGAGATGAAGGCCAACCCGCCGTCGGGGAGCGGGCAGGGCCAATAGTCGTGGAACGGGCCCGAGGTGAGCTGCTCCAGGCCGCCGCCGTCCGGGTGGATCGCCGTCACGTGGTAGTAGCCGTCCTCGCTCGGGCGGTAGCCGAAATAGATCTTCGTCAGATCGAAGTTGGCCATCGGGTTCCGGGCGATGCCGTCGCCGGAGTCGAACACCCGCCTCAGCTCGGCCTCGCCGGGCTCGAAGCGGCCCTCGCGCCGCGGGACGTGAATTGTGTAGACGCCCCCGCCGGGACGATAGCGGGAGTCGAGGATCACGCTGTAGTTGTGCGACGGCTCGAACGCGTGCCGCTTGACAAACAGCAGGTCCTCGATCGGACCCAGGTCGGGGTCGCGCAGGAGCAACCGCCGCTTGGCCAGCCGGGCCTCGAACGAAGCCTGCCGCTCGGCGGCCGGATCGGTCGCTTCCGCGGCCAGCAGCGCCTGCTGACGCTTGCGGAGCTCGGCCAGTTGCCCGCGCTCGGCGTCGACGTCGAGGCCCTTGGCCGCAAGCCGCCGGACCATGTCCTCCATCAAGCCGAGCGTCCGTTCCAGGGGGTCGTAGCGGAACAAGTGCAAGACGTGCTCTCCGCCGCGGTCGTCTTCCACCGATAGCTCGTACTCGGGCCCGATCGGGCCGGCGTCGGCCGGGATGGAAATCACCCGGGACTGCCCCGGGCCAAGCTTCAGCCCGTCGCTGAGCCCCGGTGCATTGCCCCGGAGTATCAGCGTTTCGGCACCCGGCGCCGCGCTCAGTCGAACCCGGAACGTCCGATTCACGCAGCGGCCGGCCTGGGCGACCGCAAGCGGCGAGAACGCGAAGTGGACCGGCCGGCCCTCCGGCGGCGTGTGTTTCGCCCCCATGCCGAGCCCAATGCGAACCCCGTGCTCCCGGCATTCGGGAAGCCAGTCCAACGGTAGGCGGAACTCGCAACAGGTGAGCGACTCGTCGAGCTTGCCCTCGATGGGCCTCGACTCCTTGAGCTTCACGCCCCGGCCCTCGGGCGCGTACGTGTTGAAGACGAGCCCCTTCTTCGTATAGGCGACCACGCCGCAGCCCTGCCCGTCGCTCGTGGAGACGACGGCCAGGTGGCTTGAGAGCAGGCGGTCGGTTTGGATCGCCAGCCAGAGATGGCCGTCCTTGTGCCCGGCGGTCACGGCGTGCGTGACCAGAGGGCCGGCGTCGAAATCGTACGGATGGGCGACGCGGACCACGCCCCGCGAGGCCTGCGCCCAGCACGGGTCGTCGGGCCGGCCGTCCAACTGCGGCTCGCCCGAAAGCGGCGGAAGCGGCAGCCGGTCGTCGCCGACGTGCTTAGGGTACCGTTTCTCGCGATAGGCCGTTTCGGTCAGACGAGCATCCAAGTCCGCGCGCCCGAAGGTCTTCAGCCAGGCGTGCTCCTCGGCCACGAAGGCGTAGCGAAGAAGCTCCTCCATCTTGGCGCCGGCATCGACAAGCTGCGGCTCCGGCAGCGGGCCGATCTTGTCGGCCGGCAGGGGCTCCTTCCGCCCAAAAACCTCCATCTCGTCGATGCGGACCTGGTTCTGCGAGCTGGCGACGACGGCGATCCGCACCCACCGGGCTTGGACCGGCTTGAACTTGAACTCCTTCCGCGCATGAACCGGCGAGCCGCCCGACTGCCGGTGCACCGTGGTCCACGCCGGGGCATCGGAGCTTTCGTCGTACTGGGTCGCCGCGAGAATGGCGAACGTCACGGCGGCCCGGTCGCTGTATCGGCGCGAGTTATCGCTCCCGAAAGCGACCCGGTAGACCCAATAGACGTCGCCCAGGTCGATCTCCGCCCACGAGGGCTCCTCGCGACTGATCCAACTGTGCTCGTTCCCCGCCAAGCCGTCGTTGAGATGGGCGATCTGGTGAACGGGGTAGCCGGGCAAGAACGAAGAGGCGGCCGGCTTGGCCTGCGGCTGGAGCGCGAGGTTGGCAAACCCGAAGTCGTCCTTCTCCGGCACCTTCAAATCGGCCGGGGCATCGGCCGGCGCGACGGCGCCCGCGGCCGTCCGCTTCGGCGGAGGCGGCGGACCCGGCACAACGCCCGCGAAGTCGCTCAAGCGCCCGCGAACCGCCACCGGAGCGGCCGTGCTCTTCACCTCCTTGACTTCGCTCCATTTCGCCCCGTCCGGCGAGAGCTGAACCGCGACGTGGATCGGCACCCGGTCGGCGTAGAATCGGTTGCGATCGCGCGAGAAGACGACCTTGGCCACCGGCGCCACCTCCGGCAGCTCGATCTGGGCCCACTCTTCCCCGGTCCCGGCGGCGATCCAACTGAAGTCGTTGCCGTAACGCCCGTCGTTCAGATGGGCGATCTGATGGGTGGCGTAGCCCGTCAGACAGGAAGACGCCGTGGCCTTGGCCCCGTCCTTGGCCAGGGCGAGGTTCCGCTCGTCGTCCGGGCCGTAGACCTCCAGCTCGTCGATGCACGGCTCGCCCGACGAGGTGGCGCGGATCACGAAGCGGACGTACTTCGCCTCCTGCACCGCAAAGCCGACGTCGTTCGGCTGGTCGGAGCGAATCGGCCCCTCGGCGGCAAGCAGCGCGGCCCCCAGACACCCAGCCAGAAAGATCCCTCCCATCGCAAAACCCTCTCTGCGGATCGGCCATCGGCATTCGTTGGCGTGGCAAGCGAGCGGCGTTTGCCCCCGCCGCGCAAGCTACCTCACACTCTACCACAACGGGCGTGACGTGTCACTCGGAAGACCCGCCCGTCGGGTGCCGCGGTCGCGTCGCGGAGCTTCTTGCCAACAGGGGATCACCGTCCGTCAAGCCGCCGAACCTCGACGTAGAACGCCCCGCAAAGCTCCTTGCCCGCGGCGTCGTAGAACCAGGTGGTGAGCTGCGTCTTGCCGGCCTCGAGGCGCACCGTGAACGTGGCCGCCTTGTCCCCCTCGGCCACGGGCTTGCTGGCGTCCACGTCGCCCACCGTCAGCCTCGCCTTGGCCACGGGCAACGCCTTGCCCGCCGGAAAGACCCCGTCGACCCCGCGATACGGCGGCAGCCCGGCGGTAAGTGCCGTGTCGGCCTCTTCGGGCCAGCGCCTCAGCGCGATCTCGTACCGGCCGTCGCGCTCGATCTCGACGTTCCACGGCCCGTTCATCACCGGAATCGGTCGACCCCCCGGAAGCGACCCCTCGACGACGGGCACGCCGAGCTGCCGGACATCGACCGTCTGGGCCGCCGGCACCAGCTTCGGCGCAAGCCAGTCGAGCGAGGAGAGCCGCGCGGGGTTCTCGCGGTCGGAGCCGAGCGTGACGCGTTCGAAGTCACTGAGCGTCGGCTCCACGTCGGCCCACCAGCGCACGTAGTGGTCGCGCATTTTCGCGACGACGTCCGCGTGTTTTGCCGCGACGTCGCTTTTCTGCCCGGGATCGTCGCCGACGTCGTACAGCTCTTCGCCCTTGACCAGACGCCATCGCTTCCAGAGCACGGTCGCGTCCCCCGCCTGCGGATGCGACGGGTCGAGCCCGCCGTATTGCACGATCACCATCCGCTCGTCCAGCTCCGGCTGCGCCCGGCCTTTCAAGAGCGGGGCGAGGCTCAAGCCGTCAAGCTGCGCGTGCTCGGGCGGCTCCAGCCGGCACAGCTCCACGAGCGTGGGCAGCAAGTCGGTGCCGTGGGTGAGGGCGTCGACGTCGCCCGGCCCGCGCAGCCCGCCGCGCGGCCAGCGCAGGAAGCAGGGCACGCGGTGCCCCCCCTCGTACAGGCTCGCCTTGGCCCCGCGCATGCCCGCGTTGTACACCTTGATGCCGCCCGTGCCGCCGTTATCCGTCATGAAAATCAGCAGCGTGTTGTCGCGCAGGCCCGTCTCGGCGAGCATGCGGTCGAGCCGGGCCATGTTCTCGTCGAGGTTGGCGATCATCGCGAAGAACCCGGCCGTGTCGCGGTCCAGGTGCTTGTAGGGCCCTTTGTACTTCTCCGGGGCGAAGAACGGCCCGTGAGGCGCGTTGGTGGAAACGTAGGCGAAAAACGGCCGCCCCGCCTCCCGGCAACGGCGGATCCAGTCGGTCGCCTCGCCAAACCAGACGTCGGTGCAGTACCCGGCAAACTGCCGGACCACCAGGGGGTCGCCGGGCTGCGCCCCGCCGTCGCGGAAGTAGTCGTCGAAATAGTCGTTGTCCCAATGGTCGGGCGTCGACGTGATCCCCCAGCCCAGGTGATACACGGCCCGATCGAAGCCCCGGTCCTGTGGGCGGTGCGGATAGTTGTCGCCCAGGTGCCACTTGCCGAAGATGCCCGTGCGGTAACCGCTTCGGGCGAAGGTCTCCGGCAGGGTCGGAAGCCCCCGCCGCATGAACGTGCGGCCCGAACAGACGCAGTAGGCCCCGTTGCGAAGCGCGTAGCGCCCGGTCATCAACTCGCCCCGGGTGGGCGCGCACATCGGGGCGACGTGGAAGTCGGTGAGCCGGATGCTCTCGCCGTGCAGCTTGTCGAGATAGGGTGTCTTGAGGATCGGGTTCCCGTGGCAGGAGAGGTCGCCGTAGCCCTGGTCGTCGGTCAGCACCAGGATGACGTTCGGCTTCTCGAAGTCGCCCTGGGCTGCAAGCGCCCCCGCGGCTCCGATCCACAACGCCCCCACCAGCGTGCCCGCGACGAGCACCCAACTTCGCCGGCCAACGCCCATCGTTCCGCCCTCCCTTCAAGCTGTTGCGTCTTCGCGAACCTCGGTTCCCAGCGCCGTACACGATACCATGGACAGCTCCGCCACGCAAAGAGCCGAGAAGCGACTTGGCCCAAGGCAAGCGGCCTTCTGAAGGCTGCCATTAGACAAGGCTTCTCTCCTCGGCGCGATGAGAAAAGCCTTGTCTATTCTTGAGCGGCCGGAAGACGCAGCGAGACGGCCCTCGGGCGAGCTCCGGCATCGCTCGCCGGTTGCGCAGGACGCCCAACAAAGCGGCGACAAGTCGCCGCACTCCAAGGGAACCTCGCTTGTTTCCGGGCTAGCCTCGCGGCAAGTCTCGTCGGACCCGCTCGTGGTGACCGCGCTGGTGCGGTCGGCGTTGCAGCGTGGATCGAGGCACGAGGCCCACGTTCTCGGCCCGTCCTTCCGCCAAGCCCCGACCCCTGGCCCCTGACCTCCCGCCCCGCTTCTTTGGGCGAAGTGACTTCCCCAGCCCGAACCCGGGCGTCCCGCGCTGCGCGTCCCCACGGCGAGAGAAGTTGGACAATATGCCGCCCCGTCCAGAAACGGCCTTGAGGCTCGGCGCAAACATGGTAAGCTCAACACGTTAGCCCGAAACCCGGGCGTGCGAACCCGTCCCAAAAGGCCCGTCCAAGTGTCCAACAACTGCCCCGGCCACCAATTGCAAGTTGTTGCCATGAAACGAGTTACGTCGACATCAATTGTTGGTCAGGAATTTCGAGTCCGGCCCGAAAATGCAAGTCCTTTGCACCACACACGTTGCGCCGTGCGCCCGTCCAAAAAGGGCGTTTCGCCCAGTACCTGGCGTGCGCGCAGGTGGCCTGCGACCATGTAGCACGTGCGCTGGAACCCCAGCGCATTCACCATGGAACCCCAGCG
The DNA here is from genome assembly GCA_035528065.1 of Thermoguttaceae bacterium. Classification (GTDB taxonomy): domain Bacteria; phylum Planctomycetota; class Planctomycetia; order Pirellulales; family Thermoguttaceae; genus DATKZH01. The sequence goes on along the minus strand of DATKZH010000733.1, from coordinate 3,742 downwards.
CACTACCCCTCGGGCCCCAGCGCACTTGCGCGCACGGTTAATCGGGCGTGACGCCGCAACAAGGGAGCAAAACGGGCATCGCTGCCGGCGCCAGGAGGGGAAGAGATTCTTCCCAAAGAGAATCCCGGGTTCGCCCGCTCATTCACGCGGGCAACGGTGCAGGTTGCACGGCCCGCCCGCGCGTGATGCCTGGAGTCTGCAACTCCCGCCACGCGCTAGGTCTGCCCGTGATCAGCGTCGGAGGGAGAGCGAGCATGTTCAGCGTCGTCCTCCAGAAACTCGATCAGGCTATGTGCTAGACGATCCAAGTGCTTAGTCTGGCATTCCCAGATGACGAGCACGTCCCACCCTTGGCGTTTGAGTGCTCGTCGATTCGCCTTGTCTCGCGATCTGTTTTCCTCCAGCTTTTTCCGCCAGAACGACTTCCTAATCGCTGGCGTGGATTTTCCCTTTCGGCAGCGATGGCGATGCCAGAAGCAGCCGTGCACGAAGATGACCTTGCTACGACCTGGGAAAACCAAATCCGGGCATCCCGTCAAGTGCTGCACGTGGAGCCTATAGCGGTATCCGAGAGCATGCACCAATCGCCGCACCACGATCTCCGGACGCGTATCCTTGCCTTTCACCTGCGACATGCAATGAGCGCGCTGTGAGCGTGTGAGATTGTCAGCCACCCCGAACCTCCTCGAACTCCTCAAAAGCTCTTGCCATCTGCTTCCTCGGAGGGAAAGGAATGTGGATCGGCGGCGGGGCCTGATCGGCTGCAAAGTCTTGTTGCCGCTTGGGACAGAGCGCCTTGAAATCACACGCGGCACACTTCTCAGGGTGTGGGCGCATCGGAAAATCGCCGGCAATAATGCGATCGACAGCCCATTCAACATTTGCGATGGCCGCTCGCACTGCCTTGTCGGAGACGGGAATCTCCACTCGTTGGTTGTCTTTAAGGAGATGGACACTTCCCGTACGCGCATTCTCACCGAGAACTTCCCTCGCAGCGATGGCGTACAGTTGGACCTGCAGCGAAAGCTCCGTCCAGCTGAGGTCTTCGTTCTGTTCGACCTCCTCACCGCCCTCCATGGCCTTGAAGTCAACAACGGCTGCGTCAAGGATGTTCCCTTGCTCGTCTTCTTGCAGCATCAAATCGATGGAGCCGGAGATCACGGCCTGTTCAACGGGAATCTCGAAGCGCGCTTCTACCTGCCGGCGTTGCGCGAAATCATCACGGTACGATTCGGCGTAGGTGCGCGCGATATCTGCCGCGCTGTCGCGTGCGCGCTCGTATGGACCCGGTTTCTTACTCGGATCGCGACTCGGGGGAACGTGCTTGAGATGAAACACGTCCCGCGCAACGTCTTCTGCGTCCTCCCCCGACGGGCTACTGCTCGGAAAGAGTTCGTGCAACTTGCAGATTGCCGCGTGTACCGTTAGTCCGTAGCCGAAAAGATCCACAACCGGCGGGCTAAACCCAAAGCTCTTCCGGAGCTGATAATCCTTTGGACACCTGAGATAGTAGCGTATGTCCGAATAGCTTGTCGGGACAATCGTCTCGTCCACACGTCGTGACTGCGCGGCCTGCGTCAGATTTACAGGCAAGCCAGCCGGAGCGTCTGAGATCTCGTGATGGCTGAGCCTCTGCACAAATGCGGACTGTTGCCCTTGCCTACGTCCCGCCGGGAGGTTTGCCGCACCTGTAACGTATAGGTAACGCTCCGCCCGCGTAATCGCAGTGTAGAACAGCCGTGCTTCTTCGTCTCGCGTACTCTGATACGCGCCCCGCTGGACGGCGGCATGCACAACGTTCCGAGGCATCCAGCCGTTATATGACTGTCTTCGTTTTGGAAAACGCTGAGCTTCGACATCCACGACAAAGACGGCTGGGAACTCCAACCCTTTCATCTGGTGAACCGTAGAAACGGTTACGGCATCCGGGCGACGGAGGACATCAGCCGTGCTTGTGTCATAGCCAGTCTGCGCTACGTTCTGCAAAAAGTTCAGGATCTCCGCGAAGCGCCGTGGCGAGTCGATGCTCAAGTAAACAGTCTCGACATCCTGCATCATCCGGCTGAAGATTCCGATGTCCTGCATTACACCGTCGTCGAGACTCGTATCCGAAAGGCGAAAGGCCTCCAAAAGATCATGCACCAATTGCTGAGGATAGACACGGCGACGCGGCCCGTCACGCGGCAGATGGATTTGCCGCCCCCAATTCGTTAGGACCTGTGCATAGGCGTTGAAGTCAGCATTCGGGAAAGCCGACACGACTCGAGTGTTGAAATGCGCCCGCGCTTGGGCGCGCGGCGGCGAGGCGTCTCGGAGAAGTTCGAACGTATCGCGCAAAACTTCAACCTGCACACGATCAAAGACGCTTCCCCCAGCTTCCAGACTGTACGGAATCCCACGAGCTTCGAGGGCTCGCGTGAATGCCAGGTGTCGAGGGTTTCCATCCTGCTCCTCCATTCGGGTGGACCGCATCAGAACAGCGAAGTCAGCGGGAGTGAGACCGCGAGTTGATCTATCCCGCTCCTGGTATGCGGTTGCAAGCAGCGCCTGGATTCGATCGGCCACCCATTGCGCCTCCTCGACACGTGTGTCGAACCACAATACCCGATAATCGCGTGGATCAGGCGTCTCGTGTGCCTGCGGATTCTTGCCGTACCGGGACGCGCCGAGTTCGGCCGCAGCGAAGCTGTCCGCAGTCTCGACGATGGGCGAGGTGCTTCGGAAATTCGTGGAAAGAGTGTGTTCTGATGACTGGGGATATCGGTTGCGAAAGTCGAGAATGTTGCTTACGTCCGCACCACGCCATGCGTAGATCGCCTGGTCGTCATCACCGACAACGAATAGCGTCTTCGACCGGTTGTGCAATTCACGAATAAGCGTTTCTTGCAGCGGATTGACATCCTGGTACTCGTCAACCATTAGGTGATCAAGGCCGCGCACGGCCCGCTCCGCTCCCGGATCGTTCTCTCGGAGCCCGTCGACGACCAGACGAATCATCAGTGAGAAGTCCAGGAACTCATCTCCCTCCAATGACGTTCGCAGCTCCGCAAGCACAGTCCCGAGTTCGTCGTCCGCGGCTATTACGTGATTGACATCGATCATCTCGTCATTGAGCATGGCCCATGCACTGGCGACCTGTTTCACCAACTCAAAGTATCGCACATTGCCGCCGCGTGAACTCCGCAGACGATGCAAGCCGAGGGAGGGGTATCGCGAAACAAGATAGAGCTTCAGGCGGTTCTGGTCGAGGACGTCGAATTGCCGATACCGTGCGTCCATTTCGCCGAGCACATAGCGGCAATACGAATGAATGGTTCCAATGTAGAGCGCGCCGAGAACGGCAGGGCTCAGTCCGGCCACTTGAAGGGCGCGCGAGACATTCAGCTTGATCGATTCAGCAGCCTTGTCGGTAAACGTGAATGCAACGATGCTCGTTGGTTCCGCCCCGTTTGCCAGCAAACGTGCAATTCGAAAAGCGAGTGTCCGGGACTTGCCGGACCCCGCGCATGCAAGACAAAGCACTTCGCGGGAGTCATCACAGGCAGCTGCAACCTGTGCGGGTGTAAGGTTGTTGGCGAGAACCTCGTCTATTTTCGGCATTTCTTCTGAGCCCCTGACGGTAGTGCACGCTGGCGGTCCATCGCACATTCGATATACGATCTGACTTGTTTCGCATGAAAACGCACAAAGCGAGGTGGCAAGGCGTTTCCTATCAACTCTGCTATTGCGATTTTGCCTCTGT
>DATKZH010000732.1:0-7571 GCA_035528065.1 Thermoguttaceae bacterium | reverse complement strand
TCTCGACCGGGCCGTTGGAAGGGACCAACAACAAGATCAAGACGATGAAACGCCAAGCCTACGGATTCCGCGACCCGGAGTTCCTCAAACTCAAAATCCTCGGCATCCACGAAACCAAGTACGCTTTAGTCGGATGAGCCTAAATTGTGCCCTCAACGAAGTCTCGCTTCTGCCACCCCGCGACATCGGCAAAGTGCAACTCGGCCTTGCTGCCAATCTAGGCGAGAGTAGACGCTTCGTGTCGGTTGGGCTCGCTTCGCGGAGAGCCTTGCCTGCCCCGGCCCCCACCCGCCGCAAAACCGACCCCGTTTTTTGGCCGTGAGCGGCATTTGGGCGGAACTCGCGGCTGTTTCAATGGTTAGAGATTGAATACGTGGCGGACGGAGACCTCCGGAACCTGGCGTGGCTGTTGAAATGAAAACCGTGGCCATCTTGATTGTTGCGCTGACGGCAGCGTTCTCTGCGATGGGCGCGGAAAGCCCCCCCGTGCCGCCCTTTGAAAGTACCGCCGATCTGACTCCAGAGGGCAAGATCGACCAGTTGGTCTTCGATCGGTTGCAGGCCCTGGGTATTCAGCCGGCGTATCTCTGCTCCGACGAGGTGTTTCTTCGACGCGTATATCTTGACGTCATCGGCACGCTGCCCAGCGCCCAAGAGGCGTGGCAATTCCTGAGGGACCCCGACCCGGACAAACGAGGCGCGCTGGTGGATCGTTTGCTGGATCGCCAGGAGTTCGCCGATTATTGGACCATGAAGTGGAGCGACTTGCTGCGAGTCAAGGCGGAATTTCCCATCAATCTCTGGCCCAGGGCGGTTCACGCCTATCACCGCTGGATCAGGACGAGCATCCGAGAAAACGTTCCGTACGACCAGTTCGTTGGCGGAATGCTCACTGCCAGCGGCAGCAGTTTTCACGTGCCCGAGGTCAACTTCTACCGCGCTGTGCAGAGCCGCGATCCGGAGGCCATTGCCGAAACGGTGGCGTTGACATTCATGGGGGCGCGGGCGGACAAGTGGCCCGAAGACCGTTTGGCCGGAATGGCGGCGTTCTTCTCGCAGATCGGATACAAGTCGACCGGGGAGTGGAAGGAAGAGATCGTCTTTGACGATTCGATCAACAAGGTTGCCGGCGCGGGGGATGCCGAGGAGCGGGCGATGTTTCCGGACGGCTCATCGTCCCCGTGGCCGCCCGACAAGGATCGGCGCGAAGTTTTTGCCGACTGGCTGATTACGCCGGAGAACCCCTGGTTCGCCCGCCACATTGTCAACCGCATTTGGTATTGGCTGCTGGGCCGCGGCATCGTGCATGAGCCCGACGACATCCGTCCCGACAATCCGGCGCGGAATCCCGAGCTTCAGACTTGCTTGGGAGAGGAAGTGGTCAGAGCGCATTACGACCTGAAACACGTCTATCGCCTGATCCTCAACTCGAAGGTCTATCAGCTTTCCGCCATACCCGGGAGCGATCATCCCGAGGCCGAGGCCGAGTTCGCCTACTACTCGATCCGCCGTTTGGACGCGGAAGTCTTGATCGACGCCTTGTGCCAGATCACCGGCACGACGGAAGACTATTTCAGCCGGATCCCGGAGCCGTACAGCATCATTCCGCCGGGGCAACGCTCGATTGCACTGGCCGACGGCAGCATCACGAGTCCTTTTCTCGAACTGTTCGGACGCCCGCCGCGCGATACCGGCTTTGAATCGGAGCGGAACAATCGCCCGACGGGCGACCAGCGTCTACATCTCCTGAATTCCAGGCACATCCAGTCGAAAATCGAGAACAGCTCGAAGCTAAGAGCGCTTGCCCGGTACAGTCGCGATCCGCGCGAAGCCGCGAGCAGACTCTACCTGACCATCCTCTCGCGTTTGCCGACGGAAGAGGAGTTGGCGACTATTCAAGAGTACTCCCAGTCCGGAAAATTGAAGCCGCCGGCCGATTTGCTCGACGTTGCCTGGGCGCTGATCAACAGCCCGGAGTTCCTCTACCGGCATTGAACGATAGCGATCGCTCTCTCGGCCGCGGTCGCAGGACATGAAAGGACGGTACTGGCATGAGCACGGAGCACGACTTGAATCTCCCGTTTCTGACGTCGGGTTCCATGGAGGCCGCCGCGCGGATCGACGGCACGCGGGTCTCCCGCCGCACGCTATTACGGCAGGGGCTGGCTGGAGCGGCTGGCGCCTTGCTCGCCGGCCGATCGAGTCTCGCTGCCACCGCCTCCCCTCCGCCGGCAAAAGCTAAGACGGTGATCCAGATTTGGATGTGGGGCGGGCCTTCGCACCTCGATACTTTCGATCCCAAGCCGGAGGCGGGCCGTGACTATTGCGGTCCGCTGAACAAGCCCATTTCGACCAACGTCGAGGGAATCAGGATCTGCGAGCTCCTTCCCGAGCTTGCCAAGCAGGCCGACAAATACTCGATCATCCGCAGCATGACACACGACGTGAACGCCCATGAAACGGCGTCCTACATGGTTCAGACCGGACATAAATCGGGTGACGGAGTAGTCTATCCGTGCGTCGGCGCCGTGGTTTCCCTATTGAAGGGGTACGAAGCCGGATACAACGGCCTGGTTCCACCCTACATTGTGTTGACGGAGCCACAAGGGCGGTTTTCGGAAGCCGGCTTCCTGGGGTCACGCTACAAGCCCTTTGCCACCGGCGGCGACCCGGCACAAAACCGGTTCGTCGTCGAAGGCATCGTCGCTGAAGGCGTTTCCGACCAGCGGCAGCGGGACCGCCGCGACCTTCTGCACAACCTGAACACGCTGGGGCGCGCCTTGCAGGGCAATCCGCGGCTGGGGCTTCTGGATCAATGCGAGAAACAGGCCTACGACTTGATACTCGGCGACGGCGGCAAGGTGTTCGACCTGACGCAGGAGAAAGACGCCTTGCGAGACCGGTACGGCCGCAACAGCTTCGGACAGTCGTGCCTGCTGGCGCGGCGGCTGGTCGAACAGGGCGTCCGCTTCGTCACCATCAACTACAAGGATTGGGATACCCACAAGCTCCATTTCCCGATTGTAGAACGAAAGCTTCCGGAGATGGATCAAGGCATGGCGTCACTGCTGCAGGACCTCTCTGATCGCGGACTGCTCGACAGCACGATCGTCTGGTGGGGCGGTGAATTCGGCAGAACTCCCAGAATCCAATGGGAAGAGCCTTGGTTGGGCGGGCGAGGACATCACGGTCAGGTCTTCTCCGCCATGGTGGCGGGCGGCGGCTTTCGAGGCGGCCAGGTCGTCGGAGCTTCCGATGCGAGAGGGGAACGCGTGAAAGAGCGGCCGGTCTATCCGTGGGACTTGATCGCGAGCATCTACGAGTTGCTGGGCATTGACCCAGAGGAGAAGCTGCCGCATCCACAGGGTCTGGCAGTTCGCGCCACGCCCAGCGCCGCGGATGGCGTTCCAACCGGCGGACGCCTCAAGGAAATCATGTAGACCGTAGAGAGCAAGATGAACGCATTGCGATGGAAACTGTCCGCGGGACTGGCCGCACTTCTTGCAGCCGTTCCGGGAGCCCCCGCACAACAGCCACAGTTCACGCCTCCCCATCTCGGTTACCTCTACCCGGCCGGCGGCCGCCAAGGCGCCACGGTCGAAGTGACAGCCGGCGGGCAGTTCCTTCGCGCGGTGACCAGCGTGCATGTCTGGGGCAACGGCCTGCAAGTCACGGTGGGCAAGTACGCAAAACCACTTAACGCGGAGGAGTACTTCCGGCTGCAAGAGAAGCTCAAGGGATTGCGCGAGCGGTTTCAGGCCGAACGGGCCATGGTTCCACCGGGCCGCGCGCGTGCGGTGTACCAGAGACTTCTGCGCGAACTGGGCGTTACGGAAGACGACGTCGAAGCGGTCCGAAAGTTCGTAGCCGAAAGGACCGATCCCAAGCGGCAGTTCAACTTTCAGATTGCCGAAACCGTCGTGCTTCAAATCAAGATTGATCCAAAAGCCACGCCGGGCGAGCGCGAAATGCGGCTGATCACTCCGGCAGGACTGTCGAATCCGCTTAGGTTCCACGTGGGGCGGTTGCCGGAATGCCGCAAGAGCGGATCCGACGCCGTTTCCGAGACCGAAGTCCGCGAGCCCCTGCCGATAGTGCTCAACGGGCAGATTCTTCCGGGCGGCGCGGATCGCTTTGCGTTTCCGGCCCATAAGGGCTCGCGTCTGGTGGCGGTCGCCAGCGCTCGCGACTTGATACCCTACCTGGCGGATGCCGTGCCGGGCTGGTTCCAGGCCTCGTTGACGCTGTACGACGCCGAAGGCAACGAAGTTGCGTACGCCGAAGACTACCGCTTCCAGCCCGATCCGGTCCTGTATTACGAGGTACCCGTCGACGGACGATACGTTCTGGAAATCAAGGACGCGATGTACCGCGGGCGACAGGATTTCGTCTACCGCGTTACCTTGGGAGAGGTGCCGTTCGTGACGGACGTCTTCCCGCTAGGCGCCCGCAGAGGCGCCGGCGCGACCGTGGAGCTAATGGGATGGAATCTCCCGCTCGAGACGCTGACGCTCGACGCTTCACACAAAGAACCGGGGATTCATCCCCTTTCCGTGCTCGATGCCGAACAAATCGTCAACCGCGTGCCGTTTGCCTGCGACGCGCTTCCCGAATGCTTCGACCAGGAAGAAAACGACGGGCCGGACAAAGCCCAGCAGGTTGACCCGCCAGTGATCGTCAACGGACGCATCGATCGGCCCGGAGACTGGGATGTGTTCCGCTTTGAAGGCCGCGCCGGTAGCGACGTCGTGGCGGAAGTCTATGCCCGGCGGCTCGGCTCTCCAATGGATTCGCTGCTCAGACTGACCGACGACGCCGGGCAGTTGTTGATGGTCAACGACGATCATGAAGACAAGGCGGCTGCTTTGCTCACGCACCAGGCGGACTCCCGGCTCTCTCTGAGTTTGCCTGCAACCGGAACCTACTACTTGCACCTCGGCGATACGCAACGCAAAGGAGGCACCGAGTATGCCTACCGCCTGCGGATCGGTCCGCCTCGGCCCGATTTCGAGTTGCGAGTGGTGCCCTCCAGCATCAACGCTCGTGCCGGAACGAACGTGCCGATTACCGTTTACGCTTTGCGGAGAGACGGTTTTGACGGGGATATTACGCTCGAATTGAAGGACGCGCCGTACGGATTCGCGCTGGACGCGGGCGTGCTGCCGGCCGACCAGGACAACGTCCGGCTTACCTTGGCCGTCCCTCCAACCGGCGGGGGAGAGCCCATCAGTTTGTCGCTGCAGGGGCGCGCGCTCATCGGAGGCCGCAAGGTCGAACGCGCCGCGGTTCCCGCCGAAGACATGATCCAGGCCTTCGCTTACCATCATCTCGTCCCGGCCAGGCAGTGGCTGATTTCGGTTCACAACCGCCGCTGGGCCAACGTCTGGTGGAAGCTGGCGAGCGAGGACCGCGTGACGCTTCGCGCCGGTTCAAAGGCAACGGTCCGATTCTTGGTGCCCCGCGGAGCCATGCTGGGGCAAGCTCAGTTGACGTTGAATGACCCGCCGGAAGGGATCGCCATCGAAAGTAGGTCGCCGGTGCGCAACGGCGTAAACGTCGTCTTGCGCGCCGACCCGGCGAAAGCCAAGTCCGGCCTCGTGGGAAACCTGATTCTCGACGCCTCCATGGAAAGGCACGTCGGTGCAGCACAGGGAAAGCCGCCGGGCACAAAACAGCGCATCCCCATCGGCTCGCTGCCCGCCATACCATTCCAGATCGTGGGACCATAGCCCGGATTATTGACGCTGGTTCCGATGGGGAATTGAGGGCCATCCGACACACTGCGGTGCATGGTAAACACCACGGCACGAACAACCGAACATCATTGGCCAGTCACCATCTCTCAGTGCGGAAAAGAGCGGACATGAAAACACACAAACATCCATTGTGCCGACGCGAGTTCTTGAAAAGGGCCACGCAGGCATCTGCTGCCGTGGTGGCTTCCGCCGGCATTGGCTCCGCCGCCGCGCCACTGTTGGCCCGTGCCGGCGAGGCGGGCGTTCCAAGTGGCTTCCGGATTTCCTATTACATGAACGGAGAGATCCATGTCAACGAGGTCGGCGGGCCGGAAGGAAACCCGCTGACCACGGGCCACGTGGACTTCAAGCCGTCCTGGTCCAAGACCGGCAACATGCTCGTCTGCTTCCGCCGAACCAAGAACGACCCCGTCACTGTCAACTGGAAGAGCGCGATCTTCATCATCAACGTGGACGGCACGGGATTTCACATGTTGAGCGATGGCACGCGCACGGATTTCAACCCCACCTGGACACGCGACGGGCTGAACACGCCCATCTGGAACCGGAAGAACGACAAAAAAGGCGGCTTCTGCGTGATGCAGAGTAAGGTGGGCGGCAAGCCCGGAGAAGAGGTTGCCCTCACCGACGAGCGTTTTCATAATTGGGCGCACTCGTGCCTTACAGACGGCCGGATTCTCGTAAACTCGGCTCACCCGACGCTCGGTTGGGGCGTTTTTTTGATGACTCGCTGGGATGACGGGAAGCCCCGCTACGAACGCATTCAGTGGGACCTGGGGGCGAAGGGCCAGATGCACCGGGCCAGCATTTCTCCCAGCGAGAAAAAGATCTGCTTTGAGTACCTGGCTGGAGCCAAATTCACCGAACCTGGCCACACGCTCTACATTGCGGATTTCGATGCGCAGGAGCACACGATCACAAATCTCAAGGCGATTGCCAACCAGGCCGGCAAGCCGATCTGGTTTGCTTATCCGCGTTGGATTGACGGCGAGTCAGCGGTGGTGTATCACTCCGGCGAAACTGGGAAGAACCAGCTCTACGTTTACCGCTTGGAAAACGGCTCGACCCGGCGAGTGTCCACCAACCCGCGTGCCGACTACCGGTATCCGCATGGCGAAGCGGCGCCGTGCTAAAGAAAGGCCTTGATCCATGAAAACGAAAGAAACTCTCGGACGTCGTGAATTCGTGAAGAGAGCGGCGCAGATCGCAGCGCTAGTGGCTGCCGGCGAGGCCATAACCTCTGCCACCGGGCGAGGGGAAACACCGGCGCAGTCTTCCGGCACCATTCCAACCCGCACGCTCGGCAAGACCGGCCTGAAACTCCCGATGCTCGGCTACGGTGGCGCCGCCCTGCCCAAGGCTTGGCGCAATCCGCTGTCGCAAGAAGATCGCGTGGCACTCGTCCGTTACGCCTTCGACCGGGGCGTGCGTTACTTCGATACGGCGAGCAACTATTTGGAAAGCCAGACGATTATTGGCGAGGCGCTCAAAGACCGGCGTCGCCAGGTGTGCCTTGTGACAAAGGTCGAGACCACACAGCCGGAACTGGTGCGCAAGGCGGTGGAACACTCCCTCCAAGAGTTGCAGACTGATTACCTCGACGTCCTCCTGATCCACGGCACGCCGGGTTTGCAGCAGATGAGCGTCGATCAGGCCATGAAGATCCACGCCGAGCTAGTTAAGCTCCGCGAAGAGAAGGTCACGCGGTTCGTCGGGTTCTCCGCCCACGGCTACTTTGACAAGACGTTGGCCCTGATCAAGTCGGGCGGATTCGACCTGTGCATGCTGTCCTACGGCTACATCCCCCGGGGCCAC
>DATKZH010000731.1:0-14919 GCA_035528065.1 Thermoguttaceae bacterium | reverse complement strand
TCTCGACCGGGCCGTTGGAAGGGACCAACAACAAGATCAAGACGATGAAACGCCAAGCCTACGGATTCCGCGACCCGGAGTTCCTCAAACTCAAAATCCTCGGCATCCACGAAACCAAGTACGCTTTAGTCGGATGAGCCTTAAATCATCGGCTGCTCCCGCCTGATGAAATGTGCTCAGCAATTGAAGCACCACCGCCGCAACACACAGAATCTGCGAAGCCATTTTGTTCATAGTATTCAATCCTATTGTGGTTTGCCGAGTCGTTGGAATAGGACGGAGAAGATGCGGTTTCGGTCAAGCATGACTGCGACGCGAATCGGAGGACGCTCGCCGCCAACTATCCACGCACCCTCGTCCGTCAGCACGGGACTGGGCACGATTTGACTGGTGACCATCTTCTCGGGTTCCAGCAGCCAGGCGATGGTGGCGATGTCCCAGATCACTTTCTGCCAGGCGTTCGGCCCACTGCGCGGCTGCTTCTTGTGGACGCCCGTTTCGTTGTAGTAGCGGTTTACATTGTGGTAAAGCGCATCGGCGATAGGAGACTTGCCTTTCAAGCCTACCTCCAATTCGGGCAGAGTGATCTTCAGCGATGCGGCGACATCGCCGGCCGGAACGTGAACCAATGGCGCGCGGCTGTCAAACAGCACCTGAGCAGCGGCAATGTCCTGCTTGAGATTGAAATCCCGCGCCTGCGGCCATGAATGGGGATGGCCGCCGATCCACACCATGACGATGCGGTCGGCAATGGTCGGATCGAGGAGCAGCGCCGAGGCAAGATTAGTCGCGGCGCCAAGGCCCACGACGTACAGCGGTCCTTCACGGTCTTGGTGAGCCAGTCGGAGCAGGTGTCGCGCCGCCGGGCTGTCGACGGGCGTATTGCGATCGGCGAGAAAGCGGTCGGAGCCGCGAAATACTCGCCCGTAGGTTTCTTCGCCGAGGAGCTTGAGCACACGTAGAGTTTCGTGGTAGCTCTTCTCCATCCCGTCGCCCGCTGACTTGGAGCGGTGATTCAGAAACGGTGCGGCGTATACTGCTTTCAGACCGATGCGTTCCGGCGAGCGAACCGCAAAGGCCAACGCGAACTGGTCGTCCACTTCGTTGAACATGTCGGAATCGAGCACCATCTCGATGCGCCCCGTCGGCGGCTTCAGATGATCGAGTGCCGTTTCACTGGCGTTTAGCTGGGCAACAAATGCCAGTGAGATGAAAAGGAATAGGAGCAGTCGAGGTTTCATCGTTTGTCCTTTCGACATTCGCATTTGGCGCCGACTCGGCGATGCTTGACCATTTCAACGCTTACCGATCTCTTCGAGCGACATGGCGCCACGTCCGCTGATGCGGCTGCCGAAGATCTCCAGACCGCGGATCTGGCCGCAGAACTGGCGATCCATCCCCGAGGTGTGCATCGTCTCGTTGAAGTTGCCGATCGCCAAGGGGCCAATGTCACCAGCCACGGGCCCGACGTTGTAGGTTGTCTGGCGGTCCAAGGCGAGGGTGCCTGATCCCGGCTCTTCTTGCGAAAGGCTGAAGTACCAACTGACGTTGTTGTCGGTCTTGGTCGCATCGTAGGTCACCGCGAAACGGGTCCAGCGACCGACGACCAGCTTGCCCGGCGAACTGTCATTCTGAACACGATCCGGCCACTGGTTCACGGCCAAACGCAATCGGCCGTCGGGATGACAGACCAGGTCGATGCCGGAATGATCTCGATTCAGGCAGAACAGGATCCGGTTGCCTCCCGAACCGATCTGTAGACTGTCCGGCTTGACCCAACCCTGAATGCTGAAAGACCGCAGGCCGCGGAGGTCTTCGAGGACTCCGTCACCCGCTTTCACCCAGCCCCAGGGCTGTCCGTCAGGCAGTTGGATGGTTCCATCCGGACCACGCTTGGCCGTCCCTTTCAGTGTCAGCGTCGGCGTTTCGCCGTCCGCAAACCCGACTCGGACGATGGCTTCCTCTGTGTCCCGGTCGACAGCAATCTGCACCTGATTGGCCGCGCTGCCGCCGTCGCGATCGGTGACTCGAAGCGTGACGGTGTAGAGGCCGGGCTGCTCGAAGTTGTGCGTCGCCGGATTCTGCATGGACGTGGCCCCGTCGCCGAACTCCCAGGCCGCCACCGCGTCCGTCTCGCTGCGGAACGTCACGGTCAGTGGCGGGAGACCTTCGATAGGCGACGCCGAGATCTTCGCCTCCGGCCGCAGCTTCTCACCGAGTGCGTAGGGCGTGAATCGGTACGCCACATCCGACTTGGCCGGTTGGACCGTGTACTTGCCCGGCTGCGCCGTACCCAATGGCAAAACGGCCATCTCCCACGGATCGACGAGATCCACTTTGTAAGCCCCGTCGCCGGCCAGTTCGACGGTCTGGGGCTGCGGTCCCAGGCAATAAAGCAGGTAGTATCTGCCGCCGGGCTGGGCCAGCAGGTACCGCCCCTGGTCGTCGCCCAACGGTTGCAGTTCGTCGAAGGGCGGTGCTTGGGCCATGAACTCCTTCAGCCACTGAATCCGTTTGGGGCTTTCGCCGTGTAGCACGCCGCCCTTCGACCACCAGAGGATATCTTCGGGATGCTTGTAGGTTTCGCCGTGACCAACGTAACAGCCGCTCATCGTGCCCAGCCAGAACCGTTGGGTCATCGTTTTCGCGTCCAGGTTGCCCCAACCTTGGGGAATGTCGCCCTCGTACTTGCACTCGTCGAAGATCACCGGTTTCTGATACTGGGCACGGTATCCGACGCCGCCGGCCATGTTGGGAGTTTGCAGACTGGCATGCGTGACCCACGCTTTGGTGTGGTCGTACCACAACGCGCCGTTGTGGATGCCGCGAAGTCGCTGGTAAGGATCCTCGTTCTGGAGAATACTGAAGAACCGGTCCCAATCCTCCATGGTTTTGTTTCCCCTGTCGCGCCCCCCGACGTTGCTCATGAAGTCGTATTCGTTGGCCAGCGACCACCAGACGTTGCGATAGGCGGAAAGCCGGGCGATGCAATAGCGCAGATAGCGGTCATCCTCTGCGTCACTCATGCTCTTGAATCCCCAGCGGTCGTAGGGATGCCAGAGAATCAAGTCGGCTTGGATGCCCAACTGCTGCAAGTCGAGGATCCGCTGCTCGATGTGATGCCAGAAGGCCGGATCGGGACGATCGAAATCAAAACTGCCATCGGCCCGCTTTTGAAAAGCAAACAATTCCAGTTCGTTCTGATTGTAGGTGTACGACTTGGGAAACACACAGAAGCGGATCTTGTTGAAGGGCGACGCGGCCAGGGTCTTGAGCGTCTGCTGCTGCAACCCGGTGGTCTGATGAATCCAGGCGTAGCAGGTCGTCCCGAATTGATGATACGGTGTGCCGTCGGCGTAACGGAGATAGAACGTCTTGAAGACTTCGATCGGTCCATGGTTGTTCGCCGACGGCGAACCGGCGGTGAACGTTCCACTCTTGCCGTTCAATTCCGGGCGGTTGCTCCGCGTCTCATAGCGCCACTCGCCCTGTGCAGACGGCGAGAAACGTATCTTGAACGCGCCCGCGCCATCGTAGAATCCCGGGACGACGATGCGGTTGTCACCCTGGCTGAAGGCGGCGGACAGTGACACATCCAGATACGGGTTGCCATCGCGGGGACCGTCCAGCGACGCCTCCCACGCGCCCCACTGCTCGACGTCGTCGGCGATCGCACGGCCCGAAACGAGGTTTGGCAGGATCAGCAAGAAACTGACAAGTAGGTAACGGAAACGTTCGTTAGCAAATTTCATGGGGAGTTTTTCTTCGTGAAAGAAGGTCAGGTTGTGTGCGGCGAAAGGCGTGATACCGACGGCCTATGTCAAGTGGAGCATGTTCAACGATCTGCGACGTCGATCAGCCGGGTCGGCTTGCCCTTCATCGTCTCGAACAGGTCTCGCTGCATGGCCTGTTGGTCGATTTCTCGAATTACATACACGGCATTGGGATCTTCGCTACGGCTCCAGGCGTAACGCTGATCCGGCCCGGAAACGGTGACGCGTTCCACTTCTTTGATCCAGCCCAGGTCGAGCCGCAAGCTGATGATCGACGAGAGCGTGCTGGCATCGTACAACGGCTTATGTTTGGCGGGTACAATCTGTTTCAAGTACTGGCCCAGCGGATTATCGGCGTACAGGTGGCCTTCGGTGCGTTTGTCGATCGCCACCCGAGCGCCGACCGGTGCCGGTACGATCCAGGTTTCCACGCCGCTCTGCGCGACGACGTACATCGACCATGGATCGTTGTTTCCGTTGAACTCGCCACCGATCGAATTGTTGGAGCCACCCAGCCAGATCACGCGCAGCCGGTCTTTCAGTTCAAGCCCCTCGGCACGAGCTTGCAGGATGGCCGAGGCGACGTTGGTGCTGGGGCCGACAGGAACTACCCAGACGGGATTGGTCGGCGATGCGCCGCGGGCCGAGGCCAGGATCGCCTCGCTGGCGTCAGACACTTCGGGCTCGGTGTCGAACCAGTTGCCGCTGGCTGGCGGCGAGAGACGGCAATCCGCACCGCGGAAGACGAACGGTTCGCGATCTTCGGGCAAGCCGCTCTGTTTGGCCAAATCCAGCACGTGCAGGATCTCGCGGTAATTCACGGGCTCCTGCCCACCGCCGTGGTGCACGCTGTTGACGCCCAGCACGTCCAACTCGCTGAACAGGGCATAGCCGAGGTAGTGTTGATCGTCCTGCTCGTTCTTCTGGTCCGTGTCCAGGTGGACTTGAGGAATCTGTAGCGTGTCCGAGGTGTGCACTCGAACGAGCGCCAAGCCGACGTGTTTGTGCTTGCCATCAGAAACGGTCAACGTCACTCTGCGGATACCTGGAGCCTGGAAGAGATGTTCAACCCGTTTTCCTTGGGCTTGCGAACCGTCGCCGAAATCCCAGGAGAAATCGCCTGTGGCGATCGTCGAACCGTTGCCGTCGAACGTGACCGTCTGGCCCGCCATTACCGGCTGAGTCAGCGGCGTGATGCGGGCCTGAAAGGGTGCGGCTGCAATGATGTCGTCTGGCGTGACATGTGCCACGATCCAGGACCGTCCCGATTCGCCGCGGAAATGGATGCTCTTGATCGGCGTGGCGTCGTCTTTGCTAAAGACGCTGATGCGGACAGCATCGAGCGAGATCGGTTCCGTGTCCGGGCCACCCCAAACGTAACGGCCGCTGTCGTACCAGTCGCCGACGCCCGAAGCGTGCGTTTTCCAGACGCCGTTCCGGCGAATCTCGACTTTCCAGGCCGTGTCAGGCTGCGGCTGATTGGGATAGACGCCTGTCAGCAAGATCAGATTAGCCTGGATCGGCTCGGCCCATTCGGCCATCCACCAGGCTGCTTGCCGTTCCGGCACCACGCCCAGATCCTGGCCGAAACCGACTCCGTATTCGTTGTATTGGCTGGGCTTCACAAACTCGGCTCGTCGCGGGTCGTAGACCACGTGGTCCGCCGCGCCGCGCATACCTTTGTCGAGCAATTCCAGATTGCCGGAGATCTTGGCCTGGACCAGCAGATTCTCGACGCCGGGCCCCAGCCGCAGAGGACGATCTGCTGCACGACCGCCGGAAATCACAACCGTCGCGATCAGTAGACTCGTGACACAGTTCAGTCTCGGCTTCGTCATCGTTCGGCCCGTTCTCCTAGTTGAATGTTGCGTACTTGATCCAAGTCCAAGGCTCCAGCGCCGTTGGTGGAGCTGCCGAACACGCGGATATCGTCGATCAGGCCTCGAAACACTCGATCGCCTTTGCCGGTGCGAATGGCCGGACTGAAAGCGCCGACGGTCAAGGGGCCGGTGCGCGGTCCCAACTCGCCTTGAGCGTAGGTCACGGCGCGATCCAGCTCGGCTGGGCGTCGGGCATCGCCAAGGTAGAATTGTATATTGTCCATCGCGGTCGTCGCATCGTAAGTCACGGCAAAAAATCGCCAGTTTTCAGGCCCAACGTTGGGGTCGGCGGAAATCGCCGTCGTACGGCTGCTCGCCGGGGATACGTCCGGATAGGCATTGACGCCCAGCACTAACGCGCCCTTTGCCTCCACGACCAGATCGAGCCCGGCACGGCTACCCATCGTGTCGGCCATGTGGACGATGCGATTGCCGCCGGGTCCCACCGCGAGCGAACGGCAGTTCAACCAGCCCGTGATCGTGAATGACTTCAAGCCTCGCAGCAGTTCCGGGGCTTCGTTGCCTAGATCCACGGCATACTCACCCGAAGTATCGCCAAAATCGAGCGACTTGCCGTCGCCGCCCGCTGGTGAATTCGTCGACCACCGTGGCCACTTGGCCGTCAAGGTCGCAGTGGCGTCCGATTCGGCCGACGCCCCGGTATTGCCCGTCGTCTGGCCTTGCCCTTCGTTGAAGGCCAGAACCACCAACGGCCGTCCCGGGTTGCGGCGGAGGAACGTGGCGTGCTCCTCGGTCCGAATTGCATTCGGCTGCTCGGCACGGTCGCGGATGTTGCGCACGGTCAGCGTGTATCGCACGTCCTCGGTCAGCGGCGAGGTCGTCAGCCGGACGGTCCGCCCCGCTTCGTCGATCAGAGCGGCCGTGACGACTCGGATATTCCCACTCAGAGAGTAGTTGGCCGGATCACAGGCAGACGTTTGCTCGACCGATTTCGAAAAGACCACGTCAACCTGTTTCGAGCCGGCGGCGGTGGCTGCGATCAATCGAGGCGGCGTGCGATCGACGGCTGCATCGTCGCGTTCCAGCAACAGCGTCCAGTCCTCGCGATCCGGCGTGTCGGGCGACGTCCAGACCGGGGCGACGGCCACGCCCGCCTCGGCGAAATCCCCCGTCCGGGGATTGAACCACTGGGCGCGGTACTTGCCTTCGTTCAGTTTGATCGTGGCTCGTCCGCCCGTCGGCAAATAGACGACGTAGCGTTGACCCTCGACAGCCAGACAAGGTAATTGCTGTTCGACCAGACTGTTCCGCGGCTGGCAGGTCCACCAGTCGAAGGCGGTAAAGAACTCGGCCAGACGCCGGTAGTCGCCGAGCATCGTCATTGAATCGTCGCCGCGGCCGTTGACCCAGCCACCCCCGGTGTCGGGCGCGACGCCCGTGCCTGTGCGAGCCGATTCGCCGGTCGTTTGATAGCAGCCGGCCATCACGATCTCCCAGGCGCAGCGCCGGCGCGTGTCAGCCTGCCGCTGGCCCGGAGTCTTCTCCCAGAGATCTTCGTAGCCGTACTCTTCGTTGATTTGCGGGATGATCCGCCCGGTCTTCTCCTGCTCCTGGCGTTGGCCGAGCATGAACGCGTTTTGCCCGTCGTCCCAACGCTGGATCAGTTGCATGTCGCACCAGGCCGAGTTCGGCGTGCGGTGCGTAACGTTGTGAGCCGAGCAGAGATGATTGTACGGATCCCAACTCTTGACCTTCGCTCCCATCTCGTCCGCCCAGGTCGGAGCGGGGCGGTGGAAATTGTATTCGTTGCCCAGATCCCACGTGACGTTCGAGAACGCGGCCAGTCTCGCAACGCCGTAACGATAATACAGATCTTCCTCGGCACTGCCTGCCTCGAAAGGCGTGGGCAGGACCTGCCCGCCGATGTAGAAGATGACCGAGACGACCACGTCTCGCTCGCGGGCGTAACGCAACAGGCGCTCGTACTTCTGCCAGTGGTCGACGTTGAACCGCGTCAAGTCAAAACCGGGATTCGCCACGTCGTTGGGACGTTCGGCAGGCCAGGGATTCAGATGCAACTGAAAACGCTCGGTCGGCACAACCGGCTGGTTCCACGGTCTGGGCTTGTTGCGGCCGTACAACAGGACTCGTAGCCGATTGATTTTGTAGCCTGCCAACCGGTCGATGGTGCTGCGAATCGTCTCGTCATCCCAGCCCATGAGGTAATAGGTCGTTGTGCCATTCCAGAAGTAGTGCTCGCCATTGCCTTCCCAAACGAAGTGTTGACGGTGCTCCGCATCGACCCGGAGCACCCCGCTCCGACGGCTCGCTATCGCTATGAAGCTGCCCTCGTGCACGGTCACCTCGGCACCCTGGCGGAAAGTGACCGTGTAGTCATACGGCCCCGGTTCCGACGGCATGAACCGAACCCTAAACAAACTGCCGTCTGCCGCATCACAAAAACCGTCCACTTGGACCGGATGGTCTCCCTTCCGGCGAAACTCACCGACGACCGATGCATCCGTGAAGGGATTGGCGGCGGAGGGGTGCTGTGCCGAAATCTGGACTTCAGCAAAGTCATAGACTTCGACCGCAGATTGCGGCCCGCGAAAAGTCAGTGCCGGCGTCTGGGCGGTAGCCGCAAACAACAGGCCGTTGATGCCGAATGAGAGGCTCAGAAATATGGTGGCTCGCTTCATGACCGTGGATCTCTGCATCATAACTGATCCTTTTGCAGATTCGTTGTTTGACTGAGCCGCAAGATTGCCGGGCCGGCGAACGGTGCGGCCAATAGCTGCCGCCTTCCGCCGCGGACATCCGTCGCCGCTCGACTGTTACCTGATTCCGCCTCGATCCACTCCAAGGCCAGCGAGCCCTTGACCTCGCTGAGATCGACCGACGCTTCGCCGCCTTTGGGCAGGTAAACGACGCAGCGAAATGTTCCGGTACAACTTGCCAAGCAGTAACCGGTCGAAGCCAGCTTGGTGTTGGGCACGAGTCCTGACAGTTCGATCCGTTCGGCCAGCTTGCGGGCGCAGCCCATGGCTTGACGCGTGACGTCCCAGTTCGGATCGGGCTTGTCGGGCGAACCAATGCGGAAATCGACATACCCGTCCATCAAGATAAACTGGTTGCCGTGGAACAGGTTCTTCCAAACCCAATCGGGATCATGGTGCCATGGGTCGCAGTGGTCGTTGTCGACCAGGATCACCTTCGTGCCGTCGTTAGCCGGCGGATCGGTAAGCCACGACTTGCCCGGTGGTGAAATCCAATCGGCTGGACTGGCCAGCAACTGTTTCGTACCAATCGGCGCACCCGTCATGCCTACCGGATGTTGCTTCGGACGCGTCGCTTCGTACTCGTGAATGAAGCGGATCATGTGGTACTGCCACTGGACCGAGCCGGCGTGGCATTCGTTGCCAATTTCCCAAAGCACGTTGTCGAGGTGGCCCACGGTGTCGATGACTTTGCGAACGAAAGCCTCCTGCAACCGCGTGACTTCCGGCACTATCAGTTCGTGGATCTCGTGGCCGCTGTCGTCACCGCTCGGATTGCCGTTGACGCCGTTCACATTGTTGGCCCCGTTGAACGGGTGGCCGTGCCAGGCGTTGCCCGTCTTCACGTTGCCGTTTCGCTTGTCCAGACTGAATCCCTGGAAGAACATCACGCCGACATAGACGCCTCGCCCGCGAGCCAATTCGACTCGTCGGCGCAGGCGGACGAAATATTCATCGTTGAACTTGGTCACGTCGAACTTCAGGCCGCCGTCCAACGCCTTGCCGGGGCCGATCCGTTGATACGGATTGGGCTTGTAGCGTACCGGCACTTCTTTGTCGACGAACTGCATCCATTGGGCTTGCTCCCAGGTCCACATGCGGATGAAATTGTGGCCGTGTCGCTGAAGGAAATCCAGATAGCCGTCGTAATCAAAGTCGGGTGTCTGGCTTTCGATACCCCGTTCCTGGAAGTTCGCCCAGGTGTGCGAACCGGTCAGCCAGACCGCCTGGCCGTCGGGCCTGGCGAACCAACAGGGATTGTCAGGATGCACCCACAACGGGCCCATGGCGGACGAATCGTCGGCCGTGGCGGAATGAACGGATAGCATCAAAGAGAGCAGCGCAAGTAGCCCAGTTAGGAATGATGCTGATCGCTTCATGATATTATCTCCCAACGCGGCACGTGGCCGCACTTCACTTACCGCCCATAACGTGCGACAAAGTTCTTCGGAAACTCGGCCGCCAGCCTGGTCCATTCTTCCGGGTTCTCGCCGCGACCGTCCTCGAACAGGAAGACGCCGCGGTAGTCGATGGCCTTCAAACCAGCGAACACTTCGTCCCAGCGGATGATCCCGTCCGGATGCAGCGGTGCGCGGTGGTCCGGTTTGGTCGGCAAGTTGAACGTGTCGTGCAGGTGCAGGTGCCAGACGCGGTGACCGCCGAGTGCCAGAACGTCTACGGCTCTGCCCGGCTTGACGAACGGATTGACGCCGTCCGGGTCGCGGGCGTGACCGATGTCGACCGTCATGCCAAACCGCTCAGAGCCGATCCGGTCCACGAAGTCGGCATAGGGCTTCAAGCCGCCGCCCATGTTTTCAACGGTCAACCGGATGCGGAGGTCCTTCGTCTCGTCCAACAGTTCCGTAACGGTCTTCCGCGCCGGGTCGTCCGTGCCGAAATGGGCCACAACGATCGCAGCACCGGCCTGTTCGGAAAAGCGAAGTTCATCGAGCAGCGCCGCGGCTGCGGCCCGGCGCTTTCCCTCATTCGGATCGTTGTACTTGCGTTGGAGATTGCCGTGCACGGAACCGACGGACACACCCTGCTTGCGGCACTCGGCGAGAACTTCCGCAACCTGCCGGCGGTCCTGGAAATCAAACGTCTTCGGTGCCATCACCAGCTCGATGCGTTCGATTCCCAACTGGCGGATTGCCGCCACATGGCGGGCTCCGAGTCGTTCGCCCTGGAAGACGGCCATCGAAATCCCTAGTCGTTGCGCGATCTCGGCCGCAGTATACGGGAGGCCAATCGGCGGCTCCGCCTTGATCAGCGTGTCCGGAGTGCCCAAGGCAAGGGCTGCACCGGTCAGCGTCGAACGCTGAAGAAACCGTCTGCGGTTCGGTAATCGTGTCATTTCGCTCTCCCTCTCATTCCCCTTCCAACACCAGGACCCAATCCTGATCTTCACCGCTGCTGGGCGGCGTGAATGTGTGAATGCCGTGGGGTTCAAAGGTCCCGCAAGGCGTGCTCGCGCCGGTTCGTGGATCGAACCACTTGGCCACGATCGGACTAGCCGCAATCTTTTCCAGACGCACTGGTACTGGTTCTCCCTGCGGCGAATAGGCCACTGCCGTCCTGCTGTCCGCCGAACGCGTCGCCTGTAGATGAGCCTTGCCACCTCGTCCTTTGTCGACCAACAGCTTCGAGCCCGGAACGTGGTTGACCAGCGAGTGTGCTTCTATCAGGTTGCGGAGATGCCGCATCTGGTTCGCACCTGGTGCGTCGAGTGATTCGTACCAGGGGATGTGAGCGCCGTACTTAAATGTTTCGCCCTCGCGCATCCACCAGATGAAGCTGCGATGACCGTAGGTATGGCCGAAAGACCCGGCAAAGACCGACCAGTAGGCGGCGCGGCGCACGTCCCAGGGCGTAATGCGGCGATCCTGCGGTTCCTTGCGGTTAAGCGAAAGAGAGTCTTCGTAGGCGACTTCCGCATCCAGTGTCGGCTTGGGCGGCTGGAGCGCGTAGTCCGCCGCCACGGTCTCGTAATTGGCAAAGTCGAACCGCGTGGTGGTCTGGATCATATTGAAGTCCAGCCACGGCTCGCCGTGTAAGTGTTTCGAAGACGACTGGCCACCGCCCCGCGGATGATAGGTCATCAGGGTCGAAGTCCAGTCGGCCTGCCCGTCCTGCCGGTCGAGAGCGTTGGTGCCGTCGGCCAACCCTTCGGCCATGGCACGGATCATGGCCAGCCGTTCGGGAACGCCGACGTCCCGCGACGGCGGCGGATCCCCACCCATCACCCAGATGATGTTCGACCGGGCGCCGTATCGGGAACCGAGGAAATGACCATAGCGATACGCGATCGCTGGGTCTTTGACCATCGGATGATCTTCGGGCACGCTGCTGTTCCATGTGGGCAGCAGCGCCGCGTACAGTCCGTGAGCGGCTGCCTGATCGACAAACCAATCGACATCGTCCCAGAAGTCGTTGTCTGGCCCGGGCAAGACTCGCGGCCGCGCGAAGTCGCCCTCGACAAATGGAACATGCCCCGCGGCGTTGGCCGGTACATCGACATGCACCACGATCGTCTGGACGACATTGAATCCCTGGGCGGCTCGCTTCTGAAAATAGCGAACTGCCGACGGCTGATCGGAGAGATCGACGCGAGATGCCTTCTCGATCATTAACCACGCCGTATCGCCCAACCAGAAGAAGGGCTGACCGTCAACCGTCACGAGGAAACGCCCGTTGTCACTGACCTTCAGCGAGGGCGGGGGCGCCGCAGACGCAGGCCACGGCACGGCAAGACCTGCGATAAGTCCAACTAGAACGATCGAACGCATAGGGAACCTCTTTCCTTCGATGGAATGTACCTTGGCTGAGAATGGACCAATGCTACCGGTCGAGGTTGTAGCAGTAGAGGAATTGGCTATCGCGAACGTATAGACGTCCCGCGGCGAGCGACGGATGCATGAGGGTCTCGCCGCAGAGATGCTTCTTACCGAGGACTTCCATGCCTTGCCGATCGAAGTGGAACAGGACCAGATCGCCGTCGCTGTTAAACGCCATACCACGATCGCCGCCAACGATCAGGTGGCAATCCGACGCAAACACATCCTCCTGGTCGTTGCTCCAAAGCAGTTTCAGTCCGTCCGAGGCGTTCAGGCAGAACAATTCGCCGGCTACACCCAGAATCAGATCGCCGGCGGCTACCGGCGTAGAAACGTCGGGCAAGAGGTCTTCGTTCATGCCGATTCCGGCTTCAAGGATCGCACCGTGCCTGTCGAACGCAAACAATTGCGCGGGATTGTTCAGATCGGCGATCAGCAGATTTTCACCGACAGCCACGGGCGTCGGGACGATGTAACCTCCGCTTGCATCGACATCCACGCTCCAGAGCCGCCGTCCGGACTTCAGGTCCCAACCGCCCAGCGACTTGGCGTCGTATCCCACGACCTGCATGACACCCCCGAAACTCCCCACGATGAAGCTGGAATAATTGGCCCGGCCTCCCTCGCCCTGCCATACCAGGTCGCCCGTATCGGGGTCGAGTGCCACCAGAGCTGAGTTGCCACCGGGGTTGACGATCAGCTTACCCTCGGCTAGCAGCGGCGACGCGCAGTAGCCCCAGGCCGGCACCTTCTTCACGCCGAAGTCCTTTACCAAGTCCTTCTGCCAGATCGTTGCCCCGGTGATCATACTCAGACAGTGTAGTTCGCCGAACGCTCCGAGTACGTAAACGTTTTCGCCGGAGATCAGCGGCGTGGCGCGGGGACCTGACCCGTAGTCCATATCACGACCGTTGGAAAAGTCGCGTTTCCAGAGTTCCTTTCCGTCGCTGGTCCGCCAACAGCCATAGTAGTCGTACCGTTTGTCGTGATCGGCCATCACCAAACGGTCGCCTGCTACGGCGATGCCGGCGTCACATGCACCCGCCACCGGCTGCTGCCAGAGCAGTTTCACAGCCGCTAGCGTTTTGGGCAGTTGTAAAACGCGCCCGTCCCGTTCGGGACCGCGCCATTGAGGCCAGTCCTTGGAAAGCACGGGTGTAGAAACAACTGGGCTGGGGGCGTAGACCGGGGCGGAGGGCGTCGAACGTGCTACCATCTGCGCGGCGACACGGTCACTGTGTCGCGAGGTCGCGTAAAGGTATTCCTGCGTGGCGATGTACAATACACCGTTGGCGGCCGTGGGAGTGCTCAGGCAGGGATCGGGCAGTTTCACCTCGGCCAGCAATTTCTTCTGCCGGCCGGTCGCCAGTACCAGCAGCTTCTTGCTGGTCGGTACATAGACCTTTCCGTCAGCCACGAGGGTCGAGCCCCAGATGCGCTCGCCCGTCTTGTGACTCCAGTAGATCTTCCCTGTTTCGGCATCCAGACAGTGAACCGCTCCGAACGTCTCGGCCACGTACAGCAGCCCGTCGGCAACGGACACCGTGGACATGGAACGGCCGATTTGATCGCAGTTCCAGATGGCCACACCGCGTTCCGCGTCGATGCAGGTCACGTTGCCTTTGCCCGGCCCGCGAACAGGGTCCCGGCCGACGGTCACGTAAACCCGATTGCCCAGGCACACCGGTGTGCCGACGATTTCCGACGGTCCGTCCTTCTCGCGATAGCCGACCGGCTTGCCGTTGCGCACTCGGCAGTAGGCAGCATTGCATTCGACGGCCCACACCATCTTCAGACTCACCGGTTGCTCCGGGGCGGGCTCCGATAAGGGCTCGAAGGCATAACAGAAGCCGTCACCCCCGCCGTACACAATCAACTTTCGCCCGCCGGACCGCCACAGCGATGGCGACGACCATTGGCCCTTCAGGATTCGTGTGCCGATCTTCTCGTTGTCCGTGGCGAGCAGGCGGCCCGTCCGTTTATCCAGCACGATCAAGCTGGGGGCCGACGGATTGAGGACTTTATTCTCTTCCCGGTTGATCCCGTTGCCGGTGCAGATGTAGAGGAAGTTGCCGTCAACCAATGCGGAACAAGAAGAAGCGTCGTGAGGGTGGACCTCGTGTTCGGCCAACATGTCGTATCGCCAGACTATGTCAGCGTCGGTGGGCTTGAGTTTCACCGCTGCCGGCGGCGAGGGCGGTTGATTGAAGGCCCCGGCCAGATAAAGGCCTTCATCCCGAAACGGCCCGTCGTTCCCGTTGGTCAATCCGGCCGCATCGAGGCAAAGTACCTCCGCGTCGTTGGTGATCAGGTAGAGCCGATCGCCGTCGACGGTGGGCGCGTCGCAGATTCCGTAGCCGGTGTCGGAGTGCGGGGCTCGACTTTCTGGCAAGTGCGGCGTCAGCAGTTCCCACAGGAGACGTCCGGTCTCTTCTTCCAGGCAGAGCAGCCAGCCACCGGCCAGGTTCGAGGCGCCCTTGGTCGGGAAACGTTCCGACGAGTAGGAATTGCTACCCACGAAGACACGGCCGCCGGCGATCACTGGACTGCCGTGTGTCTCGGAACCAAGTTTGACGGCCCAGCGGAGGTTCTCGCCCGACACCGAGTCCATGGCATCGGTTTTCGAGTCGATGCTGCCTGGGCGAAAGGTCTTGGGCAGCCCCGTTTCACTCGAAGCCATGTTGTGACCCGACGT
>DATKZH010000730.1:0-3762 GCA_035528065.1 Thermoguttaceae bacterium | reverse complement strand
GCGTGGTAATCGCTGCGGTGAAACAGGACGAAACCGCTGACGCCTGTAGCTCGTTGTCAACGTAATACCCAAGCTGTTTGAGCCAGCCGACCACGGGGGCGAACAGACTCACGCCGCGTGTCTGCCCGATCCGCTCGGACTTGTATAAATGCAGGCACTCTTCGGCCGGCACACGCTCCGGGAACGTCCGATACATGGTCGAGTTGATGTCGTTGGGATGGGTGCGGTAAATCCAATACGCCACCGGTCGCCCCAGGGCGTTGACCTCCACGCCGCGGCGGATCTCGTTGTCACCTTCCATCGACAACTTGCGAGTCTGCATGTCGTCCGCCAACCGGTCGGCGTCGATCATCTCCAGGGCCAGCGACACGGGTCGGCCCCGGTCAGACTCCAGCCGCGTGAAGTGAATCAGGCACTCGCCCGCTTCGATCACCTCCTGGAACGCCAGCCGCTGGATCTCCTCGAACGTCAGCCGTCCGGCCGCGTCGGACACCAGCGTCCATCGGTTGAAGAGTTGCTCGATGGATTTGTTGAGTGGCTCGGCCCCCTCGATCCGCGATTGCAGCTTGATCCCGGTCCCCACCACGTTGCGGACCAACGCCCGCACGACGCCTTTCGCGTAGGCGTTGTTCCGCACGAGGTCGCGGGCTCTCGCCCGGATGCGACCAGACGCCTCCAGCTCCAGATCCGGCGAGGTGTTCGCAGTTCGCCAGGCGGAGTTGGTGCGGTCGAGTTTCGCCGCGTCGTAGCCCCGTTTCGACACCCCGGAAAACACGTTTCTCGCACTGGCACGCCGCGCCGCACGGGCGGGCGAGAACCAACTGATAACGTGATCCAGGGCAGTGCCGATCATGTGGGGTTCACCGGTTTGGCGAGTGTGAAGATGGCCTTTCCACCACGGCGGGCGGCGATGCCTTCGAGAAGTAGTGCCGCCGCGAGTTGGTCGGCTGGTTTGCCACGCTTGACGCGACGACCACGGGGACCAATCTCATACTCTTCGATGATCTCGGAGGCGTCGAGAGCGTCAGCGGCGTTGGCGGCAGCGGTCGAGTAATCAGCCATAGAAAACGGCCCCCTTCATTGGGGACCGTAGTTTATTTCAGGGGTTGGCTGCAATTGCCAGATTGCCAGAGGTGATTTAGTCGGCTTCGTACTGCCTGCAATATTCTTCCCAGTCTCCAAATGTCTTTGCTGCCTCTGGACTCATGGTGCGACCACGTTCTCCACGTTGATTCGCCATTGTTGCGGCGAAACTCTGTGAGCGACACTTGCTGCAAATCCCATCCGAGTTGGGAGTATCTCGACCACATCCTGTGCATGATTCTACGCGCAGATTTTTCATCACATCACCTCGTCTGCATGTTGTCCACGCGAGTCGCCCCCTCCTCAAACGCCACGCCCCACGTCCAACCGCAGCGGGCACACTTGCAGTACCGTTTCCGCCCACGAGTGGCGTAAATGTGGGTCCGCTCATTCAAGTCCCGCGGGCACACCGGGCACGGTGGGGCCTCGACCCGTTGGCTGGCCGGCTGCTCGGTCACCGGCGTCACCCGCTTGCCGTTGACCATTTTGCTCTTGGTTGTGCGGTTTCTGGTGCTCATTTCATCCCTCCCACCCAACCGCCCTCGCGGTTGAGAAATTGTTGACGCCGCGGAGTGCTTGCGCGACGCTGCGGGGCCTGATATCCTGCATTCAGTAGCTGCATCCCATGTAAACTGGCCGCCACGCAGGCCATATAGGTCGTGTCCAGCCAGTGATTGTTGCGGTTGACTTTCTTCCAATATCGCTTCAATCCCTTGTCGGGAACGAACTCCTCGACCTCGATTTCGGCACAAATGTGGTGCGAAAACGCCACGTGATCCCGCTTATCGGCCCCAAATAGCACGATACTGCCCGGTTGATCCTCGGGCGTCATGAACCGCTGGTGCAGCCACGACTTCCAATAGTCCGAATCCATCCCACATAGCCACACCTGGGCCTGTTGCTGATACGCCAGAAAACAGTGATCCCCCACCCGCTTGGCAGCCGTCTGCTTGTCCGGGATGCGAAAGTACGATTTCCGGCCGTCGGTGGTTTCGCCAAACCCCTTCGAAGCCTTGAATATCTGCCCGCCCGTGTTTCGCACGAACTCATAGACCGGGGCCTCTTTCCAGCCAGAGTCCACCAGGCACGTCTGGATCTGGAATATCTCACCGTCGGGCGTATGGTACTGGGCACTGAGCATTTGATCGCGTAAACCATGCAACGCCTGCAAAATAGCCAGCTCCACCGCCCGATCGCTGTCCCGATTCTTCGGCCACACGTCCGCCACGCCGTAGTCGATCACGGCGCCGCTGCCGCCCTTGCTCCACGCCATCACCGTCCAGTGCAGGGCCACCTTGCCCACGTCGATCGCTGCCGTCAGCAGCGGGCAATTGGGCGGAATCTTGCCCTTTTCCAGCCCGGAGAGGCGATTTGCCACCAATCCGGCATGAATTCCCGACTCCTGCGGGCCGTCCTCCTCGGGCGGGTCGTTCTGGTACTCGGTGGCAAAGGCGGCTTCTCCGAGGTCGGCGATGATGTTCCAGCAGCGGTGTAGACCTGAAAACTCCTGTTTGGGGTCAAATCTGTGCGGATTTGCCACAATTGCCCCCGCATCCATAGCCTTGCGGCGATCCAGATAGAACTTGTTGGCCAGCCCAATTGCCTCGTCCACGTCGCCATCGTCGTGCTTGGCGGCAGCCATGCCCGACCGCCGCATCTCGACGTATTCGTGCCATAATTCCACGTTATCCGGTGGTGAAACCAGCATTTTGTACCGCACGCCCCGCCAACTGGGCTTGGCCGACGGGTCGGTGTACTGATACGCCACCCCTTTGCGGTTCATGATCGTGCACAGCATCAGCCGCGCCATTCGCTTGCCAGGGCCGCCCAGCCCACCGATGTCCTGGTCGATCGTGCGGCAGCGTTTTTCAATCTGGATGTCACTTTCCACCGATTCCCGCGTCTCGGGATCGTCAATCAGCACCAAGTCCGGCCGCAGGCTGCCGTAACGGATGCCGCGGATAGCCGAGTCCAGCCCGCGGGTCATCAGCACCGACCCACAGCAGCGGCTCTTGATCGTGTTTCCGTGCTCGTCTTTGTACAGTGGCACCGTGGGGAACACGATGCGGTCCGCGCCCCACTTGAGCCGCGTGCGGTGCCCTCCCAGGCAAGTCTGCATGTTGGCCCGCTGCGAAGCCCCTTCCAGTGCCCGGATCGGGTCGCAGACCTCGGGATACATTTCGCCCAACTCCTCGTTGGTTTCAAAGTGCCGTTTGATGTTCCCCAAGATGCCCTGGGCGTCCGGTCCCGTGGCCGCCGCGATCAGCGGGAACTTGAGCCGACCGGTCAGCACGCAGTAACACACCACGCATTCGGCAATCGACGTTTTCCCCTCGCCACGCGGTGCTGCCACCGCCTGGTCGCCACCATGCTTGGCAGCGTGCAGCACCGCGTTGACGATGAGTTTCTGCTGTGCGTTGAACGGGTTGAAGAACAGCTCGGGGAAGTAATGCCGCAGCCAGTTGAAGATCGACCGCTCCAGTTTCTTTCGCAGCTTCAGGTTGCGGGGGCTGCGAATCTCGATGTCACGGGCGGCAGCGGAGTCCTTCCGCGTCCGTTCCCGCATGTACGTTCTTTGGTCAAATCCAGTTGCCACTTCCACACCTACCTAACCCCCCAAGACCCACCCAGCCGCTGCAATTTGCCTAAAGTGTTGTAAAAAGCGTCCCGATTCCCAGA
>DATKZH010000729.1:0-28219 GCA_035528065.1 Thermoguttaceae bacterium | reverse complement strand
GGGCGCAGCACCGGGGAAATCGACGCGTTCGACCAGTTCGCCGACAACCACGGCCCGCTGGTCCGGCTGAATCGGATGACCAACAACGGCACGGGGGGCATGAACATTCGGGCGGAAGTGCTCACCAACGAGTCGGTCTGGGACGACACGGACATCGTCCACGTGCTCCGCGGAGAGATCACCGTCGATCAGCACATGACGTACAGCGGGCTGCGGCTGGAAAGCGCCGTCGACCAGAGCCTGGTCGTGAAGCTGGCCGGCGCCAACGCCGGGTTCACGGCCGACGGGATCCCGCTGGACGTCGACGACCGGATCGGCGGCACGGTCCAGATCATCGGCCAGCCGGGCTTCCCGGTCGTGTTGACGTCGCTGGCCGACGACTCGATCGGCGCCAGCTTCGATCCGGACGGCTACCCGCACCTCGACACCAACAACAACGGCCCCAGCACCGGCTCGCCCGGCGACTGGCGAAGCCTTCTCTTCGACAAATACAGCAACGACCGGAACGTCCGCGTCGTGCTCGAGCCCGAGCCGGCCAGCAACGAAGGCGTCGACGTGAACGACACGCCGTTTCGCGCCACCTTCCTCGGGGAGATCGCCCCGAACCTGAAGAGCGGCGACGAGAACCGCGTGCTGGGCTTCGAGGTCCACGGCTACATCCGCGGGGACGATCCGGGCGACGTCGACGTCTACAGCTTCAAGGCCCGGACCGGCACGGAGGTCTGGATCGACGTCGACCGCACGCGCGGCTCGCTCGACACGGTCGTCGAGCTGGTGCAAGCGAACGGGACGGTCCTTGCGCGCTCGACGGTCAGCGACGTCTTTCCCGGGGACGGCTACGACATCACAGGAACCGCCAGCCCGGCTCCACTCGCTAAAGACGCGTACAACGGGGGCGACTACTACACGCTGAACTATCACGACGCGGGCTTCCGCGTCGTGCTGCCGGGGCCGGCCGGGCAGACGGGGACCTACTACGTGCGCGTGCGCAGCCAGTCGCCGGACCTCAGCGTCCTGGACGGCGGACTGACCAGCGGCGAGTACCAACTCCAGATCCGGTTGCAGCAGCGGGACGAGAAGCCGGGCTCGACCGTCCGTTTCGCCGACATCCGCTACGCGACGACCGGCATCGACGTGCGGGGGCTGCCCGCCCATTCGCCGCTGCTGGGCGAGTCGGACGAGACGACCGCGAGCAACAACAGCCCCACGGGAGCACAGCACTTCGGCAACCTGCTGGAGAGCGATCGCAACACCATCAGCTTCTCCGGAGCACTGACAGCCACCTCCGACATCGACTTCTACCGGTTCAATGCCGACTACGCGCGAACGCAACTCGGCGCATCGATCCAGGCGATCGGCGGGGTGAACGACGGCGGGAAGACGTGGGCCACCGTGTTCGACCTCGACTACGCCGACGGTCTGACGCGCGGCGACACGACGATGATCGTCTTCGACGCCAACGGAACGCCCATCCTCATCGGCCGAGAATCGAACGTCATCGACGACCAGCCGGCCGCCGGTCAGGGCAACGACCTGGACGACCTCACCCGGGGCACCGTCGGCAAGCTCGACCCGTTCATCGGCACCGTCCAGCTTCCTATCGGCATTCCGGGCAGCGTGACCGACTACTACGTGGCCGTATCCGCGAACGGACGATTGCTGACCGATCTGAACCAGTTCTACGTGGCCGCCGCCACCAACACCGATATCCGCCTGGAGCCGATCAACTCGGTCGACCGGATCATCGAGGACCACATCGGCTTCCAGGGCTACCACTCCAACGGCGCGCAGGTCGACCCGACCAACACGAACGGGCTGTTCGATATCTCGAGCACGACTTCACTCAACGCCCACGTGCGCACCTTCGATCTGGCGGACGTGGTGCTGTACGTCTCCGGGGCGGACCAACTGACGACCGTCAATCCGTTCTTCGGCCAACAGATCACCGTCGTGGACACCAACCTGGATGAAACCACCAATAACGTGCAGGGAATCGAGGACATCGTGTTCCGGTCCGATGGGGGGCTTTACGCCTATCGCCGCCTGGACAGCACGCAGGACTCCGCCGGCGCACTGGTCACGGTCAACTCCGGCACCGGCGCGCTGGGCAGCAACAGCAACGACAGCATCGTGGGGACCCGCTTCGAGGCCAACTCGGGCGGAACCGGGACCACGCCCGACAACACGACAGTAAGTTCGCCCGGTTTCCTGGCCTCCGACAACGTCGACGCGCTGACGTTTGACCGGACCGCGGCCGCCGGCGCAGCGCCGACCTATGACATCTATTACGCGGTGCGTGCGAACGATCGAACCTCGGGCAACGAGACGACGTCGGTCTTGTACCGAGCGCGCGACGGCGGCTCCGCCACGGAATCGACCACTCCGCGTTACGGGATGATGGGGAACATTCAGCCTTCGGGCGTAGACTTCGCCTCGGCCACGTTCACCATCAACGCCGGAGGCGATACCACCTCCAAGACCGTTCAGATCGTGGCCAAGGCGCCGGGCGCGGCAGGGGAAGGCATCTCCGTCAACGTCTCGAAAGCCGACGCGGCGACGCAGGTTATCGGCGTTGCCGGAAAGCAAATCAACTTGCGATTGGACA
Organism: Thermoguttaceae bacterium; assembly: GCA_035528065.1. GTDB lineage: Bacteria > Planctomycetota > Planctomycetia > Pirellulales > Thermoguttaceae > DATKZH01. Next base: position 25,614 of record DATKZH010000729.1, on the reverse strand, counting down.
CGAATCCCGCCGCAACCGCCCAGAACTTCGTTGACGCGATCAACCAGGACACGAACGCTTCGCGCCTGGTGACCGCACGGCTGATGGGCAGCGGCAACGCCGGGGAAAGCACCGCCGACGTGGTAGCCGGGGTCGTAATGACTACCGGGAGCGCTGGCGGCACGCCGCTGAACGGCTATGTAACGGGCCTCGCGTTCAGCGAGTTTTTGGGAACGAACCTCTATGGCGTGACTAGTGCGGGTGAATTCATCTCGATCAACACGGGTAGCGGCCGGGCGACGCTGATCCGCGATTTCAGCACTTCAGGGATCTCAGGCTTCCAGGGACTCGCCCTCGGTCCGCAGAACGTCCAGGGCGGCGCTTATGCGGGCACGCTATTCGCCATCACCGGCGGCGGGGATCTCGTGGCATTCAACGCTTCAGGGACCCTGGTTCCCGCTTTCAACGGCGGCGTGAGCGTCATCAACACGGGTGTCGGCAGTCCCACGGGCCTGGCGTTCTCGCCGCTGGACTTCAACCTGTGGCACCCGACGACGACCCGCAGCGCGGATGAGGGGCACGGCGTCAACGCCCCGTACGACCTCAGTCGCACCCCGAGCGCCGAGGACCGCACCCATTCGGACGGGAACTCGACCAGCACCAACAGCGCGTACAATCAGAACGAAGGGCAGGGCGGCGTCAGCTTCTACTTCGGGCTGGAAAACTACGTCGACAATAACAACAATCCCTATCTGAACTATGAGGCGAGCCGGACCCAGCTCGGCGTTCGCAACAACGATTTCCAGCGAGACCTGACCTCCGGAGCGATCGGCACCAACTACGACCTGCCCGGCGGGGCCTACGGAAGCCTGATCACCGACCCGTTCGATCTGGTCAGCTCCACGGGCACCCAGACCGCCAAGGACCGTCCCACGCTCTACTTCAACTATTTCCTCCAGACGGAGGGCCAGAATACGGCGACGGCGAACGGCGCGATGCGCGACAGCGCCCGGGCGTTCATTTCCACGGACGGCGGCAATACGTGGAATCTCCTGGCAACCAACGACACGCCGAAGGACGCCGACACGGAACTGCCCACCTTCCTGTCACACAGCCGTTTCGCCGACTCGGCCGACCCGCGCCAGCGGATCCAAGAGCTCTACGAAACGTCCAACTGGCGCCAGGCCCGCGTCGACCTGTCTGACTTCGTGGGCAGGACCGGTCTCGTTCTGCGATTCGACTTCAGCACGGCCGGCACGATCGTGGACGCGGACCTTTCCAACAACGATCCCGACCTGGCAACGCCCGTCGATGGCTACGGGAGTCTCAACGCCACGAACAACAACTTCCTCCGCGGGCAAAACAACGCCTACGAGGGCTTCTACCTCGACGACATCATCATCGGCTGGTCGGAGCGCGGCGAGATGATCACCGCTGCGAACGCCGGGGCGACGAGTTACTTCGCGGTGCCGCCCGATCCGGATCCGGAGGCTCCGCAGCTCATCGAACAGGGCCCGTACCAGGTCGAAATCCGCCGTGGGTTCGAGCACGCCGCGAACATCAGCACGACGGACCCGGAGATCTCCGTCGCGATCACGATCGATACGAACGATCGGCTCATCCCGACCGGCCTCGACTCGCCGCCCAAAACCGACAATTTCGAGAGTGCCCCCTGGCCTTCCTTCGATCCGGAGCTCGGGTGGGTCCCGATGGGCTTGGGGAGCACGTCGCCGTGGTTCGTTTTGCCGAACATCCTGAGCGGCGCGAGCAACGTGGCGCGCTCGGCTCCCTTTTCCTATACCGGTCCGGGAGGGCCGATCGACGTCCCGCTGGGGAACAACCAGAACAGCACGCTGCAAGTGACGGTGGCGACCGGGTCCGGGAACGTCACCTTCGATTACAAGGCGGTCGTCGGGGCGGGCGACGCCTTCCAGGTCTTCGTCGACGAAATCGGCGAGAATCCCGCGGAGTTCGAGCACACCAACCAGTCCGACACCGGTTGGCACGGGGTCTCGATCCCCGTCACTGCCGGCGTTCACACGTTCTTCTTCCGGTATGCCAAGGACGGGGCCGACCCGGGCGGAGCGCCGGGGAACGAGGGCGCCATGATCGACAACGTCTTCTTCCCGGGCATCGGCGGAATGGTCGTGGGCGACCGGAACGTCGAGCGGGCGCAGGGCGCTTTCATCATCGAGGGCAACTTCGTCCGCGACGTGGCGGGCGTGGGCATCCGGATCGAGGCCGGGGCCAGGGAACAGCGGACCTCCGAAGGCGGCATCGAGGACGCCAGCCTCAGCTCGAACAACCCGACGCCCGGCTCGCCGATCAACTTCGATACGCAGAACATCCAGCGGCTGGCCCCGGGCGTCGTCGTCCGCAACAACGCGGTTGTCCGGTTCGGGAGCACGGGCATCGACTTCGCCGGCGAGAGCAACGCAGCCGGCGGCGTACCGGCGGCCGCGGTTCCGTTCGGAAAGATCCTCAACAACACCCTCTACGGGGGCGACACGGCGACGGGGGTCGGCATCCGCGTGGCCGACAACTCCAGCCCAACGCTGCTCAACAACATCCTCGCCAACACGGCCACGGGCATCTCCATCGACGGGACCTCCGGCTCGACCGTGGTCGGGGCCAACTTCTTCAAGGGCAACACGAGCAACGGCACCGTGGGCAGCAACGCGATCCTCGTGACCGATCCGGCGGCCCCGCTGTTCGTCGATGCCGCGGGCGGGAACTTCTACCTGAAGCACGGGGAGGATCTGAACGGCAACGGAATCTTGGACCCCGGCGAAGACGAGAACGGGAACGGGGTGCTTGACAAGAACGGGGCCATCGACAGCTCGCTGAACAGCCTGGCGGATCGGCCCGCGATCGTGGCCGTTACGTCCCCCTTGGGCATTCCGCCCGCCCCGATCCTGGTACCCGACCGGGACCTGTACGACCAGTTGCGGGTCGACGATCCTTCGCAGGATCCCCCGCCGGGCATGGGGTTGAACATCTTCAAGGACCGGGGGGCGATCGAGCGGGCCGACTTCGTCGGTCCCACCGCGAGGGTGAGCGACCCGGAAGACAACGGCCCGCTCGACTTCGGCCCGGCGGAAAACGAGGTCATCGTCGTCGACCAGAACCTCACCCAGTTCAGCATTAAGCTGAGCGACACGGGCGGGATCGGGATCTACGACAATTCGGTGGTGCCCGAGGCCGTCACCGTGTACCGGACCACGGACATGGCGGCGTTCGGCCCGGACCCGGCCACCTGGCCGACGCCCTTGACGCTGGGGTCCGACTACCTCTTCAACTACGACCCGATCAACGACGTGATCCGCCTCGTACCCGGGGACGGGATTTGGGCGGATGATGCCATCTACACCATCATCCTGGACAACGCGTCCGACGGAGGCCTGGACCTGGTCGCGATCCGAGATCTGGCCGGCAACCATCTCTCAGGGAACCGGAACACGGGTCCCTTCGCCGGAATGACGGTGTTCACCATCCAGCTAACGGGCTTGGACTACGGCGACGCACCCGACCCCGACTATCCTTCCCTGTTGGGAGGAGCGGAACTGAAGGATACGGTCAATGGTGGAGCGCGTCACCTGGTGGATGGGCGCCATTACCTCGGCTCCGGCTCCCACTGGGAGACCGACGCCCGGCAGAACTCCACCGCCACCGGCGACACGTTCGACGACGGCGTGACGCTCGAATCGGCGCTCGTCATTGGGGATCACGGAGACATCACGGTCACCGCGTCCACCGCCGGATTCCTCAACGCCTGGATCGATTTCAACGACGACGGCGTCTGGGACGCGAGCGAGCAGATCTTCACCGACGAGCCCCTGGTGGCCGGCGCCAACGGGTTGGCGGTCGCGATGGCCGACCTGGCAACCGTCGGACTGCCCGACGGCGAGATGGAGACGTGGCGGTTCGCCCGGTTCCGATTCTCCACCGAGGACGGGCTGGGAGTCACGGGCTACGCCAGTGACGGGGAAGTCGAGGACTACCGGTTGCGATTGGTGCGGCATCCGGAAGACTTCGGAGACGCACCGGCCGACGACGGCTTCGGCGTGGAGTGGTATCCGACCTTAGTGGCCCAGGACGGCGCACGCCACTACCTGGACCCCGATGGCCCACGCCTGGGTGCCCTCGCGGACGCCGAGTTGGACGGCCAACCGGATGCCACGGCTACCGGCGACGACGGCGATGAGGACGGGATCGCTTTCCCCGTGGTGTTCATTGCCGGGCAGACCATGACGATCGACGTCGACATGGTCGGTTCCCCGGCGGACGGCTACCTGGATGCATGGATCGATTTCAACCAGGACGGCGATTGGAGTGACCCGGACGAGAAGCTGGTCTTCGTTGACAACGAGCTAATCGCCGGGGACGTCAGAACCCTGCAATTCGACGTGCCGGCTACGGTGACGTCGGGCCCGAGCTTCGCCCGGTTCCGTGTCAGTCGAGCCGGCGGCCTCTCGTTCGACGGCCCGGCCCCCGATGGCGAGGTCGAGGACTATCTGGTCGAACTCGGTCACCTGCCGGTACCCATTGTGGGAGGTGGTTACGTCATCAATGAGGGAGAGGACCTGCTGCTCGATGGCAGCGGTTCCTCCGACCCTGACGGCGACGACCCCTTGACGTTCGCGTGGGACTTGAACGACGACGGCGTATTCGAGATCGTGGCGGGGACGAATCCGGTGGTGCAGGTGCCCTGGGCGACCTTGGCCGCATTGGGGCTGCCCACCGACGGGACGCCCGTTCCGATCGCCCTTCAGGTGGACGATGGGGTGGGCGGAGTTGACATCGACGACACGGGCACGTTGACGATCAACAACGTCGATCCGACGGCCGACGCCGATGGCCCGTACACCATCAATGAGGGCAACGACTTGTTCCTCAACGGCGGGGGGACCGATCCCGGCGGGGACAGTCTGACGTACGCATGGGACCTGGACAACGACGGGCAGTTCGACGACGCAATTGGTGAAGACCCGATGGTGCCCTGGGCGACCTTGTTCTCGCTGGGGTTGGCTTCCGACGGGACGCCGCTCACGATCGCCGTTCAGGCAGACGACGGCGAGGGCGGATTCGGCACGGCCCAGAGCACCTTGACGATCAACAACCTCAACCCGACGGGCACCGATGCCGATGGACCCTATGCCATCACTGAGGGCGAGGATTTGTCTCTTAGCGCCAGCAGTAGCGACTCCGGCGGGGACACTCTGACGTACGCATGGGACCTGGACAACGACGGGCAGTTTGACGACGCGGTGGGAATGAACCCGACGGTGCCCTGGGCGACCTTGGCCGGATTGGGGCTGGCTTCGGACGGGACGACGCTTCCGATTACCGTTCGGGTGGACGACGGCGACGGCGGATTCCAGATGGCGGCAAGCACGCTGACGATCGACAATCTAGCCCCAACCGCCGATGCCGGCGGCCCGTACGTCATCAATGAGGGCAATCCCCTGCCGCTCGACGGGAGCGGTTCAAGCGATCCCGGCGACGACAGCTTGACCTTCGCGTGGGACCTGGACAACGACGGGCTGTTCGACGACGCGACGGGAATGACTCCCGCGGTGCCCTGGGCGACGTTGTTCGGGCTGGGGCTGCCCACCGACGGGACGTTGCTCACGATCACCGTTCAGGTAGACGATGGCGACGGCGGAGTCGAGACGGCCCAGAGCACGTTGACGATCAACAACGTTGCCCCGACGGCGGACACGGGCGGTCCGTATATCATCAGCGAGGGCGAGGAACTGCTGCTCAATGGGAGCGGCTCGAGCGATCCCGGCGGGGACAGCTTGACGTACGCGTGGGACCTGGATGGCGACGGGAATTTCGACGACGCGGTCGGGGAAAACCCGACGGTGTCCTGGGCGACCTTGTTCGGGCTGGGCTTGGCCTCGGACGGGACGGCGCTTCCGATCGCCCTTGAGGTGAACGATGGCGAGGGTGGCGTCCACTCGGCCGCGAGCACGTTGAGGATCAACAACCTCACGCCGACCGCGGTTCCGGACGGTCCGTATGGGATCGATGAGGGCGACGACGTGCTGCTCGATGCGAGCGGTTCGAGCGATCCCGGCGGCGACAGCTTGACGTACGCGTGGGACCTGGACAACGACAGCCAGTATGACGACGCGGTGGGGGTGACTCCGACGGTGACCTGGGCGACCTTGTTCGGGCTGGGGTTGGCTTCGGACGGGACGGTGCTTCCGATCGCCGTCGAGGTGAACGATGGCCAGGGCGGCGTCCACACGGCCGCCAGCACGTTGACGATCAACAACCTCACACCGACGGCGGATCCGGACGGCCCGTATGTGATGAATGAGGGCGACGACGTGCTGCTCGATGCGAGCGGTTCGAGCGATCCCGGCGGCGACAGCTTGACCTACGCCTGGGACCTGGACGACGACGGGCAGTTCAACGACGCGGTGGGGGTGACTCCGACGGTGACCTGGGCGACCTTGTTCGGGCTGGGGTTGGCCTCGGACGGGTCGGCGCTTCCGATCGCCGTCGAGGTGAACGACGGCCAGGGCGGCGTCCACTCGGCCGCGACCACGTTGACGATCAACAACCTCACGCCGACCGCGGATCCGGACGGTCCTTACGTGATCGATGAGGGCGACGACGTGCTGCTCGATGGGACCGGTTCAACCGATCCCGGCGGGGACAGCCTGATCTACAGGTGGGACCTGGATGGCGACGGGAATTTCGACGACGCCGCAGGGCCGACTCCGACGGTGCCGTGGGCGACCTTGTTCGGGCTGGGGCTGGCCTCGGACGGGACGGTGCTTCCGATCGCCCTCCAGGTGGACGATGGCCAGGGCGGCGTCCACACGGCCGCCAGCACGTTGACGATCAACAACCTCACGCCGACGGCGAATCCGGACGGCCCGTACGTCATGAATGAGGGCGACGACCTGCCCCTCAATGGGAGCGGTTCAACCGATCCCGGCGGGGACACCTTGACCTACGCATGGGACCTGGACAACGACGGGCAGTTCAACGACGCGGTGGGAGCGATGCCGACGGTGCCGTGGGCGACCTTGTTCGGGCTGGGGCTGGCCTCGGACGGGACGGTGCTTCCGATCGCCCTCCAGGTGAACGATGGCCAGGGCGGCGTCCACTCGGCCGCCAGCACGTTGACGATCCATAACGTCGCGCCGACGGCCCATGCCGGCGGCCCGTACGTGATCAATGAGGGCAACAACCTGCCCCTGAACGGGAGCGGTTCGACCGATCCCGGTGGGGACACCTTGACCTACGCATGGGACCTGGACAACGACGGGCAGTTCGACGACGCGGTAGGCGTGACCCCGACGGTGCCTTGGGCGACCTTGTTCGGGCTGGGGTTGGCCTCGAATGGGACGTCGCTTCCGATCGCCCTCCGGGTGAACGATGGCCAGGGTGGCGTCCACACGGCCGCTACCACGTTGACGATCAACAACGTTGACCCGACGGCGGATCCGGACGGTCCGTATGTGATCGATGAGGGCGAGAACCTGCCGCTTGATGGGAGCGGTTCGAGCGATCCCGGCGGGGACGGCTTGACGTACGCATGGGACCTGGACAACGACGGGCTGTTCGACGACGCGGTGGGAATGACTCCCACGGTGCCCTGGGCGACCTTGTTCGGGCTGGGGCTGGCCTCGGACGGGTCGGCGCTTCCGATCGCCCTTGAGGTGAACGATGGCCAGGGCGGCGTCCACACGGCCGCGACCACGTTGACGATCGACAACGTGATTCCCGGCGTGACGGCCGACGATCCCTCGGTCACCGTGACCGAGGGGCAGACGGCGGCCAACACGGGCGCCTTCTGGGACGTCGGCGGCGACGTGGTCACCGTCAGCGCGTCGATCGGCACGGTGACGCAGTTGGGCACGCAGTTCGGCACGTGGAGCTGGTCGTTCGCCACCACCGACGGGCCGGAGGACGGCCAGACGGTCACGATCACCGCCACCGACAGCGACGGAGCGCCGAGCACCGTTACCTTCGCCTTGACGGTAAACAACGCGGCGCCCCAGGTCGCGGCCGACAGTCCCTTGGTCACCGTGAACGAAGGCCAGTTGGCGACCAACGCGGGCGTTTTCTCGGACGTCGGCGATGACGAAGTCACCATCACCGCGTCGAACGGCACCGTCACGCAGGACGACGTAGCCGGCATCTGGAACTGGTGGTTCGGCACTAGCGATGGACCGGACGAGAATCAGATCGTGACGATCACCGCCACCGACAGCGACGGGGCGTGGAGCACGACCGCCTTCACCCTGATCGTCCACAACGTGGCTCCCCAGGTCGTGCCCGCCAATCCCTCGGTCAACGTGGTCGAGGGGCAGACGGCGACGAACGCGGGCGTCTTCTGGGACGACGGCGTGGACTTCGTCTTTGTCAGCGCGTCGATCGGGACCGTCTCGCAGGTGGGCGAGCAGAACGGCACCTGGAGCTGGTGGTTCGACACCACGGACGGGCCGACGCAAAGCCAGACGGTGACGATCACCGCCACCGACAGCGACCGGGCGCTAAGCACGACCACCTTCCCCCTCACGGTGGACAACGTCGCCCCCACGGTCAACGCCGGCGATGACCAGTCGGCCGACGAGGCGGCGACCGTCGGTTTCTCCGGATCGTTTACCGACCCGGGCAGTGGGGACACCCACACGATCACGTGGAACTTCGGCGACGGGCAAGGCGCCTCCGGCACGCTCACCCCCACCCACGCGTATGCCGACGACGGCGTCTACACCGTGACTCTGACCGTGGAGGACGACGACGGAGGCGAGGGTGCGGATACGATGACCGTGACGGTCAGCAACGTGGCTCCGGGCCTCACGGTGCAAAAACCTTCGGTCACCGTGAACGAGGGACAGACGGCGACCAACACGGGCACCTTCTCGGACGTCGGCGACGACGACGTCACCATCACCGTCACCCCGCCGATCGGAACCGTGACGCAGGTGGGCACCCAGTTCGGCACTTGGAGCTGGTCGTTCCACACCATCGACGGGCCGGACGACAGCCAGATCGTGACGATCACCGCCGATGACGGTGAGGGTGGAGTGACCACAGCCACGTTCCCCCTGACGGTCAACAACGTGGCTCCGACCGCCGACGCGGGCGGACCGTACGTCGTCGAGGAAGAGGGTGTCATCACCCTGGACGCGTCGGCTTCGACTGATCCGGGCGACGACGTCCTGACCTACCTGTGGAACCTGGACGGCGACACGTTCTTCGGTGAAACCGGCCCGCCCGCAACGCGAGGGGATGAAGTAGGCATCCATCCCACGTTCTCCGCCGCCGGGCTGAGCGGTCCGAGCGGCGTCGTCGTCGCGCTTCGCGTCCGCGACGAATTGGCCGCGATGACTCAAGACACGGCCACGATCTGGATCGCACAGACTCTCGGCACGGTCGACTTCCTCGAAATGAACGGCCTCGATCCTTCCGCGGCCGACCTGTGGTATTCGTTGGAAACGTTCCGCCAGGGGTTCCTGACCCTCGAAGTGTTGGATCCCGGGGCAACGGTTACGCTCTACGACGAGAGCGTCAACCCGTTGACCGCCGGTGCGGCACGGATCGACTACCCGTCGGGCGCCGGCCAGAAGTACTACTTCAAGCTGTCGGGGACCGCCAGCAACGTGGACCTCCGCATTGCGAACCTGGTCAGCCACGTCGGCACGGCGGTGGACGTCTACGGAACCGACGACCCGGACGACTTCGAGTTCGTCCCCACGGGGTCCCGTACGGTCACCGTCAACGGGGTCGTCTACGTCTTCACCGACGCGGAGTCTCGGTCGATCGCGATCCACGGAGGCGGAGCCGACGACACGGCCGAGCTCACCGGAACGAGCCAGAAGGAGACGGCCGAGCTCTGGCCCGACCACGGCGGGCTCTTCGGCATCGGCTACCACGTCACCATGGACAGCGTGGAGATGGTCACCGTCCACGGGGGCGGCGGGGGCGACGTGGCCAAGCTCCACGACTCCGACCAACCCGACGCCTTCGAAGCATGGCCCAACTCGGCCACGCTCTCCGGTCCCGCGTTCACCCACCATGTCGACGACTTCAAGGACGTGTTCGCCTATGCCGATAGCGGCGGCGTCGACACGGCCCTTCTGCACGACTCGCCTTTCAGCGCCGACACCTTCATCGGCCTGCCCAACTACGGCAAGCTGAACGACGGGGCGACCTTCTGGGAGTACGCGGTCGGTTTCGAGCAGATCAGCGCGACGGCAACGGCCGGCCTGGGCTACCAGGACGTGGCGAAGCTCGTCGACTCCTCCGGGGACGACGTGTTCGAAGCCACGCCCGACGAGGGCAAGCTCAAGTTCAACGGCAGCGAAGACCACTTCGTCCAGGCGGCCGGCTTCGCGAGCTTGCATGGTTACGCCAACAACGGCCTCGACACGGCGTTCCTGCACGACTCGCCCTACAGCAAGGACACGTTCGTCGGCCTGCCCAACTATGGCAAGCTGTATGGGCCGGCCTTCTGGACGTGTGCGAACGGCTTCGAGCAAATCAGCGCGACGGCAACGGCCGGCATGGGCTACCAGGACGTGGCCAAGCTGGCCGACTCCTCCGGGGACGACGTGTTCGAGGCCACGCCCGACGAGGGCAAGCTCAAGTTCAACGGCAGCGAAGACCACTTCGTCCAGGCGGCCGGCTTCGCGAGCTTGTATGGTTACGCCAACAACGGCCTCGACAGGGCGTTCCTGCAAGACTCGCCCGCCGGCAAGGACACGTTCGTCGGCCTGCCGGACTACGCCAAGCTCTACGACGGCTCGACCTACTGGCGTTGCGCGGTCGATTTCGAGCAAGTCAGCGCCACGGCGACGGCCGGCACGGGCTTCCAGGACGTAGCCAAGCTCGTCGACTCGCCCGGGGCCGACGTATTCGAGGCCACGCCCGACGAGGGCAAGATGAAGTTCGACGGCAGCGAAAACCACTTCGTGCAGGCTACCGGCTTCAGATACTTGTACGGATACGCTACCAACATCGGCCTCGACACGGCCAACCTGCACGACTCGCCCGATAGCAAAGACACCTTCGCCGTCGATGCGAATTACGGCAAGCTGTACGGGCCGGACTTCTGGACGTGTGCGAAGGGCTTCGAGCAAATCAGCGCGACGGCAACGGCCGGCGCGGGCTTCGATGACGTGGCCAGGCTGACCGACTCCTCCGGGAACGACGTGTTCGAAGCCACGCCCGACGAAGGCAAGATGAAATTCAACGGCAGCGAAAACCACTTCGCGCAGGCTACCGGCTTCAGATACTTGTACGGATACGCTACCAACATCGGCCTCGACACGGCCAACCTGCACGACTCTCCCAACAGCAAAGACACCTTCATCGCCAACCCGGACTACGGCAAGCTGTTCGGGCCGGACTTCTGGATGTATGCGGCCGGGTTTGAGCGGCTCAGCGCGACGGCAACGGCCGGCGTGGGCTTCGATGACGTAGCCAGGCTGACCGATTCTTCCGGGGCCGACGTGTTCGAAGCCACGCCCCAGGAGGGCAAGCTGAAATTCAACGGCAGCGAGGATGACTTCATCCGGGCCGCCGGCTTCAGGTACTTGTACGGATACGCCACCAGCGACGGGATCGACACGGCCAACCTGCACGACTCCCCCAACAGCAAAGACACCTTCATCGCCAACCCGGACTACGGCAAGCTGTTCGGGCCGGACTTCTGGATGTATGCGGCCGGGTTTGGGCACGTCAGTGCCACGGCAACGGCCGGCGTCGGCTTCGATGACAGGGCCGCGCTCCAGGACTCGTACGGCGCCGACGCGTTCGAGGCCGGGCCCACCTCCGCCCAGTTGACCTTCGAAGCCGGGGGTACCCTCCAGGCCAACAACTTCCGCTTCGTCGAGGCCGTCTCGTGGGAAGGCGACGGCGCCAACGACACGGTCAGGCTGCGCGGCCGGCCCGGAAGCAAAGACACCTTCACCGGAACGCCCGACTACGCCAAGCTGGAAGGCATCGGTTTCTCCAACCGGGCCACCCAGTTCGACACGGTCACCGCCATCGGAACCGCCCGCGACGGCGACGTGGCCAACCTCGTGGGCTCACCCGACGGGTTCGACATCTTCGAAGGCAACGCCGCCCACTGGTTGTCTCAGCCCTACGCCAAGATGTACGGGCTGGGCTACTCACACGAGCTGTTGTACTTCGACAAAGTCCTCGCCGACGCCGGCGCCGGCACGTACGACCAGGCCTATCTCTGGGACTCGAAGTTCGACGACCTCCTCGAAGTCGTCGGCGATTCGGCGACGCTGTCCGGGACAGACATACCCTTCCTGTTCGGCGTCACCAGTTTCGATTACGTCAAGGCCGAATCCACGACCCAGGGAGACGGCGACGCCGTGAACGCCGCCACGGGCTACTTGTTCGATCTCGATCTCGAAGGCTGGTGGGAAAACCTGTAATCCCGATCTCGGGGATCGCCCCCCAACGGACCGAATCGCCCTGGGCTTCTCGGCTTCAGCCCCGGCGCGAGAATCCCCGGCACCCGGATGGCCTCCCTTGGTCCCCGGGGACGCGCTGCGCTCCGCCCCCTCCTTGCGAAGCGCGTAACCCCTGGACGATGCTTCTCTCTGGCCGCAGAATTGACGCGCGGCCCGAGAGAGCCGATACTTCCAGGCAACCGAACGCCCGGCGGTGTGCCACGGCTTCGTAGAGGCCGTAGCACGCGGGAAGCCCCGGGAATCGTCGACTCCTGCCTGGATCAAGCGACATGGGAGATCACCAACATGTCTGAAAACCGTCCCATCAACGCGTATCGAGCCGCCCGTGCGGCGCTCCACGCAGTCACGACACGGGTTCTGGCGTGCTGCGTCGTCGTCTTGTTGGCCCTCGCCCCGAGCGACGCACCGGCATCCGCGACAGACGCCCGCCCCAACATCGTCTTCCTCCTGATCGACGACATGGGCTGGCCCGACGTGGCCTGCTACGGGCATCCGTTTCACGAGACGCCCGTGATCGACCGCCTCGCCGCCAAGGGGATGAAGTTCACCGACTTCTACGCCGCCACGCCCGTCTGCTCGTCGACGCGGTGCACGATCCAGTCGGGCCAGTACGCGGCCCGGGTGGGGATCACCGACTTCATCCCCGGCCATTGGCGCCCGTTCGAGAAGCTGGTCGTCCCGCCGATCGAGAACATCTTGCCCGACCCGATCAAGACGCCGGGCGACGCGCTACGAGCGGCCGGCTACGCAACCGGCTATTTCGGCAAGTGGCACCTCGGCCCCGACGCGACCCACGGGCCCGAGACGCGCGGCTACGACGTCACCGCCCGGACCCTCGGCCGCGAGTTCCAGGCGTGGCGCAATTCGAAGGGGCCCGGGCCGAAGCAGATCGACCTGTTGACCGACCAGACCCTCTGGTTCATCGAGCAGAACCGCCAGCGGCCGTTCTTCGTCACGCTCTCGCACCACGCCGTGCACATCCCCCTGGAAGCCACGCCCGAGGCGGTCGAGAAATATCGGAACAAACCGAAGCCCGCGACAGGTGTGAACAACCCAGTCTACGCGGCCATGACCGAAAACCTCGACCGGAGCATCGGGCGGATCCTCGCCAAGCTCGACGAGCTGGGCCTCGCGGAGCGGACGCTCGTCGTGTTCACGTCCGACAACGGCGGCCTCCGCAAGATCTACACCGGCGTGGGCGAGGTCGTCTCGACCAACGCGCCCCTGCGGGACGAAAAAGGGACGATCTACGAGGGCGGCATCCGCGTGCCGATGATCGTCCGCTGGCCGGGCGTGGTCGCGCCGGGCACGGTGTGCGACGAGCCGACCACCACGGCCGACCTGATGTCCACCTTCTGCGAGGCGGCCGGGGCCAAGCTGCCCGACCAGCCCATCGACGGGTCGAGCCTCGTGCCGCTCCTCAAAAACCCGCAAGCAGAGCTCCCGCGAGACGCCATCTATTTCCACTACCCGCATTACCACCATTCACGCCCGGCCGGGGCCATCCGCGTCGGCCCGTGGAAGCTGATCGAGTTCTTCGACGGTGCCCCGTTGGAGCTCTACAACCTCGAAGACGACCTCGGCGAGACGACGAATCTTGCGGAGAAGATGCCCGAGAAGACCCGCCAGCTACAGAAGACGCTCGCCGACTGGCGTCAGACGGTCGGCGCCCGTATGCCCACGCCCAACCCGAAGTACGATCCCGCCCGGGCCCATGAGTGGTGGAACCGGCAAACCAACCAGCCGCTCGACGTGAAGGCGATGGAGCAACGCTACCGCAGCCGGGCGGCCAAACGGGAGGCGCAAGGCAAGAAGTAGCCGTGAGGCAGCTCCCCGGATCGTCGGGAGAGCTCGGCCCGGCGAACCGACGTGCGTTCTCAGAAGAACGCCGCAGCTCGGTCGCGTGTGACCATCAACCCCCAAACGGGGTTGCGTCACCGCCATTCATCCCGACGCCAAGGACGGAACCCCGTTCCCCAGTGGGTAAGGATTGGCCGAAGAATGACTTCCGCGGCTCCCGCTCGTTCCCAAGGTCCGGCCCGGGAACCAGACGCGACAGCCAGACACGATCAATCGGGTCACCACGAGCGATTCTCAACCCCTCCGGTCAAACCCCCCCGGTCAAACCTCCTCCCGAATCACCCACGGCTCGCGGTACTCCCGTTTCAGCAGGGCGTTGCCCGCCTCGCTGTTGGTGAAGGTCTCGGTCTTGGGGTCGACCAGGAGCTTCTCGCCGCCCAGCCGGTAGCTGATGTTGGCGTATTGGGGGAGCAGCGTGCTGAGGTGCCCCTGTTCGATGTCGGCGTTGGGGCGGCGGTCGTTGCGGATCGCGTCGAGGAAGTCGGTGCGGTGCTCCTCGTCGGACCAGCGCCCATACATCTGGTCGATGACCACCGGCTGGCGCTGGTGCGGGCGGCCGAACACCTGCCATCCCATGCCGTGCCGGCCGACGACCATCAGGGCCTTGGTGCCGAACAGCTCGATCCGCGAGGCGTTCTGCGGCCAGTGGGGGAAGATGTCGCTGTCGCGCAGCTCCTGGTCGGCCAGCATCATGTAGGGCGTGTAGAGCGTCATCTCGAAGGTCATCACGAGCTTGTCGAACTCGTAGACGGCCAGTTGCGTGTCGGGCGTGTCGAACGCCCCCTCTTCCGCCCAGCGACCGCCCACCGAGTAGACCGACTTGGGATGCCTCACGTCGCAGAGCCACCGGGCGAGGTCGTACTGGTGGATGCTGTCGTTGATGCTGTCGCCGCCGGAATAGCGCCAGAAGTGGTTCCAGTGCTCCCAGTAGTTGAAGTTGTAACGGGCTTCCGGGGCGGGGCCGTTCCACATGTCCCAGTTGAGCTCCGGGGGCGGATCGCTGTCGGCGACCGGCTTCACGTTGCCCCAGATCTTCTGGTTGTACACGCGGCAGAGGTGCACGTCGCCGATCTTCCCACTGGCCACGTACTCCTTGGCCTTGATCATGTACGGGGCGCTGCGGCTCTGCGTGCCGAGCTGGACCACCCGCTTGTACTTCCGCGCCGCCTCGACCATCTTGCGGCCTTCCCACGGGTTGTGCGAGGCCGGCTTCTCCACGTAGACGTGCTTCCCGGCCTGGCAGCTCCAGACGGTGACCGGGGCGTGCCAGTGGTCGGGCGTGCCGGTGACGATGGCGTCGACCGACTTGTCCTCCAGCGCGCGGCGGAAATCGGTCACGGCCTTCGGGCGCTTCCCTTGGGCCTTTTCAACCCCTTCGATCCGCGGCAGGGCGCCCAGCTCGGGCGGGGTGAACCGCATGTAGCCCTTCGAGGCCGCGGTGCCGAAGTTCCGCTCGTCGACGTCGCACATGTAGGCGATCTCGCAATCCCCTCGCAGGGCGAAGCCCATCGCCAGCAGATGCCCGCGCCCCCGGATGCCCACGACCCCCAGCACGATCTTCTCGTTGGCCCCCAGGGCTCGAACCGGCTTGGGGACTCCGACCAGCGAGGTCCCGGCCACGGCCCCGAGGCCCGCTTGGCCCGAGCGAGCAAGAAACCGACGACGATCAAGCTTGGTCATGGCGGGTCATTCTCCTGGCGGCAAACGTTGCGAAACGACGAAAAACCGGCGGCCCGGGGAGCTGCCGCGGGGCCTCGTGTCTCTGGCGACGATACCCTGCTCGACCCCTCGGTCCACCCCGTTCGAGGCCCCGGTCCGGGCCCCGATGCCCATTGTAACTCGGCCTTGGGCAAACCCAACAAGCTCCACGCGATTTCCCGCCCGCATCGACTTCCCGTCGTCTCCCCGTGCCACCCGAAGGTGGGCCGAGAAGAGACCATGAGGCCCCGGTGTGTGGCAAGTTTTCCGGGCCGCGCGTAGCACAGGCTTCCAGCCTGTGTGTACTGACAGGCAAGATGCCTGTCCTACGAGCCATCCGTTCCCTGCCAGGAAAACTTGCCACACACAGGCCCCGCCGCTCGCTGGATTTTGTGGACCGCAGTCCTATGATTGGGAGGCCGCGGTTGGCACCCGGCGAAACCGCCACCTGCGGGAGAACTCGAACCGTGCCGCCGTCCAGACAACAGCGAGACCGAGGTCATGAGAATCACACTGCTGCCGATGCTTTCCGCCATGCTTTTCCCGGTGATGGGACTCGCCCCGGGGCTGGCGGGCGAGGAGCCGGGCTACGCTCACCCCGAGCTTCTCCTGGAGCCGGCGGAGCTGGCCAAACCGGCGGTCGCCGAGCAGTTCGTTGTCCTGGACGCCGGGAGTGAGGAGCGCTACAAGCAGCGACACGTCCCCGGCGCGCTCTGGCTGGACCACGACGCGTGGAAGGCCGCGTTTGGCGACGGTCGGGACGCCCAAGCCTGGAGCCGGCGGATCGGCGAATTGGGCATCCGTGCGGGCTCGAAGGTCGTGGTCTACGACGACCTGGGGCTCAAGAACGCCGGCCGGATGTGGTGGATCCTCCGCTACTGGGGAGTGGACGACGTCCGGCTGCTCAACGGCGGCTGGAAGGCATGGACCGCGGCGGGCCTGGCGACGACCGACCAGCCGACCCCGGCGCCCGAGCCTGCGGAGTTCCAAGCGGAGCCGCGCTCCAATCGCCTGGCGACCCTCCAGCAGATGCTCGGCGCGGTGAACCGGAGCCAGTGGCAGATCGTCGATGCCCGCTCCGAAGGGGAGTTCTGCGGCATCGACAAGCTCGGCAACAAGCGGGCCGGCGCGATGCCTGGGGCGAAAAACCTCGACTGGACCAAGCTGGTCGATCCCGACACCGGCCGATTCAAGCCCCCGCAGGAGCTGCGCCGGCTCTTCGACGAGGCGGGCATCGATCTGGGGCGGCCGACGGCGACCTACTGCCAGTCGGGCGGGCGGGCCTCGGTGATGGCCTTCGGCCTGGAGCTATTGGGGGCCAAGAACGTCCGCAACTACTACCAGAGCTGGAACGAGTGGGGTAACTCGGAGACGACGCCGATCGTCGTCCCGGAGAAGCCGAAGGAGAAGGAATAGCCCGCGCCGTCGCCGTCACTCCTTCTGGAGCTCCAGCTCCCAGGCGGCGATCTTCCGGCCCCCTTTGAGCACGAACCCCCGGTTCTCGTAAGAGTTGTCGTCGAGCATCCGCAGGTATTCGGCGGCGACGGTCGAGCCGTCGGGCGAGGAAGAGACGGCCAGGATCGAGTCGCCTACGATCACCAGCTTGCCCGAGAGGGTGCCCAACGCCGGGTTCTCGGCCTTGAAGTCGGTGAAGTCCTTCCCTTCCTCGAACGGCGTGATCTCGTACCGGTTCTCGAACGTCACCAGCCCGGTGCCGGCGAGCATCATCATGCTCCCCGCGTTGATCCAGCCGCGCTCGGTGTGCGTGATCTCCGTGCTCCCGGTGGCCGGGCGCCGGTCGTTCTTCTCGTCGGTGTAGTTGCCGTTGGCGACCCACCGACCCTCTTGAAACAGGAAGGTGTGCTCCATCGATTCTCGCTCCCGCTCCAGGTGCGTGGCCCAAAGAAGACGATCGGCAGATTCCCCCCAGTGTAGGAGGGACGCTAACGGAAAACAAGCCACATCGCCAGGCCCCATGCCAGGTACAGCCCGAAGCCCAGCGCGGCGGACTTCCCCAGGCTGAGCCGATTGTAGACGCGGCGTCGACCGGCTACCCTGGACCAGGGTCGGGGCCGCCGCGACGGCCCTTTGTCGGTCTCGGATGCGAATCCACTTGCCTGAAGGAGATCGCCATGACGAGATCACTGGTTTGGGTATCGACCGCGATCTGTGTCGCGGCGGGCGTCGTGTCGTTTGCCGCCGAGCCGCCCAAGCGGACGACGCTCTCCGACCCGTCGATCCACTACCGCGTGCCCGACCAACCCTACGTGGTGCTCGAGCGGGGCGGCGTGGAAGCCGTCGTCGTCGACAACCGGGCCGTCGACGACGACGTGCTGCCCGGCCATCGCGCCGCATACAGCGGAATCGCTTCGCTCAAACACACGAAGCGGCGGGAGAACCTCTTCGTTCCCTCTTACGCCGGCCTGAACTTCGAGCACATCCACGACGGCACCGTGCAGGATCGCAAGACGCTCTTCGAGCCGCGGAACTGGCCCATGGAGCTGCGCCGGATCGACGAGCACACGGTCGAGCTCTATCAGGGCCCCACGCCCCACTACGGCCTCGAAAGCTGCCTGCGGTACGGGATGCTCGAAGACGGCACGATCCAAATGACGCTGGAGTGCATCCCGCGACGCCGCAGCTTCGTCAACGGCTACGTCGGCCTCTTCTGGGCGAGCTACATCCACAGCCCCGAGTCGCTCGATGTCCACTTCAAGGGGCACGGCGCCGACGAGCCCCCGGCGTCCCGCTGGATTCGCGGCGTCACGCCCGCCCATGGCGTGCTTTCCACCCACGTGGCGACCGACGACGATCGCACGTTCGCCCACGACCCCAAGTTCCCGCTGACGCTGGTCTTCAACCGTTCGGACTACCGCTATGCCGAGCCGTGGTACTACGGCGTCAGCCACGGCATGGCGCTGGTGTTCGCATTCCGCCCAAAGGATCAAGTCCGCATGAGCCAGTCACCCTCCGGCGGCGGAGAGGGCAACCCGGCGTGGGACTTCCAGTATCTCATCCCCGACTACGAAGTGGGCCGTCGCTACCAGATGGTGATGCGGGCGATGTACGTGCCGTACGAGTCGGCGGAAGAGATCGAGGCGGCCGTCAAGCCGCATCGCCAGGCGTTGACAGGGGAGTAGCTCGGCCCGTTCACCGATCAAGGCCAAAGACTGCTGAGGAAGTCAACAACCGGATCGTAAATCGCGTCGAGCTCGTCGTGCAGACCGATCTCGCGGAAGAACTGCTCCACGTGGCGGCTCCCGAACAGCATGTGCTCGACCAAGGCAAGCACCAAGGGCAGGAAGACCGCAAGCGGGACGGCCAACGCGAGAAGGACCGCCAACACGGGCCCCGCGGAACGCCTTCTGCCGTCGGAGGGTGTTGTCATCGGGACGGAAGCCGGATCGCAACGAGGATTGCCCTACCCCGCAGACGGACCCTGAACGAGCCGGCCGTCAATATAGCCCAGCCAGGGCCTCGTTCAAGCAGGCGCCCCCGCACGCCGCGGGCTCGTCGGCCTGCTCGTCGGGCTCAATCCGGCGTACCCTGGCGGCGATGATTGCTGCGCCTGGGAATTTCGACTATCCTGGGCGCGTCAGGCTTACTGCTGCTCGGCAACCTTTGTGGAGGATCAACCCATGCAACGGCACCGCTGGATCCGCTTTGGGATCGTCTCGATTACCGTGGTTCTGCTCGCCGCGGCGCCGCTCTCGGCGGCGGAGGCGACGTGGAAGGTGGGGCTGGCCAAGGCGAACATCACTCCGGGAAAGCCCATCTGGCTGGCCGGCTACGGCAGTCGCGATCACGGCTGCGAGGGCACGCTGCACGATCTCTGGATCAAGGTCCTCGCCCTGGAATCGGCCGACGGCCAGCGGGCCGTCGTGCTCACCAGCGACCTGTTGGGCTTCCCCCGGAACATGCACGAGCGGATCTGCGCGGAGTTGAAGACCCGCTGCAACCTGGAGCCCGCGCAGGTGATGCTCAACGCGTCGCACACGCACAGCGCCCCGGTGCTCCGCGACGCGCTCTACGACATCTATCCGCTCGACGACGAGCAGCGGGCCCTGATCGAGGAGTACTCGGCCGAGTTGGAGAAGCTGGTCGTCGAGACCATCGAGAAGGCGCTGGCCGAGCCGACGCCGGCGACTCTCTGGGCGGGCGAGGGGACCGTCGACTTCGCCGTCAACCGGCGCAACAACCCCGTGGCGCAGGTAATCGAGGCCCGCAAGAAGGGCGAGCCGCTTGTGGGGCCCGTGGATCACGACGTCCCCGTGCTGGCCGCGCGCGGGCCCGACGACGCGTTGCGCGCGGTGGTCTTCGGCTACGCCTGTCACGGCACGACGCTGAGCTTCTACCGCTCGTCGGGCGACTACGCGGGCTTCGCCCAGATCGCTTTGGAGGAAGACAACCCCGACACGTTGGCCATGTTCTACGCCGGCTGCGGGGCCGACCAGAATCCGCTCCCCCGGCGCAGCGTGGCCCGATGCGGCAAGTACGGATTTGCACTGGCCGAGGCCGTCGAGCAGGTGCTCGACAAGAAGAAGGCGATGCGGCCGATCGCCCCCAAGCTGCAAACGGCCCTGGAGTTCGTCGACCTCGACTTCGAGAAGCCGCTCAGCCGCGAGGACCTGGAGGCCGCCGTCAAGAAGGGCAGCTACTGGGGACGCCGGGGCAAGCGCCTGCTGGAAAAGCTGGACCGAGGCGAGTCGCTGCCCACCTCGTATCCCTATCCCGTGCAGGTCTGGAAGCTGGGCGACGACCAGCTCTGGATCACCCTGGGCGGCGAGGTCGTGGTCGACTACTCGCTCCGCTTCAAGTCGACCTACGGCCCCCAGACCTGGGTCGCCGGCTACACGAACGACGTGATGTCGTACATCCCCTCGCACCGCGTTTGGGAAGAGGGGGGCTACGAGTCGAGCGCGTTCTTCGTTTACGGTCAACCCGCCGACCGCTGGGCCCCCGATATCGAAGACCGGATCGCCGCCGCCGTGCAGCGATTGGTGGAAAAACTGAAGTAGCAAGCGCAGCGTACCAAGCGTAGGGTGGGTCGAGCGCAGCGAGACCCACGCGCATCGCCGAAGCATCGCTGAAGGGATTACCCGTCATGGACGAGCGCTTCCTCCGCGAGGCCATCCGGCTTTCGCTCGACAAGATGCGGGCCGGCGAGGGCGGGCCCTTCGGCGCGGTGGTCGTCCGCCGGGGCGAGATCGTCGGCGCGGGGTGGAACCGGGTCACCAGCACGAACGACCCGACCGCCCATGCCGAGATCGTCGCCCTGCGCGACGCCTGCTCCCGCCTGGGCACTTTCTGCCTGGCCGGCTGCGACCTCTACACCAGTTGCGAGCCCTGCCCGATGTGCCTGGCCGCCATCTACTGGGCCCGAATCGACCACCTCTACTACGCCGCCGGGCGTGAAGACGCCGCCGCGGCCGGCTTCGACGACGCCTGGCTCTACGACCAAATCGCCCTCGCCCCGGCCGAGCGAGCCATGCCCACCAAACAGCACCTGCGCGACGAAGCGCTAGAAGCTTTCGCGGCCTGGGCACGGAAGGAGGATCGGGTGGAATACTGACTCGATGCCGCCGTGGCACGCGCTCGGGTGCCACGGTTGGCTTGTCCAACCGTGCTTCCGGCACTGCTGGGCAAGCCAGCAGTGGCACCCAACTTGCAAAGCTGAGACGGACAGACCGTTAGTTCAACCCCGGCGTCACCAGCTCGCCGTGGGCCTGGGCCTCGGCCTTCTCGTAGGCGCCGAGGAACTCGCTGTTGCAGTCGAGCCAGAGGACGATGCGGCGGAAATCGTCGTCCGGAAGCTTCACCCCGTAGTGCCGCTCGTCGAGGTACTCCATCAGCCTGGCCGCCCGGGCGCCGAACTGGCCGGGGATCGTCCGGCCGGCCGCCCGGGGGACCATGTCGACGTTGGCGATGGTCGTGTAGCTGTGTGCGTGGAAGCAGAAACCGTACTGCTCGGCCAGGTTGTTGTACGACCGGGTGTAGCAGCACTGCTTGTGCTTGTCCCGCGGGCAGGGGCGAAATTGGATCTCGCCGCCGAGATCGAGCGCCTTCTTCTGGCGATGGCACGCCGCGCAATGGCGATCCAACACCGGCTGGACCAGGCGGACGTAGTTGAACGGGTTCGAGCCTTCCACGTCGGGCTCGAGCTTCGAGGGCGCACGCCGCAGGGCCAGGGGGACGCTCGTTGGCCTGCTCGGCGGGCGATGCTTCGGCTCGTGACAGCCCTGACACGTCAACCGCTCGCCCGGATGGACGTACGTGCCGCTCCGCATCGACTGCACGGCCATCCCGCGCGAGTCGATCGCTTGGAAGTAGACCAGCTTGCCCGGCGGGGCTTCGAAGTGAGCGCTCCCGTCGCTCTCCACGGGCACGGTGCCCAAGACGGCCCGGGCGTTCGTCTGCTCGGCGAAGCCGATCCGCGGCGTGTTCCGCGAGGGGGTCGACTTGGGTAGGATCTGAAGCACGCGCAACTGCGCGATCTCGGTCCCGTCCGGCCATTGGAAATCGCCGTCGTAGACGTTCACCAGCGCGATGGTCGCCGGCCGATCCCGCTCGGTCGCTTTCCCGGCGACAACCGGCTCCGTCGTCCGTTCGGGAATCACCGGCGGCACGGGGCGGGGACGGAGCGGAATGGGGCTAACGCACAAGATCGAGGGGTCGCGGTAGATCAGCTCCTTGTTCCCGTGGCGATCGATCCAGTAGATGCCGTGGTTTGCCGCCTGCGGATCGTACACGCACAGGTAGTCCTCCTCGCTGAGCGGCCAGGGCGTGCCGTAGACCTCGTTCTCGCGGATCGGCCCCTCGGCTTCGGGAAAAGGCACCTCGGGCGTCAGCCGCGTGACCTGGGAGTTGCCGCTGTCGTCGAGCTTCCGCACGTCGAGCAGCACCAGCGATCCGAAGGCATAACCGTGGTGCGGCGCCGCCGTGGCCACGTAGCGGTGCGACCCCGGGACCGCCCGAATGCTCAGCTCGGCCCACGGCCGGTCGCCCCGCTCGACCGGGTAGTTGCCGTGCGGCGCGCGGGCGTCCCGACCGTCGGGATAGCAGGTCCACAGATGATGGGCGATCTGCGTGTTGCGATCGATGTAATCCCAGCGGGTGAAGACGATCATCCCCTCGTGGTTCACGCTCGGATGCCATTCGTTGGTGTCGAAGTAGCTCAGAATGGAGATGTCGCTTCCGTCGGGCTTCATCGAGCAGAGGTTGAAGCTCCGGCACGCCCGGATGCCGCAGCGAACGTACCCGCCGCGACGCTCGGAGATGAACGCGACGCGGCCGTTGGGCAAAAAGCAGGGATCGAAGTCGTCCCAGGGGCCGTCGGTCGACTGCACCAGCCCGGCGCCGTCGGCGCCCACCTGGAAGACGTGATAGCAGTTGGTCGGCGTCCACTTCCTGCTGCTCTTCGACGGAGGCCATACCTCGTCCCACGACTGCATGGGCTCGCGGTTCTCGCTGTAGGCAAAGAGGATCGTCTTGCCGTCGTACGACACTTCCGGCGAGAGGAACGAGCCGGGCAGTAGCTTCTGGCCGGCGAGGCGTCCGCCGCCGACCACGGAGTCTTCCAGCAGATTGGCCAGCTTGGGATGATCGCCGAACGGATCCGACAGTACGAACAGGCCTCCGCCCGGCACGGCCGTGAAGCCATAGTACTGGTCGCACACGTGAGGCAGGCTGCCCCGGTGCCGCTTGACGAACAACAGCTTGTCGAAATCCAAGAGCGGATTGGAGAAGGCGATCTTGCGCAGCAGCCGTCGGGCGTCGAAGTAGACCTCTTTGCGGACCTCGTCGGGCACGACCGGCTTGGCCTCCAACTCGGCCAGACGGCCGTCGAGCTTGCCCAGATCGGCCACCCGCGGATCGAGCCGCCGGGGATCGGCCTTCGGTCGCAGCCGGGCGGCCAGCTCGCGCGCCCGGCGCACGACGTCCCGCGCGTGCTCCAGCCGGAAGGCCGGGCCGGTCGGCACCCACGACGGCGTTGGCTCGCCGGGCGTGCCGGGATACGAGTGGCGGCTGACGCTCTTCTGATCGGCCGGCCTGCCCAGGGCGACGTTCTTCTCCGGGTCGTCCCCCGCGTAGACCTCCACTTCGTCCAACGCGAAATGGCACACGCCGGGCACGAAAAGCCGGACGATCCGGGCGGTCACGTCCCGCCCGTCGAACCGCACGACCAGCGGCTTCTTCTCGCCCGCGCCGTAGAACACCGTGCCGTCGTGCTCGTAGACCGGCACGAACCGCTCGGGCTCTGCGTCGCGGGCGACCTGGATGCCGATGTTCCGAGTGCGCGGTGCTTGGCCGCCGTCGGTCCGGTTGAAGATGACCACGCGGTCGAGCCGGTAGTCTCGGCCCAGGTCGACCTGCCACCAGGGGTCCGTCTCGCCCAAGGCCACGTGGAAGCCGAACCGGCCGTTCTTGATCCCGTCGACCGCCCCGGCGGCGTCCTGGGCGGTGGTGACGCCCTGGGCATTGACCTTCACGGGCTCGCCCGGCGGCGTGTGGGCGGGCACGAATCGCCGGTCCTGGTCGATCCAGTCGGCCTCGACCAGGGCCCGGATCTCCCGGGTCACGTCCACGGCCTGAGGCGCGTCTGCCCCCTCCGCAGGGGCCGCGCGTTGGGTAAGTGCGACGGCCGAAAACGCGATGAGCACAGCCCTTCCGATCATTGTCGAGCCTCCGCCGTGTGGCCTGGATGGACCGACGACCTTTGCCGGTCATCTTACCGTACGGCGAGCGGTTGTCCAAGAATCTGGCGGCCGGCGTCCGCGGCAAGTACACTAAACGGGACGTGGAAAAGGTTGCACGGCTGGGTGCCACTGGCGTCTCGCCAGTGCACGGGCAAGATGCCCGCGGCACCCTGTAACCACCGTGCAACGGTTATTCGGTCCCGCTTAGCAGGGAAGGGGCCTGTCGAGGATGGTCTTGTTGGCAGCCACGGGGTGGAGGATTCGACCGATGATGCGCCGAAAGCTGTTTCTGGTGGGGCTCGCCGCGGTGCTGGCGTGTTGCGTCGCGGTGCTGGCGGACCAGAAGGTCCTTTACGAGAAGCCGTCGCCCTACAGCACGATCGTGGTCACCGAGGACGACCGCGGCCTGCGCACGTTGT
Organism: Thermoguttaceae bacterium; assembly: GCA_035528065.1. Taxonomy (GTDB): domain Bacteria; phylum Planctomycetota; class Planctomycetia; order Pirellulales; family Thermoguttaceae; genus DATKZH01. The sequence continues at coordinate 501 of DATKZH010000729.1, read as the reverse complement.
GGTTCGAAAAGCACGGGGCCCGGCAGAGCGTGGTCAAGGTGGGCGAACCCGACCACCTGGAGCTTCCGTACGCCCGGGCGATGCCCATGGGGCTGGCGTTCTTCCCGGAGCCGAAGCGGATCCTGATCGTCGGGCTGGGCGGGGGCACGGTGCCCGGCTTCCTCCACAAGCACTACCCGCAGGCGACGATCGACGTGGTGGACATCGACCCGGACGTGGTCCTGGTGGCCAAGCGGTACTTCGGGTTCCGCGAGGACGCCACGCTGCACGCCTTCGTGGCCGACGGCCGGCGGTTCATCGAAGAGTGCCGCAACCCCTACGACCTGATCTTCCTCGACGCCTTCGGCAGCGAGAACATCCCCTACCACCTGGCCACGCGCGAGTTCCTCCAAGCCGTGCGCCGGGCCCTCAGCCCCAAGGGCGTGGCCGTGGGCAACATCTGGAGCCGCGCGTCGAACCGCCTCTACGACTCCATGGTACGCACCTATCAGGAGGTCTTCG
>DATKZH010000728.1:0-2549 GCA_035528065.1 Thermoguttaceae bacterium | reverse complement strand
CCCTACGCCGAATGGACCGCCCAGCAAATCATCAACGCTTTCCCGTACGAAGAAGCGCCACGTTTTCTCATTCGCGATCGCGACGACATCTACGGCGACTATTTCACCAAGCGAGTGGAGGGCATGGGAATCGAAGAAGTCCCGATTGCACCACGCTCGCCCTGGCAAAATCCCTATTGCGAACGGGTCATCGGCAGCATTCGCCGAGAGTGCCTGAACCACGTCATCGTACTGAGCGAAGGGCATCTGAAGCGGATTCTGGCTTCCTACTTGGAGTACTATCACGGCAGCCGCCCCCACTTGTCGTTGGATCGCAACTCGCCGACACCACGTCGCGTTGAGCCACCTTCCGAAGGTGAAGTCGTTGCGATCCCGCAGGTTGGCGGGCTGCACCATCGGTACACGCGGCGTGCTGCGTGATCATAAGCATCGGCTTGCTTGGCTGGTTCGCCGCTACCGATCTGCGTGTCATGGTGGAACAGCCCTATTTGCGCGGGAGTGCAGGCTTCTTCGTGGCCGTTCTATCGGTGGTCGCCCAATGCGACGCGTGGCCGGGCGGCTGGTACAATTGCCGGATGGAGTTTTTGGGAAGGACACCCGTCAGGGGAAGCGACAACCCTACGCAAGATGGGCCACGCTGGCCTGATCAGGATTTTCAGAGACGGATAACAAGCGATCCGCCGACCGGTGAAGAAGTCCCTCAGATAGCGCTCACTCCCGAATCACAGAAACAGGAAAATCGAGTCTGTAGCATCATTACTGGGGATTGTTGTTGACACGTTGAACGTTTTGCCGTATTTTCCCGGCCCCAAGCTGACCACGGAGGGTAGCCATGTCGGGACCGGGAGAATACCGAGCCGATTGTACCGAGGGAATCACACGTGTTGAGGACCTGCCGAAGGCCAAGGTCATCCGCCGCAGCCGGAATTTCTCCCACCGCGCGTGCCCGGAGTGCGAGCGGAGTTGCTACCGGCATCGAACCCTGGAGCGGACGCTCCACGATTTGGGCGATCCGGTTTCCGAGCGGCCCCGGGATGTTCTCGTTACGTACTCGCAACATTATTGCTGTAAGTGCAAGAGCTACTTCAACGTGGACATGTCGGACTTGGCCCTACCCAAGAGCCACTACACCCACCGTGTCGTGGCGATGGCCGTGCGTCTGGTGGTGGAGGACGGCTTGCCCTACCGCCCGGCGAGTTGGCATCTCTGGCGGGACCATCGGGTCTTTGTGCCCTACGCCACAATTCAGAATTGGGTGGAGTCTGGGGGGAAAAAAGGCGGAGCAACACATCCGCGGCGCGTACCTGGACGCCGCGCTGGATAATTTTTCGGGGTACATCGCGGCCGACGAGTTGTACGACGGGCCATTCTGCGTTCTCTCGATCGTGGACAACCGCACTTTTCGCCGTCTCATCTATGAAGTATTGGACCACGACCCGCACCACGCCGACATTGAGCGATTCTTCCGCACGTTCCAGGCGGCGCTCCAGAGGCGCAAGCTGGTGTTGCACGGCATTACGACCGATGGCTCGAATCTCTATCCCGAGCCGATTTCCAAGGTGTTTGGTGACGTTTCCCACCAACTCTGCGAGTTCCATGTCATCAAGGAACTGACGAAGGCCGTGCTGCACGCCGGCGCCAAGGTCCGCAAGGAGTTGGCCGCCACGAAGCCCAAGCTTGGCCGCGGGCGTCCGTCTTCCGCCGCTGCCCGCAAGGCGGCGCGGCAGGCCAAGCGGATCGAACAGAAAGTCGGAGACCTGTTTCAGCATCGTTACCTGTTCGTGCAGCACGTTCTGACTCCAGCCCAGCGGCGGACCCTGATGCGCATTACCTGCGGGCGACCCGAGTTGCGAACGCTTCGAGGTATCATGGATGAAGTGTACCGCCTCTTCGACCGTCGCTGCCGCACCGACACCGCGTTGGAGAAACTCGCCCGGTTGCGGTGTCGCGTCCGGCGATTCAAGTGGATCGGCAAGACGCTGCAAAAGCTGTTCTCTCCCAACTTGGAGAAGGCGATGACCTTCTTGGATGATAAACTCCTTCCTTCTACATCCAATGCGGTGGAACGCGGGAACCGCCGTCATCGCAAGATGCAAAAGACCGTGTATCGTGTTCGCACCAGGTCACACATCTCTTCGCGGATTGCTTTGGACATGGAACGTGAGGAGCGGACTCAACAGCGTGACCGAACGACCGTTACCCTGCACACCGCCCGCGCCAAGCGAAAGGCTGCATGATCCCCAGTAATGATGCTACAGACTCGATTTCTCAAGCCTTTCCCGCATAGTGCCCGTAGCCGGCCAGGATGGTTTCGAGCGCGATCAGAAGAGGCCCGAGCCGCGGGACGTTGAGCGCAAGTCCGGTCGCGTGGCCGAGCCACGCGATCACGCCGGAACTGAACAGCAGGATTCCCGCCCCAAAAACAGGCCCCGGGCGCAATTCCCAGCAACTTTAGGCGCCGGCCCCACGGCTACCGGTCCGGTGTTGCCCACTCCTGCGGCTCGTTCACCTCGAGCAGCTTCCGCTCCTTGTACCGAAGCGTCCGCGCG
>DATKZH010000727.1:0-8169 GCA_035528065.1 Thermoguttaceae bacterium | reverse complement strand
GCTTTTCCAGCTCTGCCACACGGTCGGCCAACCGCGCACAGTTTCTACAAGGCCCACGTCGCGTACTCATGACGCGACAATCTACCCCATAACCCGGAAACTCACCTATAGCAGTTCACCGCACCGTGAACGGCGACAAATCGCCGGACCAGCGCACCACTGGGTGGCGCCCCAGTAGGAGGAGGGGATCCGTCCCGCCACGGACACGCTGAGACACGAAGGCATAGCCGGCGCCCGTGAACACCTCGGCGCCGCCTTTTGTAATGCCGTATCCCTTCTTGAGCACGGCCGGCCAGGGACCGCTGTCGCGTCGATTTCGGCCGAACGCCGCAAGAATGGATCGAATCGACGACGGGCCACTGGCGTTTTCGAGTGCGGGACTGTTATCGCGGAGACGGCGAGCCGATCGACGATATTGATGGCTGAATGCCGTCCGATGCTACCCTGGCGGCCGGTGAATCGCTATGCTTATGGTCGAGTCCCGGGTTTTCAGGCAATCCCTGTTCGGAAGGCGGGAGTAGGCAAGATGCGGCTGAGGGCTTCCAATCAGAGGATGAGACGATGGCGTGGACTTGGCTTGCTCGTCATGGCCTACGCATTCCTTGTGCCCGCGCCGCTGGTTGTGGGCGATGATGTGAACGGCCCCGTGAGGCAGTTGACCTTCAGTGACGCCAATGATGAAGACGGAGCCTTTGCCGTAGCGGATGACGGAACGGTATACTTCGCCTGGATCTCCGATCGAGCTGGTAATACCGACGTCTGGATGAAGTCGTCCAGAGACGGAATCCATTGGACGGAACCTTGGCCGGTTGTGCAGACCCCGGTCGACGATCTCATGAACCATTTGGCGCGCACCAGCGACGGCCGCTTCCACCTGACAGGACGCCGAGGGCAGTGGGACACGGGGCAGTATGCCACCTGGGATTCCAGTTCGAAGGATATGATCAACTGGTCGGACCCTGTCCATTGGACCGAGCTCGGCGCGGCGGGGACGTTTCAAGAAAGCCCCGACGGGCACTATTGGCTGGTGTTCCTCTCGCGCCGCTTGGGCAACTACGACCTGTACGTCCAATGCTCCAGAGACAAAGGAAAGACTTGGAGCGAACCGACCGCCGTCACAAATAATCCCAAGGAGGATTTCATCTTCTCCTTGCGAATCGCAAGCGACGGTACCCGTATCTTGCTCTGGGAACAACACGACGCCTCGGTTCGCGGGGGATTGCTGGGAAAGTCCGCCGACGTCTACTTGTCGACTTCCACGGACGGCGTCGATTGGACACCACCGAAGCTCCTGACACCTGAGCCGGACAAGCCGGAGACGGACACCATTCCCTCACTGATCGAAGGCCCGGATGGACAGATCTATGCTGTCTGGATAACGACACGACTGCCTGGTGGACCAACCGTAGTCGGGGTGCCTGTTTGGCCGAGGCGGGATCTGTCCGATCTTCGTCGCCTGCCGGCGGAGGGCTATTCGGTTCGCGGCCAAGCCCTGCGCGACGGACGTTATCTTCTTGCCTGGGTAAAGAGGGTCTCCGGATCCAATCACGACTACTTCTACCGAACTCTTGACGGCTTCGATTTTAGCGCTTTCGAGCCGGTATCCCCGTAGGAATCATGATGAATCGTTATCAGTCTCAAGGGATCGCCGTTGCGGTTTTCGCCGGAATGTGTGCGGCTGGCGCCGCGGAAGACGCCGATACTGCCGCCCTTAGGCCAAACATCATTTGGATCATGGCGGATGATTTGGGCTACGGCGACTTGGGATGCTACGGCCAGACACAGATCCGGACTCCCCATATCGACCAACTGGCCCACGAAGGAACGCGGTTCACGCAATGTTATGCCGGAAGTACCGTTTGCGCACCGACGCGCTGTGTGCTAATGACCGGCAAACACACGGGTCACTGCACGGTCAGAGGCAACTCGGCTCGGCGGCCCGGCGGCGGGGGGGCGCTGCTCGTGCCTCTTCATCCCGACGACGTTACGGTTGCCGAAGTGTTGAAGGAGGCCGGGTACGCCACGGGCGTCTGCGGCAAGTGGGGCGTGGGCGAGCGGGATACTGCGGGAATCCCCAACCTCCAGGGCTTCGACCAGTGGCTCGGATTCCTCAACCAAAAGCACGCTCACGGCTACTATCCGGAGTTTATCTGGAAGAACCAAGATATCCGCATTCTTGACGGCAATTGTGGCGGTCATCAGGGGGAGTGGGTCCACGATCATTTGACGGACTTCTCGCTCGAGTTCATCCAAGAAAACCGCGACCGGCCGTTTTTCCTCTATGTCGCCTACACGATTCCACACGGACGTTACGAGATCCCCAACGACAAACCCTATTCCGGCCGGTCTTGGCCTCAGAGTGTGAAGAACTATGCCGCCATGGTCACCCGAATGGATCTCGATGTGGGCCGGATCATGGACCGGCTGAAGTCACTCGATATTGATCGCCAAACGATCGTTTTCTTCACCAGTGACAACGGTGCCGAGATTTACTACTTCCGCCGTAGCGGCGAGGTGGAACTGTATGACGAGATTCTCAATAGCCGCGGGCCGTTTCGGGGTTACAAGCGAGACTTGACGGACGGCGGCATTCGAGTACCGATGATCGTGCGGTGGCCGGGGCGAGTCGCAGCCCGTGCCGAGAGCGATCACGTCTGGGCGTTCTGGGACTTTCTTCCCACGGCCGCGGAACTGGCCGGAGTCGATCCGCCCGCGGACGTGGATGGAATATCCGTCGTCCCCACGTTGCTCGGCAAGACTCAGGAATCGCACGAATTCCTCTATTGGGAGTTCTTCGAGCGTGGTTTTCAGCAGGCCGTTCGCCACGGCGATTGGAAAGCCATCCGGCTCAAACAAGACGAGCCGCTGGTGCTCTACAATCTGAAACGCGACCCCGAGGAACTCCGCGACGTCGCAGCCGCGAATCCCGATGTAATCGCCAGAATCGAGACCTATTTGAAGACCGCGCGGAGCGACTCCGAGTATTGGCCGTGACCGCGCAGGTCGTCGATGTCCTGCCGGATGATATCTCCCGACACTCGGCACCGGAACGCGGGACGAGCACGCACAATGTCGCGAAGATGGAATTCACGCATCACCTTCTCATGCTAAGCATCTCTAGTCGGAAGGACTTTCCCGGTTCAGCATGGCAAAGCGGTTCATTGCTCATCTAGCCTCGGTGTCGACGGTTTCTCCGGACGTCCAATCGAGAGAAACGTGCCGGTTACCGCTGCGGAAGACGGCGATGTCGCCCTGCCGGTCGAGTTCGACTCGTTTGACCGCGCGGCCGGATTTCGCCCACGAAAGAGCCACGGCGTTGCGCCAGTAGGCGGCATCCCGCACCAGACGCACGGTGTACATCGCCTGCCCCTTTTCGCCGTGCCGGCCCTCAACGGCAACGGGCGTTGCCTCGACGTGCGCCGATTCCGTGTTCAGCGGCTCGATTCGCAGAGTGGCCGACTTCCCGGAAAAGACGAACGCCTGCTCGTCACGGCGAACGCCTTGTTGTTCCGGATGAAACCGCAGCTCCAACTTCCGGGCCTCCTTCAGTCGAATCTCGTCCGCCACGATGAGAACATCCGGCTTGAGGAAGAGCAGGTGTCGTCGGAAGGACTCGATTCCAAGATCGTCTGGATACGCCTCACTAGCTTCGCCGACGATGTGGTCGAGGGCGGGCGTGCCGTCGGCGCGGAGGATCCGTGGCCGCGCCTTCACCGCCAGCGGTTGGTTGCCCTGGAACCACTGTTGTCCCTCGCCCAATTGCCCTCGATCGTCCACCAGCAGCGTGTTGTGCTGGCCCGTCCATTTAGAGCGATAACCGTCGTCGCGCACCAGCCACTCGCCGACCCCGAAGAGTACGAAATGGTTGGCGTCGGGGTGCACGTGCCCTCCACCCGGATCGTAGGAGAACTCCTCGACGGCTTTGTGCCCCAGAAACGGGCCACACTTGAGGACTAGCAAAGATTCCTCTCCCGACCAGTCCGAGCGGGCACTGACGATCTCCATGTCGTCGAAATGATGCAATGTCGGCAACTTCTCGGGCGGTGTCGTGGGAACGGCGGGGTCGTACCATACGAGGTTCAACCATGATGCCCCGGACGCAGCCACATCGGCCTCGTCGATCTCGGCGGCAAGCCACTGCGCGTGCGGGTCGCGGTACTCACGAGCCAACCCGCGAAGCAGGTAGTCCGAGCCGTACCAATGTCCTCGTGGGCAATCGGCGATGTCGACAATCGAGTTGGACCGCGTCCACGCCGCACGCGGCAGGCTGAGATAGAGCGGATAGCGTGCCGTGCGGCGCCACCAGTCATGTTGGTAGAAGTCCGTGCCCAGCAGTTGGCGCGAGAGGTGCATGAACTTGAGCAGGTATTCGACGCCGTACTCCCAGTACCCCACGCCCTCGTGGCTGGCCCCGTCGGTACCGAGGGCGTCCATGGTTCGGCGGAACTTGGCCAGCGCGAAGCCGATCCACAAGTCGGCATCCTCCACCTCGTCGAATACGGCCATTCCGGCCACCGAAAGCCCGCACGCGTTGACCCAAAGATGGTTCTGCAGATAGGACTGCCCCCACCAAATCTTTCCAGTGGCGGCGGCCTCGAACATCTCCGACCCCCGGTGGGCGATCGTCTCGCGGATCGTGGCGCGAGTCGCTTCGTCCAAATCCGCGTAACACCAGTCGTAAACGATCCCCAGCCCGAAAAGCTGGTGCCCGGCCGCGAGGTCCATGCCGTCGATGCGGCCCGGCCCCCACGTCTTGTAGCCGCACGAAGCCAAGGCCCAGTCGCGAGCCCCTTCGAGGTACTTACGTTCACCGGTGACCACGTAGGCCAGGGCCATCGCCGGCATGGCATTGCCCACCTCGCGTTGCCAAAGCTGTTCGTCACCGCTGTGGCCGTCGTCTTCACGGTAGGCCGGTGGGCCACGCCTCGATGCCCGGTCGGCCAACTCGTGGAGTTCGCTCCAAAGCAGCGAATGCGTCGTCTCGATGGCTTCTTGCAGTTCCTCGATTTCCGCAGCGTCCAGATAGAGCCGAGGGTGGACGCCGCGAACCTCTTTCAGTTCTTCCGGAAATGGTACCAGGCGGAATTGCTCCAACACGGTCAGGCGCTCGATCGGCTCGAGCTTGATCTCGTCCAAACGCGCGTCGATCTCAGCCGGCGCATTGGTGCCCTTCTCAAGCGCCAGCCAAAACGCCCGGGCTTCCTCGGGCGCCTGAAACTCGACTTGCAACTGCTGCCACTTTCCGAGCTGAGCCGGTTGATAGCGAGTCGTATGCGCCTGCCCCAGGGAACTCCTCGGCTCCGAGCCGACGAATTCGCACTTCAAGTATGGTGGGAGTGTGTTTGTGCCAATCAGATCAACCCGGACTCGGGCCGTCAGCCGATACAGTTGCCCCGGCTGAATCGGTCGCGGGTCGGATAGTGCATAGTTCCATCCTCCTTCGATTTGCCCCCGGACGTGCAGGTGTGCGATACTGTTCGGCACCGCACCCGCGGCCGCCTCGCGCGACACCGTGATCGATTCTGCCCGCGGCCGCCACGTGTCCAGATCGGTTTCGAAACCAAACGTTATCGGAGAATCCGCGGCGAGTAAGAACGAAGGCTGCGCGAACGGCAAGCACAAGACAACAGCGATCGAAGACATCAAGGCGTAGTTCCGATCCATGATTGCATCTCCAACTTCCACGGGTGATCGAGTCGCGCACCTGAAAGACTCGGCCTCTACTGCTGATCGATATTCTGGCGCGACTTGCACGGCGGGAGGGTTAACAGTCTCATCCGTTCAGTTATCGGAGCCGAGCATTTCTTCCGGCCCGTCGCCGATCTGAACGGAAGCAGACAGAGGCCCCTCGTTCGCAAAGTTGATGACAACGCGGGTCCCGGCCGCATCCAATGAGACGCCGACCTGCCCCTCGGTCCGGACCAGCTCGACGCGGGACATGGCCGAATCTTCTTCTTCACCGACCTCCAACACGTGCAGGAAATCGTCTTTCGCCTCGCCTCCGGGCCCCTCCACCTCCAGACGCCACGGTACAATGGGGGGACGCAGGCTGCGACTGCCCACGTGATTGTACTGGGCCGAGGGTTCGTGGGGGTGCCCCCACAGTTGGTGGCCATCACCGCCTCGTTTGACAATCGTCGCACCCGCCGGCAAGAGGGTCTTGAGAAACGCGCGCGACCGGCCCGTGCTCAACACCGGTCCCCTTCCGGCTGGATCACTCAGCCAAGTCGCCGTATCGCCCTGGTAGGCGTAGACGTGGCCGGTTACGAGCACGGTTTCCCGCCCGGTTACTTGTGGTTCTCCGGGGATGTGCAGGAACCAGGTCTTGGGGAAACTTGCCCGGGTCGCATGAATTCGGTCGTAGATCACAAAGAACTCGCGGGCTCCCCGCAGATACAGAAACTGACGGGTGACCTCCCGAACCTTGTTGTCATGGTATCCCTCGGTCAGGTCGGCTGCCGCGTACGTGAGCCGCGCATCGTGTTGATAGGTGACGATCCGGCCCCGGTCGTCCCGGCCGTGCCCGCTGTAGACGTGACGGATGAGCCCTCCGTCGTTTTCATTCTTGGTTCCCCCCTCCGCTATTCTACCCGAACCGGGGTCAGTGCGCCGGAAGGCCTCCTCGGGGTCGTGGATCGTGACAATATTGAAAGCCAGACTGCCACCGGCGTAATAGTCCTGGTCGTTGTGTCCGCTGCCTCCGGCGCGCAGCACCAGGTACCCCTTCCTGGCGATCAGGAAATGTCCCTCGTCGTCGCGGGAATGGCCCGCAAACTTCGGTCCTGCTCCAAAAAAGGCCCAGGTGGCGTTCGGATCGCCCCAGGCGCTTCGCATATACACGTGCCCTCCGCCTTCGAAATGCGCCGCCAGCGGATAGCCGGCTGCTTGCGGCGCGCTGGACGGCGTCTGCGGATCATGGAAAAGAAACCTGTACCATGGGATGGAATGCCACTGCTCTCGCTGGCTTTCGTCACAAATCGCGTTGGCCACGGGGTCGTGATATCTGGCGGCCAGGATCGGCGCCACCCGTGCAAATCCGCTCACGTTGGCGGCCCGGTTGTCGTCGATCCAGGCAGTCTCGTTGCCAAAAGGCACCGTAAGGTGGACGGCCCACCGCGTCATGCCCTTGAGGAACGTCGTCGGGGCGCCGAGCTGGAAGAAGTCCTGGCCGGTCGCCGTGCGCCAGGCCTCGAAGGCCCACGGAATCACCGCAATCGGACCATAATTGCCGTGCCCCATACTCTCCGACCAGACGCCACCCATCTCGTCGAAAGCCGGGATGCAGTCCCGGGGAATGCGCTTGGCCCAGGAATCCAGGAATCGGCCGGCGTCGTCTTCGTAGTCGGTCCCGGCCCCTCGAATGGCCAATGCGACAAAGAGCTTGGGCGTAATGCCGTCCCGAGTGTTGGGCGTATTCAGATGGACCGGCCCCCAGGTCTGATTATATCGCCAGTGACCGTACTTCAGAGTGATCTCCGGCGTATCGGTGTACCAGCGGAGCCAGGGCCCCAAGGCGTTGCCAAACTTCGTACGCTCTTGTGGGGTCATGGCGTCGTAGATCCAATCGTACACCAGCGCGTGGTATCCGAAGTGTCCGATGCCGTCTGGAGAGAGGAGCCGCCCGTCTTTCCAGTGCGCCTTGATCGCCTCCGCATAGGGGGCCGAGTCGCGTCCCAGTTCCCTCTCGACCAGATACGTGATTCCAAGGCAGATCTGTTCGACCGGCGTGCGAAATCGGCTGTTGGAGGAACGAATGCCGTCTCGGCACGCTCGGTCGGCCTCGCCTTTGATCAGCGCGTATTCCGCGGCTAACGGTCCTCGCGCTTTCTCGACCAGGTATTGTACACCAACCTTGTTCACGAAGATCCTCGGGTGATCGGACAGTTCATAGGCGGCTACCGACGAGCCGAACACTGCCAGGGCGGTCGCCAAGAGCACGGCTCTCCATACGAAGGACCTTGCGGACAGTGCGAAGCGAGTCGATTTCATTTCTGTAGGACTCCTGTTAAGCGCACTTCACGGTTTGTTTTGGTTCATCCGACTGAAGCGTACCTGGGGTTGCAAAGAGGCGGACATGCTGGTTCTTTGTGAAGTTTTGGGATTCGACTTCACAAGGAGAAGCCAGCATGTCCACGAGTTTACTTTACCACGCATTCGGGGTCCGAGGCT
>DATKZH010000726.1:0-5886 GCA_035528065.1 Thermoguttaceae bacterium | reverse complement strand
GGAATTGACTCATACGTACCTCTCCTGGCAACGCTCCGGGAAACAGCGACCACCGCATCACGATATCCAAGCTAGCGTCATTTTCCCGGCATGCCCAGTGGGCCTCCGAAAAAAATCACAGCCTCGCCGTGTGCCGTCCGCCGGTTACGGCACACGGCGTGTGCCTACTACTCCGCAAATGCGGAAGTTGTTGTTCGGCCGATCCTAAGCGGAGATCTCTGCGCCAGGCAGACTGGTATTTTACGCCAACCGCTTTGCGCCTGCAAAGGGGCGGGTTACGATTGGATCGGCAGTCCCCTCGGAAGGACAGGACATCCCCACTCCGGAGAATGGGAGCGAGAGGCAAGCAATTGTGTCTCCCGATGCGCGTGCCGGCCGCGAGGCCAATTGCATGGAGGCGGACCTACTGTCTAAGCTGGGGAGGGAGCCTCGCCTGCACGAACCCTCAAGATGCAAACACGCATGAACCCAGAAAGACCGCGCGGACCGCGGCCCGATCGACCGGAGGACATGTTGCGCGTGGCAAGCCTGGCCCTTGGAGGCATCCTGATCGCGACGATAGCCGCTGGCGCGCCGGAACCGCCCGCGCTGGAACGCTTCGAGTTCTCCGGCGTGGAGATGGCGGTGCCCGTCAAGATTGTGCTCTACGCGTCGGACAAAGCGATTGCCGAAAGCGCCGCGGAGGCCGCATTCCGGCGGATGCGCGAATTGAACGAGATTCTGAGCGATTACGACGCCGCCAGCGAGCTGAGGCGGTTGTGTGACACTGCCGTTGAGGGGAGGGCGGCTGCCGTCAGCGACGAATTGTGGCGCGTGTTGAGTTGCGCCCAGTCGCTCTCGGAGCGGACGGGCGGGGCGTTTGACGTCACCGTGGGGCCCGTGGTCCGCCTGTGGCGTCGTGCCCGACGGAGGGAGCAGATGCCCTCCCCCGAACGGCTAGAAGTCGCCCGGCAACTCGTTGGGTATCGGCTCGTCCGGCTTCATCCGGAGCGCCGTGCAGTAGAGCTGCTGAAACCGGGCATGCGCCTCGACCTGGGCGGCATCGCCAAAGGGTATGCCGTTGACGAGGCCCTGGACACGCTCCGCAAGCACGGAGTCGACCGGGCTCTGGTCGACGCCGGGGGCGACATCCGATTGGGGGGTCCGCCGCCGGATAGCCCTGGGTGGATCATCGGAGTGGCCGCCCTGGAGGCCGATGCCCCGCCCAGTCGATACCTATGGCTCGCGGATCGGGCGATCGCCACCTCCGGTGACACGTGGCAATACGTGGAAATCGAAGGAAAACGCTATTCCCATTTGGTCGATCCGCGAACCGGTCTCGGCCTGACGGATCATAGTAGTGTGACGGTCATCGCCCCCGATGGCATCACGGCCGATGCGCTGGCCTCGGCGGTCAGCGTCTTGGGGCCCGAAGAGGGCCTGAAGCTGATCGAAAACACGCCGGACACCGCCGCGTTCATCGTGCGCGCCCCGGGCGGCAACGTCGAAGTGTTGGAGTCTTCGCGGTGGGAGGAGTTCCCGGTTGCCCAGCCCAAGGCCAACGGCCCGGCTTGCTCACCAACCCCGTAGCGCGGGCCTCCCGACTGCGAAGCCGCGTCCCATGTTTCACCCGCGTCAGCATTGTCGAGCCTGATTGACCACCACGCCTTGGGCACCTCGATGAAGCCGCCTCTCTCGTCCCGCGAACCCCCCGCCCCCGGCAAGCTCGCCGGCCGGCTCTGGGTCCTGGCCGCCGCGCTGATGTGGAGCACCGGTGGGCTCTTTGTTAAGCTGCCCATCTGGGACGATTGGCCTCTGGAGGTGCAGGGACCGCTGTTCGCGTTTTGGCGGGCGTTGTTTGCCGCGCTGGTCCTGGCCCCCACGATTCGCCGGCCCCGGTTCAGCGGCTATCTCGTGCCGCTTGCCCTGGTGTTCACCTTCATGAACATCACCTACTTGCTCGCCCTGACGCGGACCACGGCGGCCAATGCGATTTGGCTCCAGTCCACGGCCCCCTGGTGGGTGTTCCTGATCTCCGTGTTCTTACTCCGCAAACCGGTCGTCGGCCGCGACCTCATCCCGCTCGTGTTCGGCGGCGTGGGCGTGGGCACGATCCTCTTTTTCGAGGTCCGGGGGCAGGCCCAGTTCGGCGTCGCCTGCGGCCTCGTGTCCGGAATCGGGTTCGCCCTGGTGCTGATGTTGATGCGGAAGCTGCGGAGCCAGAATCCGGCCTGGCTGGTGGCGCTGAATCACGCGGTCGCCGCCCTCGCCTTGCTCCCCTGGGTGATCTACGTCGGCCGGTGGCCGTCGCCGGGCCAACTGGTCGTTCTGGCCGGGTTCGGAGCCCTGCAAATGGCGATCCCGTACACGTTCATGCTCCGCGGGTTGCGTTCGGTCAGCAGTCAGGAAGCGGTCGCCATCGTTTTGATCGAGCCGGTGCTGAACCCTCTTTGGGTCTTCCTCTTCGGGTTAGAGACTCCAGCCTGGTGGAGCGTGATCGGCGCGTGCCTGATCCTCATCGGCCTAGTGCTCCGCTACGTCGTTTGGGAGCTGGTGGCCGGGAACGCCCGGAGTAACCGGCAGGCCCAATCGATCCCTCCCCACTGATTCCGCGGGCTGAGTTCTGAACCTGAGCGTCAAGTCCGGGTGAGGAGAAGAACTTTTCCCGGCTCGGGGTCGTCTAATAGCTTGTGCCGGGCCACTCCAGGGCCTATATACTCATGGGGCCCCTCTGTTGTGGGGGACAGGAAGCTCTCCACGATCAACGGCAAGCCAAACCGCGCCGGTTTCTCGTCACATCCGCCCAATCCTCTCTTTCACAAGGACTCTTTCCATGATCGGTAAGGCGAATCCTGCCGTGCTCGCGATAATCCTGGCGGTCGTCGCCGCGCTGTTCCCGACGTCCGCGTTGGCCCAAGCCGCCCCGGAAAACGCCGCCGCCGACTCCGAGGGCGAGGAGAGGGTCATCCGCGAGCAGAGCATCTACATCCCTTACGAGAAGCTGCGGAAAGTCTTTGAAAAGGAGGGACGCGGCGTTTTCCTGCCGTACGAGAAATTCCAGGAGTTGTGGCAGGCTGCCCGGGAAAAGGCCAAGCCGCCCGCTGAGCAGAAACCGCCCGTCGGGGCCCTGATCACCGAAATCAACAACGAGGCCACGGCAGAGAAGGACGTGGTTCGCGTCCGGGCCACGGTGAAAATCGAGGTCCTCGCCGAGGGCTGGAACGAGGTGCCGCTACGGCTCGGCGACGCCGCCATCACCAAGGCGACCCTGGGCGATCAGCCGGCCCGCATCGTGGCCCACGGCGACGCCGGCTATAAGCTCCTGATCCACAAAGAGGGCGACCAGCCCCAGCAAATCGAGCTCTCGCTCGAGTACGCCAAGGCGATCACCCGGGCACCCGGCCAGAACAGCGTCTCCTTCCAGGCCCCGCAGGCCCCGGTGAGCCGCTGGCGCGTGCGGATTCCGGAGCCAGGCGTCAAGGTGGACCTTCACCCGCTGATCGCGGCCACGGAGGTCCCGGACTCCCCGCGAGAGGGGGGTGGTCCCGCGGGACCTGCCCCTGGGCCAAACGAGACGGTGGTGCTGGCGTTTGTGGGGGCGGCCCCCACCGTCCGCATAGAATGGACCCCGAAAGCAGAGGGGGCCACCGGGTTGGAGGCGTTGGCCAGCGTCCAGGCCGAGCAGCAAGTATCGATCAATGAGGGCGTCACGCGGACCCGCGCGGAACTGGCCTATGCGATCAGCCGGGCCGAATTGGGCGCGCTGAACATCGAGGTGCCCGCTGGGCAGAAAGTGGTCAACGTCTTCGACCCCAACGTGCGGCAGTGGAGTGTCGAAGCAACGGACGCGGGCCAGCAGATCACCGTCGAGCTGTTTCAGCCGGCCAAAGGTTCGCAGAAGGTGGTCGTGGAACTGGAGAAGTTCGCCCGCGACGAGGGCGAGAAGGAAGCCCCCAACCAAGTCTCCGCCGAAGTGCAGGTCCCGGTGGTCAAGGCACTCGGGGTCGGCCGGCAACAGGGGGTCGTGGTGGTCCAAGTGGCCGAGGGCCTCAGGGCGGAGGCGAGCAAGGCGAGCGGTCTGTTGCAGGTCGACGCGGCCGAGCTGCCCGACGCGCTCAAGCGGGCCGACTGGAGCTTCTCCTACCGTTACGCCGCCGTGCCCTTCGAGCTCCGGTTGAGCCTGGAAAAAGTCCAGCCGCGGATCGTCGCCGACTCGCTCGTCGAGGCACAACTCGAGCCCAAACGAATCTCGCTCGACGTGCTGACCGTGTACACGGTCGAACGAGCGGGGGTGTTTCGCCTGGATCTGGACGTGCCGGCCGGATACGAAGTCCGCGACGTCCGCGGCCGAGAAGCGGCCGGAGCAGCGGCCGTCGAGGTCGATACGCATCATCTGGAAGGCGACGACGAGACGCGCCTGGTGGTCAACCTGGCCCGCAAGGCGATTGGCCGCGTCGCGCTGTTTGTCCAACTGGAAAAGGATCTCGACGAGCCCGACCTGCTGACCCCCGCCGGCAAGGCCGACGTGCCTCTGGCGATCCCGCAGGTCGCTCCCGACTCCGTCGAGCGGGCTTCGGGACGCCTGGTCGTCTACGCGACGGAGAACCTGTTGGTCAACCCGGTGGAGGACGAGCCGGAGGGGTTTCGCAGCATCACCACCGGCACGGCCATCGAAGGGATGGAGCCGGCGCCCGGGCGCGATCGCTCCACGGTCCATCCGGTGAAAGCCTACGCGTACACGCAGAAGCGCGGCCAATTGGTGCTCCGCGCCGAGCGTCGCAAGCCGCTGGTGAGGGTCCGGCAACTGCTGATCGCGCGGATCGAGCACGGCTCGGTCAACTACGAGGCCACCTTCTTCTACGACATTCTGTATAGCAGCGTGAATTCGCTGCGGATCGACGTGCCCAAGGAAGTGGCCGCCGAACTGCGGAACAACACCGACTCGATGCAGGAGAAGGAGATCGTCCCCGCTCCGGACGATCTCGCCGAAGGCTACGTCGCTTGGAGTTTCCGCGGCGACGCCGAGCTGATCGGCGAGCAGAAGATCGAGCTGGAGTGGAAACAGCAGCTCGACGAGCAGGTGGGCAGTGGCAAACCCGTCGAGGTCGTGATCCCGCAACTCAAGCCGGTGGGCGCCGATCTCCCCTGGGGCCAGATCGTGCTCGCCAAGGCGGAGACGATCGACTTGCGCGAGTCGGACGAGCCGGTCGGCCTGCGACCCATCGATCCTCAACACGACCTGATGCCCGGGGCCGAGTCGAGCGGCGCCGCGGCGGCGTACGAGTTTCACGACGACTGGTCGCTCGGCATCGCCGCGGCTCGATACGAGCTCGAGGAGGTCCAGCAGACGAGCATCGAGCGGGCCGTGCTGCGGATGGTCGTCACCCGGGCGGACAAGACCACCGTCCAGGCCCTCTACCGGATGCGCAGCGCCCTCCAGCGGCTCACCGTGAAGATTCCCAAGGGCGGGCAGTTCGACAGCGAGCCGCGGATCAACGGGCGACGCGTCCCGCTGGAGGTCGAGCAGGGCCGTCAGGACGAGTACCTGATCCCACTCGTAGGCCAAGAGGCCGACGACTCGTTCCTCCTGGAGTTGCGCTACACGGTCCCGTCTGAGGGGCAAACCTTCCACTTGGATCGTCCGCTCTTTCCGTTGCGGGCGGCAGCAAGCGATGAGTCTCCCGCGGAAGGTGGGGCTCAAGCGAAGGACGAGTCGCAGCCGGAGTCGGCGACCGCCCGCTTCTTGGAGCCGGCGATGCAAGAAATGTGGTTCATCCGGCTGAAGCGTACCTGGGGTTGCAAAGAGGCGGACATGCTGGTTCTTTGTGGAGTTTTGGGATTCGACTTCACAAGGAGAAGCCAGCATGTCCACGAGTTTACTTTACCACGCATTCAGGGTCCGAGGCT
>DATKZH010000725.1:0-2856 GCA_035528065.1 Thermoguttaceae bacterium | reverse complement strand
GATCTTCCACCTCGATAATCATCCTTGGGGCTCCGGGGGTGCAACATGGGAACATGTGAAAACCGCTTCCATGTTCTACACCGGGCCCCTTTTCTTCGCACCCCAGTTTACGCAAATACCTCGCAATCGCGTTAGCCCGGGCAGACTGGGTAACATGCGGGGGCGCGCGATGGGGGTTGCAACCAATTGATTCTCCACTCGTTGTCGAAATGGCCGCCGGAGATGATCTTGCCGTCCTTCACCTCGACGTAGTCGGGCAGCAGGTTGAGCGGCATGATCCAACCGGCACGCAAGCCCGGATCCGCAGCGCTCAGGAGTTTTGCGTTCCAGACCACGACATAGCGGTCGGGGTTCTCGGGGTTTGGGTAAACAGAGATCGAGCCGTCTTGCAGCAGGGCGGGTGGCAAGGAAGACGCGATGCGATTGAGCACCGCGTTGCTCTCGGGGCTCCCGAACAGGATCAAATTCGCCGATTCGACATCCGCGCGCGTCACCTTGGCGGCCGGCTTCATCGGAAAATCGGCATGGATATCCAGCGGGCCGGGCGGATTGCGGATCGCATCAAGCTCCGCAATGGCCAGCTCGCGGTCGCCTTCGCCGTAGACAGCGAGGAACCGCGAGTTGAAGGCGTCGCCGATGGGTCCCTGCAAGCCATGGCGTTTCACGAGGCCGTCCGACGTCCACTGGCCCGGCTTCCACTGGCCGCTGGCCTTCGAGAGGTGAATCACCTCGGTTAGCGGCCCGGAAAACACTTCACGCCCGTCGATCACGACCGTGGCCGACGCCCCCTTTGGGGCCGGCACTTCGCCTAATCGCAACGTCAGGGCGTCGATGTTCGTCGTGGTGACATGCAGCGAGCCCTCCTGGCAGGTCGCCGCGACGAGGGCGTCGGTATTGGGGCGAGTCAGCCGATCGATCGTGAGCCAGTAGGCGCGATTGTATTGCAGCGTGTTGGTATAGAACTTGACCTCGGCGGGGCGGCGGCGAACCGGATGCAAGATCAGTTCCGTGACCCACGCGGCATTGTGATAAAGGTCCCCAAAGCTGTGGGGCACGCCTGGTAGAACTTCGACGGTGGAGAACCCGCCCTCGGCGACGATGCCGTCGGCGAACTCGGTCGAGTAGCGTTGGATGCCCGCCCCGGCGTTCTTGAAGAAGACGTCCACGTTGCGCGCGTTCGGGTACAGCTTGGCAGGGGAGACGATCGCGATCTGCGGCTCCATCCATTTCGGCACCTCCGCCGGAACTGCCGCTACCCGCGTCCCCATTGCCGGATCGAAGGCCATGATTCCGCCGAACTGATCCGGGTGGTGCAGCCCCGCCGTGTAGGAGCCGGCGCCGCCCATCGAATGCCCCATGATGAAAACGCGGTCCGGATCGATCGGCAAGAGGCGCTTCAGCTCGTCGATCACTTTCAGCACGTCGACTTCGCCCATGCCTTGATAGAACGTCGTCGGGCCGCCGAAGCAATGGGCGTAGATCACCGGCAGGTCCGGCTCGATCCATTGGCGCCCTCCCATACCACGGTAAGCCAGGCGTGAACCCGAGAGAACTTCGTGAAAGTTGGTCCCGTGCAGTTGGATCACCAACGGGTATTTCCGCATGGACGCGTAGTCGCGGGGCAGCCAGACCGCGTATGGCTGCACCGAGCCATCGGTGTCCGATCGGTAATACCGGGTGGTGATCAGGCCGGGCTCGGGTTTGCAGTCCTGGCTCTCTCGGTAGAGTTCCTGGAGTCGGTCGTAGTCCTGCTCCGTCTCGTAGGTCAAGATTTCCAGGTCGCCGCGGTGGAGGAGATGGGAAGGCGCCGAGGCGTTCGTGGTCATTGCCGACAGAGCCCCTCCGGGCCGCTTGGGAACTTCGCCAGAAGGTGTTGAGTTGTTCCGACCTCGCCACGGCTGGGAACCCTGCCGCCACTCGGGCATCGTACCGGACGGTGCCGAGCCGTTCGGAGCGCGCCACGGCCGGGCGCCCCGCGGTCCCTTGGCGGGTAGATCGGAAGGCGTCCAGGCGTTCGGTGTCGGCCCCGACTGCGGGCCGCGCGTCTGGGCCACGGTGGCGACAGCTTGCACCAGGATGAGAAACGCGATTGGCAGTGGTTGCAGCGGATGTGCCATAGCAGCCTCGCTATTGCTTACCGATCACGATCAGTTCGAACCCCGGCGGCGGCAGTGAGTTGCCGATCTCGACGGTTTCTCCCTCACCCGAACTGCGTGTCTCAATCCAATTCTCGGTCGGAGTCGTGCGGTAACGCGTGATGCTGAACCGGCCGTTGCCCCAGGGAAGCCGGCGGACCATCAGATGGTAACCGCGGTTGTTCTCATAGCGTATATCCCTGCGCCGCGGCAATCCACCACCGGCGGCACGCCCCAGAGGCCGGTTTCGATAGGCCTCCGGGATTTCGTAGTTGCTGAGGAGCACTTGCACGCTCATCTTGTCAGCCGATCGTCCGGCCAGCACCGCGAAACCCAGATTGTCAGCCCCCGTCACTGCGAGACGCCCCGGTGTGTCGAGCATGGCGCCCAGCGCCTTGAAGGCGTAGGCCGTTTTTCGATAGCTGCCGTCCCGCTCGAACAGCCCCGTCCTGCCGGTGTCCCCGCGATAGAAACAGGCTCGGTCGACCGGGGAATCCTGGAGGTAGGTCATCGCGGCCGCGATGAATGCGGCGTTTTCCGTGGACGACAGCGTGTAGACCGGTTTGCGCGACTGGACAAAGTGGTTCATCCGGCTGAAGCGTACCTGGGGTTGCAAAGAGGCGGACATGCTGGTTCTTTGTGGAGTTTTGGGATTCGACTTCACAAGGAGAAGCCAGCATGTCCACGAGTTTACTTTACCACGCATTCAGGGTCCGAGGCT
>DATKZH010000724.1:0-23343 GCA_035528065.1 Thermoguttaceae bacterium | reverse complement strand
GAAACGAGTTGGACCAGTGCCGCGCTCGTCCAAGTCCAACGGATGTCCCGGCAGGGGGCTGCGCTTCCTTCCGGCGCTTCGATCCCTTCTGGGGGCCATTTGGTGGAGAAGATATGCGGGATATGCCGATTATTCCTATCGCGCAAACCCTGCGCATCATGGTTTCAGTCCGTATTTACCCCTTGCATCAGGGGAAAAGGGAGGCTGTTACATGTCGGTTCTTCGAAGCCACGGAAGACTACTCCTCGTTGCGGTGCCGCTGGGGCTGCTGGTCGCTGCCGTGACCGGACTGCTGCTGGCCGGCGGTGATGGGGAATCCGGCGATCGGAGTACCGCACCGATCGCCCTTCGCCAAGCTAAATCTCTCCAGGCCGCCAGTCTCCTCCAGCCCCACCAAGTCGCCCAGGCGGCGGTGAGCTCGCCAAGAGGGGACGAAACGGGCACGGCCGCCAAGCCCCGACCGTTGGCCTCCCAGTCCGTTCTGAAGATCTACCGTTGCCGGCCCGGCAGCGCGGATTCGGTAGCCGCCCGGCTGCACGAGGAGTTCGGCAGAAATCCGAGCGTCCGCGTGGTTCCCGACCAACGAACTTCCCAGGTCCTGGTGATGGCCCCCCCCGACGTTCAGTCCCAGATCGCCGACCGCTTGCCGGAAGAGCGGACGCCCGGCGCGGCCAGCGAGTCTCCCCGTTCGAATGCCCCCTCTTCCCCGCGTTCATCCGCCAATGCGGGTCCCGTTTCCTACACTTCCCAAGAAGTCCAGCTCTGGCACACGACGGGCGAGCAGTTCGAGGCGGCGTTGGTGCGAATGCTGGCCGACCGACTGACCCCGGTCGCCAGCACCCAGCCTGATGCGTCGACCTACCGGCTGACCTTGGCCGGCGGACAGGCGCTCCGATTGTCGGTGGACCGCCGCTCGAACCGCGTGAAGATCGAAGGGGCCGCAGACGCGCTCGGGACCTCGATCCCCTTGCTCCACGTGTTGGACAGCCCGGAGGCGTCGGTGGAACGGAGCACGCGTTTGCTTTCCTTGAAGGCGGGCCGAACCGCCGACGTCGAGCGAGTGATCCACGCGATCCAGACCAGCCAGTCGCTCGAAGGGACCAGACCGGATAATGCATCCGCCTCCGACCGGCAAAGCCAGTTGCGGCTCGCCATGGCCTACCAGCAACCGGATCCGTCGGCGCCCGCTCCCGTGGCAAAGACATCCGCGGATACCGCTCCCGCCCCTCCCGCTCCCGCCGGCCAACCGCCTGCGACGCCCGAGGGAACCGCGGGCGCATTGGTGCCCGGTGGCAAGCTCGCGGAAGGAGTTTCGGAAGAGGGTGGCCTGATCGGGGCGGTGCAGATCGAGATCCTGCCGGGCACCGACATTCTGGTGATTCGCGGCCACGAGCGCGACGTCCAAAAAGTGGTCCAGCTGATCGAGCAGATCGAACAGATCAGCGAGATCGAGAAGCCGGTGATCGAAGTGTATCACCTGCTGCACGTCGACTGCCGATCGCTGGGCACGCTTCTGAACAAGCTCTACGAGGAAGTCTTTTCGGTCCGTCAGGGGGACGTGAGCATCACGGCCCTGGCGAAACCGAACGCGGTGCTGCTGATCGGTCGGCAGGAAAGCGTCGACACGGTTATCGATCTGATCAAGCGGTTGGATCGGCCCGTGCCGCCGACCGCGCAGTTCCAGGTGTTCCGCCTGAAGAACACGCCGGCGGAAACCGCCCAGGAGTCCCTGGTCGAGTTCTTTGAGGAGCAGGACCAGGACGAGGAAGGCGGCCTGGCCACGCGCGTGCAGATCACGGCGGACTTTCGCACGAATTCGCTCGTCGTGCGGGCAAGCCCGCGCGATATGGCCGAGGTGGCGGCGATCATCGAACGGATCGACGCCCCGGAGAACGAGACCGTCAACGAAGTCCGTATCTTCAAGCTGAAGAACTCGCTGGCCGAAGACCTGGCTCCGGTGCTCCAGGACGCCATCACGGCGCAGATGTACGGCCAGAGGACGGGGCAGCGTGCCGTCGTCCAGCGAACCGCCGGCATGGGGGAGCAGTTCGAGCGAAAATCGATCCGCTTGCAGTTCGTCACAACCGACGACGACGGCCAGCGGACTCTGAACTCGGGGATTCTCACCGACGTGCTCGTCACGGCGGACACGCGGGCCAATGCTCTGATTATCACCGCCTCGGCCGACAGCATGCCCTTGATCGCCGCGTTGATTAACCAACTCGATCAACTGCCGACGGCCGAGGCCCAGGTGAAGGTCTTCACCATCGTGCACGGCGACGCCTCGAACCTGCTCGACATGCTGGGCGATCTGTTCGGCACCCAGACCCAAGCCACGGAGCCGGCGGTTCGGACCGGGGCCACCGACGAGGACAGCTCGCTCGTATTCCTGCGGTTTGCCGTGGACGTTCGGACGAACAGCATCATCGCGACGGGCTCCACGGGTGATCTGGTGTTGGTCGAGGCGATCCTGCTGCGCCTGGACGAGAGCGATCTGCGTATGCGCCAGACCGTGGTCATGCGTCTGAAGAACGCGTCCGCCGAGAACGTGGCCAATGCGGTCAACGAGTTCCTCTCCAGCGAGCTCGAGGCTGAACAGCCCGTTCAGGGGCTCTTGAGCTCGATCGAGCAGACCGACCGCGAGGTCGTGCTGGTGCCCGAGGCGATCACCAATGCTTTGATCATCAGCGCGACGGAACGGTTCTACGACAGGATCATCGACCTGGTCGAGAAGCTGGATGCCCGGCCGCCCATGGTCGTGATCCAGGTCCTGCTGGCCGCGGTCACGTTGGACGACACCGACGAGTTCGGCGTGGAGCTGGGCTTGCAGGACTCGATCCTCTTCGACCGCAGCATCAGCAACATCCCCGGGTTCCTGTTCAACAATACGACGATCCCGTTGGGCAACAACACCACCGCCGCCGGCTCCAATATCGTGGGCACCCAGGGGCTCTCCAGCCTCGCGTTGGGACGACAGAACAGCGATTTGGGCTACGGGGGGCTCGTGATCTCGGCCTCCAGCGAGGCGGTCAGCGTGCTCATCCGTGCGCTCCAGGAGAATCGACGATTGGACGTGCTGGCTCGACCGCAAATCATGACCGTCGACACCATCGAAGGCATCGTCCACGTGGGCGAAAACGTGCCCACGATCACCAGCGTCTCCCCCGCCACCAACCTGGGTAGCCAGACTTTCAATATCGAATACGTGGACGTGGGGATCCAGCTCAACGTGATTCCGCGAATCAACCCCGACGGACTGGTGGTCATGCAGGTCACGGCGAGCCGGTCCAAGGTGGGGCCGGAGGAGGACGGCATTCCCATTTCCGTCGCGGCCGACGGGAGCGTCCTCCGCGCGCCGCGGATCGAGATTGCCGAGGCGCAGAGCACCGTCAGCGCGATGGACGGCCAGACGGTCATCCTCGGCGGTCTGATCACCAAGGACACGTCGGAAGTCCATCGCCAGGTGCCGTGGCTGGGCGACGTCCCGGTCCTGGGGCGTCTCTTCCGCTACGATAGCGTAACCGTGGAGAAGACCGAGTTATTGATCATCCTGACTCCCCACGTGGTGGAGAACGAGGAGGATGCCGAGGTGGTCAAGCAGATCGAGGCCGCGCGAATGAACTGGTGCCTCGCCGACGTGCTCGAAGTCCACGGCGATCCCTTTGACCGGACCGGCCAGACACCCGTCATCTACCCCGATCTCGACCCGAGTGCCCAGGCCATCTTGGCCCCGAAACTGGCGCCTGAGGACCAACCAAGCGGCCCCGATGAGGCGGACCAGACGCCGTTCATCATGGAACCTCTGCCCCCGGCCCCAGAACAGAAGGGCGCGACGTCGCACCAGGCGGCACCCGCGCCCGAGCAAGGGGTGGGAATCGGACCCGGCTCGACGTCGAATCCTGTCGTTTCCGATCCACGCGGCGACATCCAGCGGGCCAGCTACGACCAGCGCGTGAGGCTGGCGGCCCCGACGGCTCCTCAAAGCTCGACAAGGTATCGCGCCGCCGGTACTCTGCCCTTCACCAATTCGCAGACTAGTTACGCAGGGGCCAACTACCCAGTTCCCAGTTACCCGGCGACCAGTTACCCGGCGACCACTTACCCGGCGACCACTTACCCGGCGACCAGTTACCCGGCGACCAGTTACCCGGCGACCAGTTACCAACCGGCGAGTAACCCGGTCTATCCCCCCATGACGTACCCGGAAACGGGTAATCCGGCGACCCGGTACCCGGCCGGCGTTGAACGCGGCGCGCGTAGCCCGGCGACTGATTCTCCTGCCACGGACCGACCATCGACCGTCGATCCGAGGTACGGCTACGGGCCGACCGGACCGTCGTTCGGGACGACTCCGCCGGCGCGTTACGACGTCGAGGGCTACACACGCTACTCGGAGCCGGGAGTTGCTCGATTCCAGGGAGGAATCGGCAAGCCAACGGGAACCGATGTCCACAACTACGATCGGTCAAGCGTTTACTAGGGTCTGCGGGCAGCGAGGTGCCGGTGCGGCGGCCCCCACCGGTTCAGATGTACGCGTTCTGCCCGTAGGATGGGAGACTGGCATGCGATCACTCACGCGGCTATCACAAGTGCTTCTAGGAGTTGTCTGCTTGGCGTCCTTCGTCGGTTGTACGCAACTGGATTGGAGGCGACCGACGGAGTGGTTTCCGCTGGGCGAAGACAAGCCGCAGACGCCGGCCAAGGTGGTGGCCGTCTGGAGTGAGGTCCTGCTCCAACGTCCGGATCGTCCCCCAACACGGGGTTTCGGCGGCCGATTGATGTTCTTCGGTCCGGACGGGGACACGCCGCTGCGGGTCGACGGCTCGCTGGTCGTGTACGCCTTCGATGAGGACAATCGCGATCCGAATGGCAGCACGTCGGATCGAAAATACGCGTTCACCGCCGAGCAATTTGCGGGGCACTACAGCGAGTCGGAGCTCGGTCACTCGTACAGCGTCTGGATCCCTTGGGACCAAGCCGGGGGACCGAAACAGGACGTCGGCCTCATCTGCCGGTTCAATCCGACCCAGGGGCCCGCGATCGTCAGCGACCAGACGCGGGTCGCCCTGCCGGGCAGCTCGCCACCGGTCACGACGAAAACCGCGGGATCGACGAGTCACATCGAGCGCGTCAAGTCGCGGACAACGCCTGTACGGCCCGTGGCGTACCAAGAGGCTCTCCCGGACGATCGGTCCGGGGACGAAGTCGACGGCGATCGGAACGGGAAAATGAAGACGGCCACGATCCCGATCCCGCCGCGTCTCGGGCGGCTGACGCCGGTCGCGAAATCCCGCTGGCCAGTCGACCGGGGGCCGGCGGCCAAGCCGCCAGCGCATGCCGTAAACGCGGCGAAAAGTGACGTGTTTGAGACGGGCCAGAACGCTACCGCGTCGACGGACTCTCGCTGGCCGGAGCCAACGTCAGAAGATTCTCGACCTGGCGGACCCCGGGCTCCAACTTTGCCACCCGCTCAGCCAACACTCGGTCGTGCTCCGTGGCAACCACTCCGCGAAGGATCGCCGTCCCTCCCTCAATCGCTACCTCCATGGGCGATTGGGGCCGCAGCCAGCTCGACTTCTCCAATCGAGTAGCCAACGTCGAACTCCGCTGAGCAGGCGCAGGTCGGGTGATGCTAAACCCCGCCCGCAATCTCGCGCGAATCTCCCCGGTGCTCCTGCGGGCTCCGAATCCTCTACCTTGAGTGTTTCGCCCGGACTGGGAACCGCGGCCGAATTGGGAAGAGCCGGGCCCTGCCTGGCCGCGTCCCGCACCCTGGCCCCCATCGCGAATGGCGCCCGTTGCCATCATCGCGTCTCTGACGTCCTCAGCGCTGGCGCCGACAAACGCCCCCGCCTCATAGGGGGTTACGACGCCCATGCCGGGGGCGGAATTGCCACCTCCCCCTCCGCCCGTTGAGCCGCCTCCACCCCCTGAGAGGACCGAGAGGTTCTGCGTGCGGGTTGATTGCTGCTGTTGCTGCTGCTGACCCCAGGCAACCGGCTGAGAGCCCAGCGCGACAAACGCGGCGATCATCGCGGCCGTGGAGAGAATCCGCATGGTTCCGGTCCTTTGCCAGGGATCGTGTAGTCTCTATGCTTTATATCGTACCGAACCCACTCGACAAGTTGAATTGTCGCGGATTCGTCCGAAAAGAACGGCGACACACCACCAGTACGAGGGGGATACGCGTGGGATAAACGAGAGACACAAGTTGTTTTCGAGCAATCCCTTACGGCGGATCAGAGGATCGACTTCAGACGGCCGACGATCGTTCGGTAACGGTCCCCCGTCGTGCGGACCTCAAACCGGCGTGACCGAGCGCCCGTCACCTCCACGCGGATCTCGATTCGCTCGGGCGGAAGACAGCCTTCGACCCGGTCGGCCCACTCCACCAGCGCCAGCCCATCGCCCTCGAAATACTCCTCGGGCCCCAATTCCAGGAACTCGTCTTCGTCGCGGACTCGATAGGCATCGAGGTGGTAGATCGGCCGTTGGCCCTGGTATTCGTGGACGAGGACGAAGGTGGGACTGAGCACGTCGCGACGGTCGACCCCGCTGGCCTCGGCAATCGCCTGGACCAGCCGGGTCTTGCCCGCTCCCAGGGTCCCGCACAACGCGACCACGCTCCCGTCGGGCAGCACTTCCGCCAGTGCGGCGCCCAGCGCCGCCGTGGCTGCTTCGTCGGGGGCCTCGTAGGTGAATCGATCCATCAGTCGAACTCGTGCTGGTATCCACGCGGCACAAGCGGGACCCGCTTGCCCTGGGCGTCTTGTTGCCAAAGCCCCGGCTCCCGGACGAACCGGCCGATCGACGTGAGCCGCACGTCCAACGGCTGCTCGGCCAGCATCCGGTCGGCTTCCCCCGGCGGAACGGCCAGGATCAGCTCGAAATCCTCCCCGTCGCTCAGGGCGTGCTCCAACGGGGTGGAGCCGTCGGCGAGCCTGTCGACCAACCGACACGCATCCTCGGCCACGGGCACTGCTTCGATCTCGACCGTGGCCCCGCATCCGCTTTCACGGGCCAGGTGCGCAAGGTCGATCGACAACCCGTCGCTCACGTCGATCCCCGCGTGCAGCTCGTACGCTTCGGCTAGGCGCAAGGCTTCCGCGACGCGAGGCTCGAAGTCGAGATGGTGCCCGAGGATGCTGCCGCCGAACGCCCCAGTGACCACGATCCGGTCGCCGGGCATGGCACCGCTTCGCTCGAGCGGCCCGACCGGGGTGACCTTGCCGAGCAGCGTCACGCTCAGGGCGAGCGGGCCGTCCCAACTGTTCGTGTCGCCGCCGGCGATGGCCACGCCATACTGCTCAGCCAGCGGCAGGAGCCCTTCGTACAAGGCCACGGCCAGCTCCATGCCGCCTTCCCGAGGCAAGACCAACGCCACCACGCCCGCCAGCGGCTCGGCGGCCATGGCGGCCAGATCGCTCAGGTTGACGGCCAACGCCTTGCGCCCGACGCGTCGCGGGTCGACCCGGGCCAGCTCGAAATCGACGTGGTCGGTCAGCAGATCCACCGTCAACACGCAGTCGTCCACTTCCGCCAATCGCAGCACCGCCGCGTCATCGCCGATCCCCAATCGGAGTAGCGGGTGCGACGGGAGCCGCCGGCGGAGGTGTGCGATCAGTTCCGATTCCATGGGCACGAACAAACCCCGTGCAGAGGGTGTCCGAGTGACGGGAAGACCACGGTTCCTTGCGCTGCTTCGGAGGGGGCGCGATTGCCTGCCAGCTCCCTAGAATACCGGATTTCCGTGTCGAGAGTCCATGGCCGGTGGTGCTGCGATCCGAGTTTCGGGCGGACCTGGAGGGGGAGGCAGCGGGAAGCGACGCAGCAGGATCGCGTGCCGGACTTCAGGGCGTCGCGGATTCAGATCCGCCCGGCCAATGAGGCTCGTCTTGCTGTGGCCCGAGTCGCCGCGCAACGGGGAGTGGCCGACGAACGCCCCGTCAACGCTGCACGGTCTCTGTCATGGCCACCGCGACCGGCAGATAGCCGTAGAGGGTCTCGCCTGCGCGGAGGATGTAGAACTTGACCGGGTTGATCTTGGCCAAGTCGGGGTGGTTGACGACATAGTCGACGTTCTTCAAGGAGACCGTTTCCCAGACATGCATTCCCACGAGAACGTCGCCCCGGCGGAGTCCCTGGTTGGCCGCCGGACTCTCCGGTCGTACGGCGGTGACGTCCAGACCGCCGCGGTATCGGGTGCGGTGCTGCTCGCGGAACTGTTCCGTGGGGATCGGTTTGAGCTCCACGCCCAACAGCTCCCAGTAGCGACCGACGGGGGCCTGCAGATGGCTCGGCACCCCAACCAACCGGAGAGTCAGGTTGAGCGTCTCGTCGCCGCGACGGGCCACCACGTCGACCGACTGGCCCGTCTCAATCGCCACCATCGCCCGATGGAAGTCCAGCGGCCGGGTGATTTCCACATCGCCAACGCTGGTGATGACGTCGCCGGGCTGGAGGCCCGCCTCCTGGGCAGGACTCTTCTCCGCAACCGATCCCACCACCGATCCCGGCCCATCGTCGGCGGAGTCGGTTGCCAACTCCAAGCCGTGCCAGCCCTTTTGCAGGCTGTGGGCGGCCAGCAGCTTGGCGGCCACGGCCACCGCCTTGTCGACGGGGATGGCAAACCCGATCCCTTGGGCGTTCGCCCGAACCGCCACGTTGATCCCGATCATCTCCCCGTCGATGTTCAACAGCGGTCCGCCCGAGTTGCCCGGATTGATGCTCGCGTCGGTCTGAATCAGGTCGTCGTAGTTCTGGGCCTCGTCGACCTGGACGGCCCGGTGCAACGCGCTGATGATTCCTCGCGTCACGGTGTGCTCGTAGCCGTAGGCGTTGCCGACCGCGACCACCGGTTCCCCGGGCATCAGGTCGCTCGACGTTCCGATGCTGATCACCGGCAGCGGCTCGGTGGAGTCGATCTTGATGATCGCCAAGTCGGTCTCCGGATCGCGGTTGACCAGAGTGGCGGTGTACCGCGTCTGGTCGGCGGTGGTGACCTGGATCTCGCGAACGCCGTCGATCACGTGATGGTTCGTGATGATGTAACCGCGCGGATCGATGACCACGCCGGTGCCCATCCCGTTGACGCGCCGACCCGCTTCGCCAACCACCGGTTGCGCGGTGGTCGCTCCGACCGTCTTCTCCCCCCGGATGTTCACGACGGAAGGCCGGGCTGCCTCCACCGCTTCGACGATCGGGGTCCGCCGCAATTCGGAGCCAGCCAAGCGCGCGGGCAACAACGCAGAGCCACAGAGGAGTATCAGGCAAGCGGTGATCGTCCGGCGGGCAGTCAACGAGTGGGAAACGGGTCGGTCGGGCATAGGAGATCCATCGGCGCTAGTGGGAAAACGTCGCGGCTACCATGTCAGCCGGGTCGCCACACGAACCCGTCGCCTCCGCGCGATTGTGTGGGACACCCTTGATTGATCGGACTTGCACTATCGGTGCCTTGATCAGGGGTGTCCTACGCGGAACAAGTTACCTAGACTCCCGTGGGTGTGGCGAGATAGGGTTTTTCGGTGGACTGGGTATTCGTATTGAGGGCACGACTGCCCAGAAGCTTCTTCGTCTGGTCATCCCATCTTTTCCAGATCCTCTGCCAGACAGGCTTTGAGCAACCGGGCCGGGCTTGAGTCCCACCAGTACGACGTGCTCGAACTGGAGCCGGGCGCGCCCGCACCGCCCTGCGGCGGACTCTTCGCTTTCCAGCCCTCGTCGGGACCTAGGTCCGGCGTCGGGACAACCTGGATCTCAGGTGGCAATGGGGCCGACGTGCCTGATCTGTGCGGGTGCGAGTTCTCTTCGATGGCTGCATAGCTTTCGCGCCGTGGCAGGAACACCGGGCCGGTGGGTACCGGGTGGAAGCGGGGATGGAGGTAGGACTCCGTGGCGTTGGCTGGTTGAACGGACCCTGCGCAAGTCGGTTGGCCGCAGCCACGGCAAATGCTAGAATCCCTACCCTTCCGCAGGTAGTAGGAGGTCTCGTCAGCCGACGGTGATGCCGCGGCCGGGCTTCCGCACGGGAGGCGGGCCGACATCTCCCCCTCCGGCAGACGTCCGCCCACGCAATCGACCGCCGACACGGAGCATTCGTCGTGGGCATCGGTCCGGCTGACTAACCAGGGGATCCGGTTCATCTCCAGCGACCAGTCCCCACGGAAGATCACCCCGTGTCTGGGCCTACAACAGCCCCCTGAGCAAGCGACCAGCAGCAAGCAGCCCACCATAACCTGACCGACGTGACTTCTCTTTGCCCTGCGCACCGGTAGCCCCCCTTTGACAGCTTGCCCCTCTTGACCACGTCTCGGAGGCCTACTCGGCACGGATGGCTGAGGCCGCAGGGACCTCCGAACGGGGAATGTAGCACTTGGGTAGCATCGGCAGACGGGCGCCGGAATCTTAGGAATAACCGCTAGAGCTATCCCAGCCTGGAGAGGCAAGCAGAGCGCGCGTCCATGCCCCCTCCGCAGGGTGCCCTCCCGTCGCGATTAGCGATGCTATCTTTATAACAGTAGGAGTGAGGGCGAGGATTGCCGGAAGGCCCGGCCAAAGGCCCGCAGGACACACTCGGCGGGGGTGACCGACCACATCGCCCGGCAGGCTTGTGGCCTCCCAACTTGTCCGGCATCCAACGGTGCCCCGGCGCGAGAGGCTTGAACGATGCACGAACAGCCTGACAAATGGCCCGATGCCGTACATGAGAGCGCGCACGCGGCGGCCGCGAGCTGTTTCGGCTGGCCAATCCGCGAGCTGTCGATCCAGGCCGTGAAGGCCAGCGAGGCCGACCGCGTCGGCGTCTGCCAATTGGGGATCGAAGCCATCCCCGGCGAGACGCATGAGGACGTCATGCGGTTGATCATCTATTCGGCCTGCGGACCGGCCGCGGAGTTCTTGCTCGACATCGAGACCTCCCCGGCAGCGTTGGCCGGCGACTATGACCGAATCCGCGACAGCGCGAACCAGGCTTTCCCCGACGACCGGCGGGCGCAGCAGTTGATGATGAAACGTGGCGAGGAGGCCGCGTTCGAGATCGTCCGCGAACACCGTTCGGGAATCGAGGCGCTGGCTGCCGCCCTCATGCGGTTGGGACGCGTCGAAGGCTCCACCGCCGAACGTTTCATCCGCGGCGGCTCGAAAGTGTTGCGCGCGTAAACACCCGACCGGAGGTTGGAAGGCAAGTCCTATCGTGCGGCTCGGGCCCAACCATCGAAGAAAACGAGCCCAAGTGCTGGCCACGCTGGGCATCACCAAGTCGCACAGCCGGCCGCACGTCTCCAACGACAACCCGTTCTCCGAAAGCCAATTCAAGACCCTCAAGCACTGCCCCGAGTTCCCCCGCCGCTTCGCCTCATACGACCGGGCGATCGCGTTCTGCTCGACGTTCTTCCACTGGCAGAACTTCGAGCACCACCACGGGGGCCTGGCACTGCTCACCCCAGCCACGGTCCACCACGGCCAGGCCGATGCGGTACTCGCGGCCCGCCAAGCCGTGCTCGACGCGGCTTACGCCGACCACCCCGAGCGATTCGTCCGCAAGCCGCCACGGCCGCTCAACCTGCCCAGCGAAGTCCGGATCAACCCCCCGGCCGACGGGCCGGAACCCCGTACCTTAGAGTTGCCGCGCTACACTAATTCCGACGAGGAGTTGTCTCAAACCGGTTGACACGTTCCGGGCCGTTCACCTCCGGTTGCTCTCCACCTCCTCTCACGAGAACGCAGTTACCTTCGGTTACAAAGTACAGACCATACTCTGGCGGGGACTTCCACCCCGCTGATTCAACGCGCTCACAGGCGCACTGCCAGGCACGATGGAATCGTGCCCCACGGCCATATCGCGACAGTTGTTTATTGCGCGATCCTAACCTTTCGCAAGAAGACGCCAGCGCCGAGTTGCGGAATGTCTTCGACGCCCCAGATCGCAACGAGGCGGAGCGGCTTCTCGGGCGGATGGTCGACAAGTACGCCACGTCCGCGCCCAAGCTGGCCGGCTGGTTGGAGGCCAACGTGCCCGAGGGCCTGACCGTATTCGCCCTGCCCGCCAAACTCCGCCGCCGCCTCCGAACGAACAACCTCCTGGAACGCCTCAACCGCGAGATCAAACGCCGCACGCGAGTGGCCACCTTGTTCCCCAACGAAGATTCCTTGCTCCGCCTGGCCACCGCGGTGTTGATGGAAACCGACGAACAGTAGCAAACGGAGAAACGTTACCTCCCCATGAAAACCACGTAACTCGACTCCAACCAGCCTGGCCTTTACAGAAACAGGGTTGCACTATCTCGCAGTGCTTTTCCTTCTTGCCCACGAAGGCCCACTTTTCGTCGAACTGAAGTTCGCGTGTCTCGGGGGGAAAAGGCCACGAGTTCCTCGTGCAGTTGCTGGGCATGCTCCGCAGCAAGCGAACAATACCGCGTGACCGTGTCCTTGCTCACCCCGACCAAGCGGCTCGTTTTGCGCACCCCACACCCTTCGCCAATGTGGGCCAAGATGGACACCACCTTCTCCTCGGGCAACCGCGTGTCGAACAGGGGCGTCCCCTTCCGTTCCGAGAATCGCGACTTACAGCTGCCGCAGTACAACATCCGCTGTTTCTTCTCCGGACCATACCGCATCGAGACACTCAAGTTCCCTGCCCCACGTTTCCCGTAATCCGGGCACTCCGGATTCTGGCAACAAAACTCAGACAGATCGTCCATCGCTTGCCCTCCCCGGCAAGATTGCCTGGACACTCAGGAACCCACGAAACTGCGGATTCCTGCCAGAATTCCCAGATTTGTGCAATGCTAAAAGGACAGCAGGAAGAATAGGGGAAACGGGGAAAAGGAAGACCGGGCACGGACATTCCTCTCAAATCCTTTGGGAGAGTCTCTTCCCCTTCATTCCCCTTCCTTCAACCCTTCTCAACGTCCTTCGCGTCTTCGCGCCTTCGCGAAAGTCTTTATCCTTTCGCCGTCTCATTTGACTCCACGTGTCTCTTGCCAGCGACGTTCTCGGACGGAGGCCAGGGCGGCGAGGTTGGCGCGGAGGGTGGCGATGCCCTCGTCGAGCGTGCAGACGGCCGGGGCCTTGCCCTCGATGCAGTCGAGGAACGCGCTGGCCTGGGCGACGAACATCGTGTCGCGCTCCAGCGGACCAAACGTCTCTTCGTGCCACGGCCCGTCCGGCTCGGTCATCCACCGCCAGCGATGCTCGTGCAGCTCGAATCGGGCGGTTCCCCGCCGGCAGACGACCGTGAGCGTCCACTCGTTCGGCGCCTGGTGCTGGTTGAGGCTGTACGAGGCCAGCACGCGGCCGTGCCGGGCGAGCAGTCCCACGGTGTCTTCCACCTCCACGCCTTCGAGCACCTGATGGGCCGCGTCGGCCACGAGCGAATCGATCGGGCCGACGAGCCACTGGCCGGCGTTGACCATGTGGGTGAGCGCGTCCTGGATGGCCCCGCCGCCGGTGGCATGGTCGGTGTAGTAGATTTCCCGGTAGGCCGGCCGATACGTGGGAAAGTGCTGTCCGGCGCTGGAGACCAGTTGCACCGGCTCGCCGAAGCGGCCCGAGTCGATCGCCCTTTTCATCGCCTCCAAGGCGGGATGAAAGCGGAGCACGTAAGCGACGACCGCCGTCAGCCCGCCAGCGCGAAGCGCCTCCTGCAGATCGTCGACACGATCGAGGCTCGTGCTGACCGGCTTCTCGACCAACAGGTGCAGCCCGGCCTGCGCGAGCCGGATCGCCATGGGCACGTGGATCTGGGCGGGCGTGGCGATGACGGCCGCGTCGTGCCGGTCCGTCAGAGCTTCGTCGAGGCTGGCGTAGGTGCTCTCGATGCCGTACTTCTCGGCAACGCGCCGTCGGAGGTCCTCGTTCGTGTCACACAGGGCAAGACGCGCGCGCCCCGTCGCCTGGAAGCAGCGAAGGTGGCGCTCGCCGATCGAGCCCACGCCCACGACAAGGATCGCCTTGGGATCGGACATTCGGCCGATTCTCCCCTTTTTTTTCTTACGGTTCTCGCGGGCGGGTCAGGTGGTTGCGGCCCTATGGTAACAGCCGGTGGCCGCTCTCTCCAGTCCCGGGAGCGGGAGGCGGCCGGATCTTATTGTCGCGGCCGTCGCCGCGTTCGGCGGCAGAAGGCGAGGATTCACCGGATCGGGGGTTGACGCGGCGGCCCTCCTCGATTGTGATGTTCAGGGAAACCACAACCGCGACGGGGCCAACCTCGATGCAGAATCGCCCATGACCCATCTCAATTGGCTGGACTGGCTCGTCATCGCGGTTTACGCGGTGGGAATGCTTGCCGTCGGGTGGTACTACTCGCGGCGGACCGTCACCACCGAGGACTACCTGCTCGGCGGGCGCAAGATGAGGCCGCTGAGCGTGGGGCTCTCGCTGTTTGCGACCCTGCTGAGCACCATCTCCTACCTTGCGTGGCCGAGTGAGACGATCAGCGACGGCCCGCTGTTCATGATGGGCGCGATCGCCTCGTACCCCTTCATTTACGTCGTGACCGGCTGGTTCCTGATCCCGTTTATCATGAAGCTGAAGGTCACCAGTGCGTACGAGATCCTCGAGTCGCGGCTGGGGCCGGCCGTGCGCGTGCTCGGTTCGTTTCTCTTCCTGGCGCTGCGGCTGGCGTGGATGGCCTTGATCATCTTCGCCACCAGCGACAAGGTGCTGGTGACTCTGATGGGCTGGCCCTCCTCGGCCACCCCGTACGTGTGTATCGTGCTTGGCGCGATCACCGTGATCTACACGTCGATGGGCGGCCTGCGGGCGGTCGTGTTTACCGACGTGGTCCAGACGGTGATCCTGTTCGGCGGGGCGATTCTGACGCTCGTGCTGGTCACTGTCTACATGGGCGGCGTCAGTGCATGGTGGCCCACCGAGTGGCTGGCCCATTGGCCCAAGCCGGTCTGGGGATACCAGCCGGGCGTGCGAATCACGTTCTTCGGCGGGTTTCTGGCCACGTTCACCTGGTACATCTGCACGTCGGGATCCGACCAAATGGCCATCCAGCGCTACCTGGCCACCCGCGACGTCAAAGCGGCCCGCTTCGTGCTCGGGACGTCGCTCGTGGCCAGCACACTCGTCACCGTGATCATGATCTCCGTGGGCCTGGCCATCTACGCCTACTTCCAGGCGAACCCGCACTTGCTCGCCGACGGCCAGACCATGCTCGGCAACGCCGACGAGGTCTTCCCCCGTTTCATCGCCATCGGCATGCCCGTCGGCGTCAGCGGCCTGGTTGTGGCCGGGCTCTTGGCCGCTGCCATGTCGAGCCTTTCCTCGGGGATCAATTCCTCGTGCTCGGTGATCACCGTCGACTTCATCGACCGGTTCCGCCGCCACCGGACTTCGGAGACGGATCACGTGCGCCTGGCCAAGTACGTTTCGGTCGTGGTGGGCGTGGTCGTTGTTGCGCTCAGCTCGGGTGTGGGGATGGTCCAGGGGAATCTGCTGGAGGTAACATTCAAGGTCGTGAACCTGCTGACCGCGCCGCTGTTCGGGCTCTTCTTCATGGCGATGTTCGTCCGCTGGGCCACGGGGCCGGGCACACTCGTCGGCGCCTTCTTCGGGCTGGTTGTGGTCGTAAGCATCAGCTTCTGGAAAGACTTCACGGGCAACGTGGGCATCGGTTTCCTCTGGGCCATGCCGCTGAGCCTCCTGGTGCAGGTAGTCGTGGGGATGCTCGTCAGCCTCGTGCCGATCGGGCGGAGACCGTAGCAGGCACGAAGAGATGCGGAGAGGAAGGACTCTCGCAAAGACGCCAAGACGCAAAGGAAAGAAGAAGAGAAAACCGTATGCCCTGGTGCTGCTCCGAATCAATTCAGTTCATTTCCTCTTCCTTTGCGTCTCGGCGTCTTTGCGAGAGTCCTCTCTTCTATCGCATGGCTACGCCGTCACCGTGCGGCCGGTCTCGTGTGAATCCAAGGCCGCGGTGAACAGCCGGTGGCTTAGGGCGGTCTCGTCCGGTGTCGCGCAGCCGGCAAAGCGGGACGGCGGCGAGCCGTGCTCCAACTCGTGGAGGAACGCGGCCCACATCTGGAGGATGGCGTCGGGGAAGCCGAACTCGAAGATCGCCCCGGTAATCGTGGGGAACGCCCCGCGGTGGCCGACCTCGACCTGCCCCCACACCTGCTCGCCGCCGTCGTACTCGAGCAGCTCGAGCCGGTTGGGGTTTCGGGTGGAGAACCGCACGGAAGCCTTGGTGCCGAGGATCTCGACGTACCAGGTGTTCTTCTGGCCGGGCGAGATCCGCTGCGTCTTGATCGTCCAGGGGAATTCGGTCTGCGTGCTCGGATCGTGCATCCGGCAGAGCAGCGTGGCGTTGTCCCAGGTCTCGCAGGCCGCCGTGCCGCCGCGGCCGTCGGGCCGCTCGGGGACGATGTTCGAGAGGACCGCGCGGACGTCCAACGGCCGCCACCCGGCGCGAAACGGCACGTGGCAGACGTGCATCCCCAGGTCGCCCATCACGCCGTAACGGCCGCAGAGATCGACGATCCGCTTCCAGTTGATCGGCTTCCGGGGGTCCAGGTCGCTGGAGTGGAGGAAGCCGGTGGCGAGCTCGATGACCCGCCCGAACGCCCCCGAGTCGATCATCCGGCCGATGCGCTGGACCGCGGGAAAGAAGGGGAACTGCGACGAGCAGCGGACGAATACGCCCGGATTCTCGTCGATCGCCCTGAGGATCGCCTCGTTGGCCGGTTGGTCGATCCCGAAGGGCTTTTCGCCCATCAGGTGCTTGCCCGCGCGGATCGCGGCGGAGTAAACCTCCTCGTGCAGGTGATGGGGGACGGCCGCGTAGACGGCCTCGACCTGATCGTTGGCCAAGACCTCCCGATAGTCCTGGGTGACCTGCGTGATGGAGTCGAACCGTTCGGTGAACCAGGCGAGCATCTCCGGCGACCGGTCCGCGATGGCCATGATCTGGGGGCGGACGTCGAGGCTGGTCAGGTGACACCACCGCGCCGCCGCGCTGGCGAACTCCCGGCCCATCAGGCCACAGCCGATGATCCCGAAGCGGATGGTCTTCATGAGGACGAGCACCCCAATTCCCTTTCCGTCTCCCCGATCGACTCATCGATAATGTCCAGGCCCTTCAGGAGCACTTCGTCTTCCATCACCACGGGCGGGCTCATGCGGAGGATGTGGCCGGCGGGGATCCAGGCCAGGCCCTTGGCGAAGGCTTTCTGGTAGACGAGCTTGCCGGCCTCGTCGAACGGCTCCTTGGTCGCGCGGTCCTTGACCAGCTCGATCCCCATCAGGCAGCCCTTGGAGCGGACGTCGCCGACGATCGGGTGCTCCTGGCGGATCCGCTCCATGCGCTCTTGGGCCAATTCACCCAGGTGGAGGCTTCGCTCCAGGAGGTTCTCTTCCCGGATGACTTCGATCGTGGCCAGGGCGGCCCCGCAGGCCATCGGGTTGCCGCCGTAGCTGCTTGAAGCGGAAATCGACTCGAACGACTCCTTGAGCGGCTCGCGCACGGCAACGCACGTGACCGGGAACCCGTTGCCGAAGCCCTTGCCGAGCGAGACCACGTCGGGCACCACGCCCCAGTGCTCGGTCGAGAGCCACTTGCCGGTTCGGGCCCAGCCGGTGAGCACTTCGTCGGTCATCAGCAGGATGCCCCGCTCGTCGCAGAACGCCCGGAGCTTGGGGAAGAAGTCGTCGGGCGGCATCACCGAGCCGCCCCAGCCCTGGATCGGCTCCAGGACGAAGCCGGCCACGTCGCCCACGGTGGCCTTGTCGATGTATTCGTCGAAGAACTCCAGGTACTTGTCGGTGTCGGGCGAGCCGTCGTCGCGGGTGAACAACGGGCGGTAGGTGTTGGGACGGGGGAGCATGTGCATGCCCGGCGCCCTCACGCGCCCGTAGACCTGCGAGCGGATGTGGGCGAGCGAGACGGCGCCGTACGTCTTGCCGTGGAAGTCGTAGAAGCAGGAGAGCATTTCGTTGCGGCCCGTGGCAGCGCGAAGCACGCGCATCCCCGCCTCGACGGCCGCCGTGCCCGAGTCGTAGAACTGGAAGCCGTCGAGGTCGCCGGGCAGGATCTCGGCCAGCTTCTCCACCAGCTCGGTCTTCACCGGCGTGGTGAAGTCGTGGGCGTTCACGAGCGTGGCGGCGTGCCTCTGGATCGCCTCGGTCACCTTCGGGTGGCAGTGCCCCAGCGTGGTGACGTAGATTCCCGACGAGAAGTCGATGTACGTGTTGCCGTCCACGTCGGTGAGCGTGCAGCCGTATCCCCGCTCGAAGGCGACCGGAAAGAGCTTCACCTGGCCGCTCAGCCCCTTGAAGTGCCTGGAGCACCGCGCGTGCATCGCCTTCGACTTGGGCCCAGGCGGCGGGACGGCGATGTGCGGGCAAGTGCCGAGATCTACGTGGGCCCAAGCGGGGGCCTCGCTGGCGGCGGTCATCATTACATCTCCTGAGGGGCACGTGCCGCGCGCTGTTTATGCCCCGGCACGACGTTTCTCCATCGACCTTCCATCGGTCTGGCTCCCAAGCTCCAGCTCGGGAACGAGAGGAAAACATAACCTGCGGCCGCCGCTTCGTTCAAGTGGTCACCCTTTCGATCAGGCGCCGGGCGTTGCCGTGGAAAATGGCCTCCACGTCCTCCCGCTCCAGTCCAACGCCGTCGCACGCCCCCCGAAGCGCCCGCAGCCCCTCGTACATGTAGAGCGTGTATTCCGCCTCCACTTCCGGCGGCTCGCGATCGCGGTTGAAATGGAACGGGTGGCTGGTGCGGTTGACGTACGTCCGGCCGTGCCACTGGCGGCGACCCCGCATGTAGAGGATGGGGTTGTCGGTCGCGTAGAGGATCCGCCGGGGGCCGAGCGTCTCCAGCGCGAACCGAAGGACCTCCGGGTTCAATACGGCGGA
Organism: Thermoguttaceae bacterium; assembly: GCA_035528065.1. Lineage (GTDB taxonomy): Bacteria > Planctomycetota > Planctomycetia > Pirellulales > Thermoguttaceae > DATKZH01. Next base: position 4,476 of record DATKZH010000724.1, on the reverse strand, counting down.
GTTGTCGAAGTAGAGACCTTCGTCGTCTGCCAACTGCGGCAGCGACTCCTCGGCGTGGGGGAGCGTATAGCTCCGCCCCAGGTGCGCGATCACCAACACGATGCGAGGGTACCGCTCCCGGATCTGGCGAATCTCGGCGATATTCTGCGGGTGGCCGAGCCGGTCGGCCTTGGGCACGTGGAGTGTGACCCAGGCGTGCCGCTCGTCGAGCAACTCGAGCTGGCGGTGCGGGAGGAAGTCAAAGATGCTCGCCTCCAGGTGCTTGTCGCGGGTCGTGGCGTCCTGGCCCGGGATCATCGCGTAGTAGACCTTCACCCCCAGCGTGTTCGGCAGGTCCAGCTCCGCGGCAACCTCGTCGGCCGGCCAGTCGGGCCCGACGACCGCCAGCCGATACCAGCCCCGCTCGACACATTCCGCCTGAAGCCGGGCGTTGCTCCTTCGGACGTCGTAGTCGAGGCTGGGGTGCCCGAACGCGAGGCACGAAAGCTCGCGCCCCGGAAAGACCAAGTCGTAGCAACGCGCCGCGTCGACCGCGCCGATCGGCTCGGCCACCTCGTTGACCCAGTATTGCCGGCGCATCTCGTCCGTCATCTCCCCGACGCGGAACTCCGGCTCGTTGACGTGCGTGTGCGCGTCGAAAATCCGCGACGGCACCCAGTCTTCCAAGTGCTCCTGCCAGAAACGCCGATCGACGTCGGTGTACTGCCAAACGTGGTGGAGGGGAACTGGCTTCATGGGAGGGCGATCATTCGGCGGGGTTGCGGCGGATCATTCGGCGACGTTGCCAAACGGCTCAAGGTACTTCGCAAGCAGCTCGCGATAGGCCGGCACGTTCTCACCCGGCTCGACGGTTCGGGGCGCCGGGGCCAGCTTGCGTGCCAACGCGGCGAGGTCCGCTTCCGGTTCGACCATCGCCCGGGCGATCGTGGCCGCGCCGAACGCGCTCGGGGCCGACTCGCCGACACACGCCACGGGCCGGTTGGCCACGTCGGCGATGATCTGCGGGGTGACGCGACTGCCGGCCGCTCCCCCGGAGAGCACCAGCCGGCGAACGGGAAGCCCGGCGTCGGTCAGGAACTTCAGGTGCCGCGCCAGCTCGCAGGCCAGCCCCTCGACCACGGCACGCACCAGATGGCTGGCCGAATGGGCAAGCGTGATCCCGCCGAGGCGCCCCCCGGCTTGGCCGAACGGGCCGGGCGCCGCACTGGGCGAGAGCAGCGGCCAGAAGCCGAGGCCGTCGCTCCCCGGCGGCACGGCTTCCAGGGCATCGTCGACCGAGCGCGGGCCCGATTCGCCTCCGCCCACCAGGCTCATCGCCCAGTCGATCGACGAGCCGCCGTTGACCATCGAGAGCATCTGGCCAAAGAGCCCTTCGACGGGATGGGGGCAAACGAACGCCCCTTTGGTCACCGGCTCGGCAAGCCGGGCCGTCGTGGCGACCATGGCCCAGGCGGTGCCGGTCCCCAAGGACACGTCGCCCTCGTTGACCGACCCGACTCCGAGGCAAGCCGTGTACTGATCGTGGATGGCGGCGGAAACGGGAATTCCCGCCCTCAGGCGGATCTGGGGGGCCACGTCGGGCAGGAGGTTCCCTGCGGACGTTGTGGGGGGCAGCAGGTCGGGCAAGCGGTCCTCGCCGCACTGGAGCCGTTCGAGCACCTGGGGATCGGCACGGCGGAGCGATGGATTGAGAAGCCCCGCAATGGAGAGGCTCGTGGCGTCGTGGGCGCGGCGGCCGCAGAGTCGGCCCACAATGCAGTCGCCCACGTAGCCGATTCGCTTGGCCTTCATCATGAAATCCATGGATGCCCCTTGCCGCAGGCGCAGGACCTGGCCGATCGTCATCGTGCTCGTGTGACGGCCGATGTGCTCGACGAAGAAACTCTCGCCGAGCTGTGTCGTGATCTCCTGATCGAACGGACGGCCGCGCCCGTCGAGCCAACTGATCACGCGTCCGACGGGCTGATCTTCGGCGTCGAGCAGTTGCAGCGCCGCGCCTTGACTGGAGATCCCGATGGCGGCGATTTCAAGCGCATCCTGCTCGGCGACCGCCTCGCGGATGGCCGTGCAGGTGGCGTCCCAGATCTCCTCGATGTCCTGCTCCACGCCTCCGTCCGGCGTGTAGTAGCGCTCGACCGGCGCAGAGCCCTCGGCCGCGACGCGGCCTTCCGCGTCGACGACGAGTGCCTTGACGTTGGTGGTGCCCAGATCGACGCCCAGGAACATCGCTTCGACCTCGCGCTTTCCTTAGACCTCGCAGTAGTCGGCGTCCAACAGCTCGGCGGCCGCTCGAATCCGCCGCGTGGCGTCGCCGAAACAGACGGCGTTGTGGTGCGGCCCGCCGGCCTTGGCGTACGCGGTGAGCCACTCGCGCACGTCGCCTTGCGCCGGGCGGAGCTTGAAATGGGGCACGGCCATCGACGCAAGCGGCCCGAAGTCGTCGATTTCCATCCGGCCGGCGATCAGGCGCCAGCGCCCGTTCGGCCCGCGCACCAGGGCGCACAGCGTGGCCGGGCCCGGCTGGAAGCTGGTGACCAGGGCCAGTTGGCGACCGCGGGTCCGGGTGATCGGCGTCGGTCGGGCGACCAGGGGCACTTTGCGGTCGGTCCGCGCCATGGCCACGTTGGCCTCGCCCATGTGGCTCATGAACAGGCCGTTCGACTCGAAGTCGATGGTGAAGACCTCGCTGAAGCTGGCGGGCGGCATGAGTCGGCTCAAGAGGTACGTGCCGGCCGCCCCCACGAGGTCTCCCTCGCCGGCAAACCCGACGCCCGCGGCCATCAGGCGGCTGGCGGCTACGAACGGCAAGGTCCGCGTGCGCTCGTCCTCGCCGAACGCCATGAACTGATAGGAGAATGCGTCCAACCGCTTCTCCGCGACGATGGATCGCAGCGAGAGCTCCGCCCGGACGGTGGCGTCCAGATCGTCGTCCGTCAGATCGTCCGCCAGGTCATACGTCTGGCGATACTCGTCTTTGAGTCGCGCGACGGCTCGCTCGTCGGCTTGCTCCGCCCGGCGGTTGTAGTCTTCCACCGAAAGCGCGGTCCACTGGCAGCCGAGTGCGGCGGCCAGCTCGGTCGTGTCGACGGCGAAGTCACCCATCCCCGGGAAGGGATAGCCCATCAACCCCAGTCGGGCCCGCCGAAGCGCCCGCGTCGCCGAAGCGGCAACGAAGAAGTCGGCAAGCGGTTCCAGTCCGGCCGGGTCGTTCAAGTGCGACGTGACGTACTCCAGCGGCACCCCGCTTCTGGTGAGCACGCTCGCCAGGTCTTGCGTTCCGTGCACGCCGTGATTGCCGATCATCTCGCCCGTGCCGAAGCTCTCGGTGACGGCGAACAGCTCCTGCGTGTTCCACACCAGGATCGGCAGACGAGTCCGCTTGAGTGCAGGAAGCGAGATCTGGCTCGGCGAGTAGGTGAGACAGAGCACGAGCAGGGCGTCGACGCCGGACTGCTCGAACTGGGCGACGGCCGCCTCGACGTCCTCTCGCCGGTAGACGGCCCGATCGAAGTGCACCTCGGCGATCGGCTCGAGCGCCGGCAGAACGGCCTCGCGGAGCCAGCGTTCCCGCGAGCCGCGCAGGTCGGGCGCCAGCTCTTCGTAAAGCTCCAGCGTCAACGCCAGAAGGCCCACGCGCGGCTTCGCCGATTCAACCGTCATGGCAGTGCTCTCTCCCTCACTTCGGATTCGGAAGTCCCCGGGCCCTCGCGGTTTCGGGGTCACGGCAGGTCCGTGCCGGGCAGAGCAGCGCGCCCCGTTACGTCAGTCGGCCGAGAGACGTGCCTGACCGCAAACAACGGGTTACTCCAGCCCGTGCGCCTTCATGGCCTCTTCCACCGTCATCCCCTGTTTGACCACGTCGCACAGCGCCGCCTGGAATCGGAACGGGTCGGGCACCTGGATCGCGTTGCGGCCGAACACCACGCCCCCGGCGCCCTCGGCCACCTCCCGGGCGGCGAGGCCCAACGCGTCGGCCTGCGTGGGCAGCTTCTCCGCGCCCAGCCCGAGGACCGGAACGGGGCACCCGGACGTGACCGCCTTGAAGTCCTGCGTGTAGAACGTCTTGATGCAATCGGCGCCCAGCTCGGCCACGATGCGGGTGCCGATCAGCACGTTTTCGTGGAACTGCCGGGCGGTCATGTCGCCGTAGTTCGTGGGGAAGTACTCGCCGACGACGGGAATCCCCAGGGCGTGACAGCGGGCGCAGAGCCTGGCGAAGACCTCGACGTTGCCCGCGTCGCGCTCCTCGTCGCCGGTCTGGAGCGTCAGCGAGACCAGGGCAAGGTCCATTCCCTCGCGCAGGGCGTCCTCCGGATCGTAACCGTACACGCTTTTGGCCGCCGTGTACCCGAGCTTGAAGCAGTAGACCGTGTTCCAGTTCAGTCGGACGACCGCCAGCGGCGGTTTCGGCCGGGCGAAGATGCCGTGGCAGTGGCGGAGCATGCCCGGGGCCAGGAGCACCGCGTCGACGATCGG
>DATKZH010000723.1:0-2849 GCA_035528065.1 Thermoguttaceae bacterium | reverse complement strand
CTGCTGCGGTATGCCGCCAAGGCGTGCCATCCGAAGGCGTGGGGCGGGCGGAACGGCAACACGCTTCGGGAGCAGCGGGCGTTCATTCGCTGGATCAACCAGTTGGACGAGGTGGACTCGGCGCTGGCCGACGCGGTGCTGCTGGGCATGACGGACGAGGCACCGGCGGAATGAAAACTCCGTGCCGGGCGGGCTCGCGAACATGGCTGGACGCGGCCCGCCCGGCGATTGTTTGATGAACGAGGAAGGGCGATGAACGTGTCACACACGATTGAGGCATCGGGCGACGGCAAGATCCGGATGACGATGCAACACAGCACGACGTGGGAGGCCCCGTTGGACGAGGCCGAAGCCGCGTACGCGGAGCTGGGCGAGGCCATCACCGAGGCAAAGAAGGCCAAGCGGCCGAAGGCGCGGTACGAGGAGGGGCAGTGGTTCGTCCGCCGCGACTGCCCGAGGTTGACGCGCGTCATTGTCGGCCCGGCTGCGTGGGTGGTCGATCACTGGCTGTATCCGGTCGGTGGATGGCCGTGGGGCAGGCAAATGACCGCGGTTGAAGTGAATGTGGACAGCGGCACGTACCTCCCCATCCCCCCGCGTCGGGACCTGCCAGCCGACAGCGCGTTCGAGTTGACGGGGGAGGTGCGGGTTGCGGAGAAGTACGAGTGGTTTTGCGGGACCGTTAGTTGCGGGGTGCTGCAAGGGCCGACAAAGACGACCTGCTCCTTCGACGGCCGCCGCTGGATCGCCCGCTTGAAGGCCGCGCCGGTGCTGACGGGCGCGGCATGGCTGGACGCCAACGCGACGCCCGAGAATGCCAGCAAGGTGTTCCGTTTCCGCGACGAGACGTACGCCATCGGGTTCGGTGGCGACCTCGTACGTATCTATCCGCTCAATGGCTCGCGCACCTATACCTATCGACTTTTCGGGCATGGCCCCGCGGCGTGGTACTGCCTACCACTCTGCTTCGCCGACCACGCCGCCGAACTCTCCGACGAGACGGTGACGTGGTTCGAGCTCGTGCCTGCCGGAGAGGGCGTATGAGCGCGGCCCGGAAGAAGGACTCCCCGGCGATGGCGCTGCTCGACCTCGTATGGACGGGCACGAAGCGGGGCTCGTGGCGTCGCCTGAACAACGCGATGTACGCCGCGCTCGACCTGGCGATACGGAGCGGCAGGGTTTTCCATGAGCGGGACTTCCATGCCATCTTCAAACGGTACGGGATGGAACACTGGGAGAGTACGGAGACCAGTTACGCCGTCGCCTGCACGACGGGCAACCTCTCGGCGTGCGAGAGCATCGAGGCATGGAAGGATCGGCCTCCGTACATCGTGGACGGCTGCGATGGGATGCGGTCGCGCGGGCGCGTGGCCGTGGGCTTCCGCTTCCGCTGGGCGGGCGAACTGGTGACCGTCACGAGCTTCGCCGCCGACGGCACCCACCTGACCGCCTGCTCGTACTCGCGCAGCGAGCCGGACAGGCACGGCTACACGACAGAGAAGCTGCTGCACCGCTACCGGATCACGCCCGAGGACATCCATCTCGATCGCAAGGCCCGCCAGGCCGCCGCGAAGGCCGTCACCACAGAGGCTTAGAGGGCACAGAGATGACCAAGCCGCAAATCGAGTTTACCGACCGATATGGTGGAATGCCACCATCGTGGCTTCGGGCGTGTTTTCGATGCGAGGCGATGGGCTGCATCCCGACCAAGAACGACACGGCGGATGACGAACTGCGTGGATTGTGGTGTGCTGCGGAACTGCGGTCTCCGAGCGAAGATGGTTGGCATTTCGTCCCGTGCAGCAAGTGTGGCGGGACGGGCAGGGTATCGTGGCTCCGCAGCATCCTCCGCATCCCGCGGTGGTTCTGGGCGGGCCTCAAGTTCATCCGCCACTATCCAGGCAGAGCGCCGGGTATGAGCCGCCTCTCGCACTTCTGGCTCTTGGTCAAGTGCGCATGGCTGTATGACCTGGCGCGCCTGTTCCGCTAGGCCAATCCGCAATGAGACAAGCCAGGCGGCGCCCGCACGGAGACAGGGCCGAGTCGGCAGGATGCCGAGCCGCCGCATCTTTTGCAAGCAGGGAGAGCACCTAGATGTTGAACGCACGGGAGAGGCTGGCCGAATCGCTGAGGGCCAGAAAGCGGGAACTGGCGGATGTCAGCGTGGACTACGCGACGGCCAGGGACCGCAAGCAGCGGCTCGAGTGTGCGATCGCCAATCTGGCCCAGGCCATCATGGAGCACGACCGGCGGACGGCCCGCCTGGGCGTCAACCCCCACCTGTGCGAGGTTCCCGACGACGCGTGGACGGACGAGAAGCACTTTAGCAAGGCCCCGCAGAAGGCGGCGGTCAACCCCCCGGAGTTGGAAAGGACACGGTGAGATGAAGGACTGGGAGCCCCGGACGACATGGAGAGAACTGAGCATCCGCATGAAGGGCCCGCCGCTCGTGAACATCTACAACTTCGCGCCCGGGGAGATCGTGCTGTCTGCGTACGGGGGGGGCGCGGGCAATGCGGTGGACGTGAGCTTCGTGCTGACGGGTCGGGACGCGGCCATTCTCGCGGGCGAGTTGGCCAAAGCCGGCATGAAGGTGGCCGAGGCCGACCAGGCTGCGATCGCCGAAGCCAGGCAGGCCCTGGCGAGCATGGAGGCCATCCCCGAGCCGGAGCCTGCCAGCGCATGATCGACGATCCCGTAAACATCTACCTCGTGTCCCTGCTGGTGGGCGCCCTGCTGCTGGCGATCGTGGCGGCGCTCCGCTCTGGGGAGCACGGGCACTGACTATCCCCTGACACCCGACCCCTGCATCGAAAGGACTCACAATGACCGAGAGCACGGATGCGACG
>DATKZH010000722.1:0-33586 GCA_035528065.1 Thermoguttaceae bacterium | reverse complement strand
AGTCGTGCAATTGGCCGGCGTCGTTCATGCACGATTTTGTCCAGTTCAACGGCTATCGACGGTACGTTTCGGATCGCTCTCTTGGTCGTGCAGACGGCGGGGAAAGCGGCGACAAGTCGCCGCGATCCAACACGAGGCGCCTCGCGGTCAAAGCTTGAACGTCATAGCGAATGAATCGGCGGAAAGGTCACGACTCGAAGAAGCAGTAGTTGCAGAAGGCTGAGAATGAGACTTGCCGCGCAAACAGCCAGGTGTCGCAGCGGCGGCATCGTCCCCTTTCTCAGGCCAGCCAGCGACACGCCCAAGACAATCGGCATCGGCAGGAAGAAGACAGATACCCAGAAACTCGCCATGAGGTACGGAAACATTTCGCGAGGTGGATGACCGCAGAACGGGTAGCCCGGCTGCAATGCCTCCCAATACAACCAAGCGACAGCGACTCCCCAGTTCAAGGTGGCGAGGAACTGAATCGACAAAAGCATCCAGATGACACGGCCACCCCCGAAGGTCGACTTCCTCGCCTCGCGCCCGGGCTCGTTCGGAGACCGGTACGGATTGTCGTCGGTGGCGAACATCGGAGGGTGCCGTTGTCGAGGACTTCTCTCAGTACAGTCGCATCATGGGCGCAGAGCCTAGCGCCGTGGGAGTGCCAAAAACGAAGTGGTCTATCGCGTTTGCCGGAAGGAAGAACACCGCGAGGAGGCAATGCTTCGGAGTAACATCACCCGCCGCATCGACTTCATCCATCGGGACATAGAAGAAGCCCTCTATTCCCGCCTGCCGCGCCTCCTCCATGCCCCTTCGTGAGAGTCGATAGTAGCAGCCGACATAGGAGGACAACAGACTCGCAACCACCACGGACAATAGCAGCGTCCGCAGACTGAACTGATACCACCGGCGTTTCCGTTTCTCCGTCACGACGGTTGGCCTCGCCGACTGAAGTCTTCAGTCTACGCGTGGGTCTCGTCCCTCGATCCACCCTACAGCTTCGGTTCACTCCGGCGGCAGCAGCACGACGGTCCCCGTCCAGTTGCCTTGCGGCACCACGATTTCCTCGCCCGCGGTGAGGCGCTTCTGGAGGATCGCCATCCGGTTCTTGTTGCGGTCGGTGTAGTGGAACGAAAGGTCGTCGACCGGGCTCCAGCCGGTCACGTCGACGCCCTTCTGCTTGGTCGCCGTGGCGATGAAGACCGTGCAGTCGCGTTTGGCCTTTACGCAGATCTCGGCCGGCACGCCGCCGTCGGTCTGCGTGTAGCTCCAGCCCTCGAACCGCTCGGGCACCTCCTTCCACACGTAGGTCCGGTTGCCGAAGGCCGTCTGGTCGGTGCCGAACGGACGCACGCGGAAGTCGCAGCCTTCGAGATGCACGTCGCCGTGCTCGTGGGCCACCTTCTCGCCGCGCCCCAGCCAGGGCGGCGAGTCGTTCATCGAGAGCTCCCGGAACCGCTCGACGCGGTGGAACGTGAGGTAGTTGGCGTCGTGGGCGTTGTGCGAGCCGTCCCAGGCCGTGCGGCTCGCGGCGATCATGTCGTCGCGGTCAAAAAGCCAGTCGACGTACTGCCACGCGTGGTGATCCTGCTCGACGTGCCGCAGGATGATCGACTCCACCTTCCATTCGCGAAGGTCGGCCGACGAGGTCAAGGCCAGCACGTTGCGATACGCCGTCGGGTCGAGCTGCTTGTTCACCAGCGACCAGTACCGTTTCGTGACCGGGTCGAAGCGGATGGTAAACTTGCACCGGCCGCCTGGGAAGTCGATGAAGTCCTTCTCGGGATCGAACGTGAGCGTCTTGCCGTCCGGGGAGATACGGACGATGGCCGCCGTGTCGCCGCGGTCGTCGTTGACGCGCAGCACGTTCACCAGCCCGCCCTCCGGCGTGACGACCACGTTTCCTTCGAGCCACCCGGGACGCTCGCTCACGAGCCACTCGGGATTGAGGTGCAGGCGGTTGGTCGCCGTCCAGCTCGACGCGTCGAGCAGGTCGGCGTCGACGGGGGCCGAAACGACCAGGGCCCGGAAGTGCCGCCCCCAGCCGCCGCCCGCCTCGCCGTCTTCGTACGCCCGCCAGACGCGCCCCTGGTGGACGACCACCGGCACGGGGGCGCAGTGATACTTCGCGTCAGCCAGGAGCAGGCCGGTCTTCTCGTCCTTCGGGTCGGTCCAGGTTCGACCGCCGTCGGTCGAGCGGCGGATCACCGCGTGGCCGTATTGCTGGCTGACGCCCATGATGTAGAGGGCGTCGTTGTGCGTGAAGAGCGTGGACCACCACTGGCCGTCGATATCGGCGATGTGCTTCCAGGTCTCGCCGCGATCGGCCGAGGCGAACACGGCCGATTGGCTGTTCGGCGTGCCGGGCCCGAACCACGAGTGCGACGCGACGTAGCTCCCGTCGGGCAGGACGGCGATGCTCGGGCAGCCGACGTACACCCGGTCGAAGTCGGGGCTGCGGTCGATCACCACGCCCGGCGGGTCGGCCGCGCCGGCCGCGGCAGCCAGGCACAATACGACAGAAGAGACACACAGGGCAGTTGTCGAGATGCGGTTCATTGCGTTAGGCTCCGAGGCTTGCCTGTCGGTTGTTGGTCCTTCGAAGTGCCGTACGGGGTCTTCCGATGCGGACGTTGCCCGCGGCGAAGACGTCCCTACGATAGCAGATGTCGGCCGCCTTGCCCAGGAATCGCAGCGGGTAAGACGGGCGAGGCGGAGACTCGCGGCCAGGGGGCTCGCCGGGAGTCTGCGCGTGAATCTCGACCGCCAGTTTGCGAAAACCGTTGACAAACGGTCCCTCGCCTGACCACAAAGGGAGTGCCGCTCGGATAGGATGCGTTCCGAAGCTGGAGCTTCGGAACGAGTTGAAGATCGGCGGCAGGACGAGTCCCGCATTTGCGGAGTAGCAGGCACACGCCGTGTGCCGTAGCCGGCAGACGACACGTGCCGTATGCCGCATCAGGCTGACGGCACACGGCGTGTGCCTGCTACTGAAGTCGGGAAGTCAATCTTCGGCCGATGCTGAAACGAATGCTGGTGCGCCCGCGAACAAGAAGGGTCTACCCATGAGAAAGCCCGTCCGTGGAGGGAGCCTGCTCGCAATCGCCTTGCTGATCGCGCCGGGTGCGGTCCTGGGTGCCGCCGAGCGGGGCGACGTGCTCATCGCCGACTTCGAAGGCAAGGACTACGGCGACTGGAACGTGGAAGGCGAAGCCTTGGGCCCGGGGCCCGCCCGGGGCACGCTCCCCGGACAGATGCAGGTGAGCGGCTTCGAGGGGACGGGGCTCGTGAACACCTTCTATAAGGGCGACAACACCAAGGGCACGCTGACCTCCCCGCCGTTTGTCATCGAGCGACGTTACATCAACTTCCTGCTCGGCGGCGGCATGCACCCGGGTAAGGCGTGCATCCATCTGCTGGTCGACGGCGAGGCGGTCCGCACCGCCACCGGGCCCAACGACCGCCCCGGCGGCACGGAGCGGCTCGATTGGCACTCGTGGGACGTCCGCGACCTGGAGGGCCGAACGGCCGTGATCCGGATCGTCGACGAGCAGACCGGCGGCTGGGGCCACGTCAACGTCGACCACGTCGTCCAAAGCGACCGGAAGCGAATGGTCGAACCGGCCGAGCGGACGATCACGGTCGAGAAGCGGTACCTGCACCTGCCGGTCCGAAACGGCGCGTCGATGCGGCGGGTGCGGCTGGTCGTCGACGGCCGGACCGTCCGCGAGTTCGAGATCGAGCTGGCCGAGGCCGAGCCCGGCTTCCGGGTCTTCTGCGACGTGTCGCCCTTCGCCGGCAAGCAGGTGACGATCGCGGTCGACCGCCTGCCGACCGATTCCCAAGGGCTCGCCTCGATCGAGCAGGCGGACGAGGTGCCCGACGCCGCCGGGCTCTACCAGGAGAAGTACCGCCCGCAGCTCCACTTCTCCAGCCGCCGCGGTTGGAACAACGACCCCAACGGCCTGGTCTATTACGACGGCGAGTACCACCTCTTCTACCAGCACAACCCGTACGGCTGGCGGTGGGGCAACATGCACTGGGGCCACGCCGTAAGCCCCGACCTGGTCCACTGGACCGAGCTACCCATCGCCCTGTATCCACACCAGTTCGGCGATTGGTGCTTCTCCGGGAGTGCGGTGGTCGATGAGAAGAACACGGCCGGCTTCCAGACGGGCGACGAGAAGGTGATCGTCGCCGCCTACACCAGCACGGGGCGGGGAGAGGCGATCGCCTTCTCCAACGACCGCGGCCGTACGTTCACCGAATTCGAGGGCAACCCCGTCGTCGAGCACCGCGGGCGCGACCCGAAGGTCACCTGGTACGAGCCCGACGGGCATTGGGTGATGGCCGTCTACGACGAGCGGGACGACTCGAAGGGCATCGCCTTCTACACGTCGGCCGATCTCAAGGCGTGGGAATACCAGAGCCGCATCGACGGCTACTTCGAATGCCCGGAGATCTTCGAGCTGGCCGTCGACGGCGACAAGCAGAGCACCCGTTGGGTCGTTTACGGCGGCAGCGGCGACTACGCGATCGGCCGCTTCGACGGCAAGACCTTCACGCCCGAGTCGGACAAGCTGCGGTTCAGCTTCGGCAACTGCTTCTACGCCTCGCAGACGTTCAGCAACGTCGCGCCGGGGGACGGCCGCCGCATCCAGATCGCCTGGGGGCGGATCGGGCACCCCGACATGCCCTTCAACCAGATGATGGACTTCCCCGTCGAGCTCGCGCTGCGGACCACCGAAGAAGGCATCCGTATGTTCGCCGAGCCCGTCCGCGAGATCGAGCTGCTGCACGCCAAGAAGCACGCCTGGAACGACGAGACGCTCGAGCCGGGTAAGAATCTACTCGACGGCATCACGGGCGAGCTGTTCCACGTTCGGGCCGACTTCGCCGTAGGCGACGCGAAGCAGCTCGGCTTCAAGATCCGCGGGGTCCCGGTGACCTACAAAGTCGAAAAGCGGCAGCTCGTCTGCGGGGACAAAACCGCGCCGGCGGAACTGGTCGACGGCCGCCTCCGCTTGGAAATCCTGGTCGACCGGACGTCGATCGAGATCTTCGCCCAGGAGGGCCGCCTCTACATGCCCATGGGCGTGATCCCCCCCGACGAGGATCGGACGCTCGAAGTGTTCACCGAGGGAGGCCCCGCCACGGTCCGCTCGCTGGAAGTCTACGAGCTTCGATCGGCGTGGGGCCTGTAGTGAGCCACGGGCGGAACGTAGCCCTTGTTCCCAGGCTCTGCCTGGGAACACACTAACGCGAGGCTCCGCCTCGCCAAGGGCCGGACTACGCGGGGCTGGAAGAAGCTGACCGGCGCCGGTTGCCGGGTGGTGATGGACGGCTCGGCAGGGCAGGCAGAGCCTGCCGACTAGTGCGTTCCCAGGCAGAGCCTGGGAACGAGGGGGTGGATAGGTTCGGCGTGCGGAGGGACCGGAGAGACCATGTGGAGGACGCGATGAGATACGTCGTTGCGACGGCCTGCTGCTTCGCGATTGCGGCGATTGCCGGCGCGGCACGGCCGGATCAGGAATCGCCCGTCGCCTGGTGGCCGCTGGATGAGATCCGGTCCGGCGCAACTCGGGAGACGGTCGGAAAGATCGAGGATCCCGTCGCCGGACGCGCGAACTGCGTCCCCGGCGTGGTCGGCGGGGCGCTCGAATGCGACGGGTTCACCTCCCGTGTGGTCCGCGAGGCGAAGCGGGCACCGGGGCTCGATCGCGCGTTCACGGTCGAGGCCTGGGTCGCCGTCCAAGCGTATCCGTGGGGGTGGTGCCCCATCGTGTCGCAACGCGAGGCACACCGCCGGGGCTACTTCTTCGGCATCGACGCCGAAGGGCACGTGGGCTTGCACCTGGCCGTCGACGGCACGTGGCAAGCCTGCACGTCCGAAAAGCGGCTTCCCCTGCTCCAGTGGGCCCATGTCGGAGGCACGTTCGACCCCGCCGGGGGCATTCGGCTCTACGTGAACGGCGAGCCCGCCGGCACGCTCGATCTTCACGGAAAGATGACGCCGGCCCCGGAGGTCGACCTTCTGATCGGCGCGAACCACGAGAAAGAGCCCGCCATGTTCGAGACGGCGAGCATGCCGATCCATTTCTCCTTCGACGGGCTCCTCGACGAAGTGAAGATCCACGGCCGCGCGCTTTCGGCGGGCGAGATCCAGAAGGGTTACGAGACGGTCCGGCCCGCGGGCCCGCCTCCGCTGACGCTCGCCAGACTGCCCTCCGGTCCCGAGTGCCCCAACAGGTTCGGGGCCTTCTACGTGCCCTTGAAGTACCGCGAAGCGTGGGACGCCGTATGGCGGGGCACCGGCCCGGACGTGGTGGTCACCTTCGACAAGGCCCCGTTCCGGTTCGTCTCGTGGAAGGGGATCTCCTACGCCCCGTGCTGGGTCACGGAGAAAGGGAACTGGTTCACCAACGAGTTCATGGAGCGCGGCGTCGACCGCGGCAAGCGGGGCTGCACGGAGTCGATGTCGGACAAGCGGGCCCGTTTCTCCCACGTGAAGATCCTGGAAGAGAGCGATGCCCGGGCCGTCGTCTACTGGCGGCATTCGCCGGTCGACGTTTTCTACGAGCCGCCGTACGTCGACGAGGTGACCGGCTGGGGCGACTGGTGCGAAGAGTACCACACGATTTACCCCGACGGCGTCGCGGTGCGCAAAGTGGTGATGTTCTCCGGCAACTTCGAGGCGTGGCACGAATGGTGCCAGTCGCTGGAAATCCTCCACCCCGGGCAGCGCCCGGAGGACGTGCTCGACGGCGAACGGATCATGGCGGTCGCCAACATGGAGGGGAAGTCGGAGACGTACGGCTGGTCCCCGGGCGAGAAATCGTACCGCCATCCCGCGCTGGCCGCGGCCAACGTCCAGATCACGTACCTCAAGTCGAAGTTCAACCCGTTCCTCATCCTCGACGACCGACCGGGCAAGAACGACGCGGGCGGCGACGGGCCGGCGATTACCCGCGTGGGCGGCGACGGGTGGTCGCGCTACAGCCGGTTCCCCTGGCGGAACCACTGGCCGGTGACCCAGCCGCCGCTCGTCGGCCGCTACGCGGTGGCCGCCGATCGACCGGCCCATACCTACACGGCGACCCAGTACAGTGCTCCGTATGCCGTGACGGACCACTCGATGACCAAGATCATGCTTTGCGGCATGACCGAGCGCGAGTCGCCTCTGGACCTGTTGCCCCTGGCCCGATCCTGGCTGCGGCCCCCGGAGCTCGAAGTCGTTGCCGGCCCGTTTGAAAGCTGCGTTTACGATCCGACCGAGCGGGCCTACGTCGTGGCTCGCACCGGGAAGGACGCCGCCGCGTCGCTCGAATGCACGATCCACGCCGACGAGGATCGCCCGCTGGTGAACCTGGCGCTGGTGGTCGTCGATTGGGGCGATTCGCCGGTCGACCTGCATATCGACGGTCGCGCCGTCCCGCGGGGTAAAGCGTTCCGCGTGGGCTATCGCCGCCGACCGGACGGGACCGACTTGGTGGTGTGGATCGAGTTGAAGGCGACCCGAAACGTCCAAGTGGCAATGGCGCCGGGTGGAAACATGTAGTTTGGTGTCATCCGTTTGGCTTGGCAGCGAGAAAGTCTTGTTCCCAGGCTCTGCCTGGGAACACACTACGGACGAGGCTCCGCCTCGGCAGGGGCGGGAGTACGCCGGGGCTGGAAGAAGTTGAGTGGCGCCGGTTGCCGGGTGATGATGCACGGCTCGGTGGGGCAGGCAGAGCCTGCCGATTAGTGCGTTCCCAGGCAGAGCCTGGGAACGAGGGCCAAACGAGGGCTAAACAACAACGGGAGAGCTGAGATGTCACGCACAACACCATCGCGGTACGCAGGCGTCTTCGTGGGCGTGCTCATACTGATTGCCAGCGCTATGCCGTCGCAGGCAGCGGAGCCGCCAAGCGTGCCCGTCCACCCGGACCTGGCGTTCATCAACACCAGCTTCGAAAACGCCTCGCCGTTGTGGTGGGAGACGGACGCCGACGGGGCGATCCAGATCCACCTGGTCTACGACCAGGAGCGGTCGTCGCCGAATCGGGCCAACGGGCACTGGTTCTTCGAGGTGCAGGCCACCCCCGGGGCCGACCTCGCGCTGGTGCTCAACCATTTCGACAACGTCTGGAACGGCCGGCTCGGCTCGCCCATCTCCGAAAAGACGATCTCCTTCATCTCGCCCAATGGGAAGGACTGGCAGCCCATCCGGGGCGAGCGGCTGGAGGGCAATCGGTTCAAGCTCCAGGTGCACATGGACGGGCCGTCGCTCTACGTCGCCCGGCTCGAACCGTATCGCCCAAGCGACCTGGAAAACCTCAAGCGCGAGATCGCCGGCAACGCGCTAGTGGAAATCACGGAGATCGGCCATACGGTGGAAGGGCGGCCGCTGGAGATTGTCCGCGTGGGCAACCCCGACGCACCGCACCACGTGCTGCTGCGCGCCCGGGCACACCCCTGGGAGCCCGGGGGCAACTGGGTCGTCGAAGGGCTGATCCGCCGGCTGCTTCGCGACGATGACGATGCCCGGCGCTATCTCCAGCGGTACTGCGTTTGGATCCTCCCCATGGCGAACAAGGACGGCGTCGCCCGGGGCCGAACGCGGTTCAACATGCTGGGCAAGGACCTCAACCGCGACTGGGGCCAGCCGGCCGATCCGCAGCTTGCGCCGGAGAACCACGCCTTGGAGTCCTGGCTCGACAAGACGATTGCGGCCGGCCGAACGCCGGGGCTGGCCATCGATTTTCACAACGACAACAGCGGCAACCTGCACGTCAGCCGCCCGGAAGGCGAGCACGAGGAGTACCTCGCCCGAATGAAGCGGTTCGAGGAGTTGTTGCGCCGCCACACGTGGTTCACCGAGGGGAGCACCGGCGGTAGCTTCCGCAACCCCGGCACCTTCGGCGAAGGGCTGTTGGCCCGTTACGGGATTACGGCGTGCATCCTGGAGCTGAACGCCAACTGGATCGCCGGCCTGGACGACGACGCCCGCAGCACCCACTGGGAGCGGTTCGGCGAAGGGCTTGCCGAGGTGTTCTTCCGGTACTTTGAGGCGGAGGAGTAGCGCGGGCGAGGCGAATCGAAGCCGCGTTCGGCGTCACTTCGCCTGCACCGTCTCTCCGACGAAGGCCAGCAGGTCGTACAAGAGGGCTTCGCCGTGGGGGGAGTCGAGCAGGCTCGACCAGGCGTAGAGGACGCGGCCCCCTTTCGGGTCGCTCGCCTTGTGCTCCACGTAGGCGACGCCGTCGCCGTAGTGCTTTCCTTGGGCGTCGCGGAGCTCCAGGAGGGGGGTGAACTGGTCCCCCTCCGCCAGATCCGAGCGGACGAACGGGCGCCAGCGCTGATCGACCCCTTCGGGGAACGGGAATTCCGGCGGCAGGTGCGGCAGGCGACCGCCGACTTGGACGAACCGCAGGTCCACGCCCTCCGGGGGCTCCTCCCAGCCGCCGCGGGGCCCGCTCACGGACAGCGGCAGGCCGAGCTTGCCGCTCGTGCCCACGGACTGCCGATCCGCGTTGTAGTGGAACGGCATCGGCCCGGACGGGAGGACGACGAGAAACCCGCCCGCCTTCAGGTAGCGGAGCAGCCCCGCGTCCACGTCGCCGCTGGCGTCGACCGTCTGCCGATAGGTCTCGTCAGCCGCATAGATCAGCACCGGATACTTCTCGGCCGCTGAGGCCGTCCAACGGGCGACCTCTTCCCAGGACACGGTCTCCGGTCGGTTGGGCAATCGCAGCAGGGGCCAGACGACCGACAACTGAGCCTCCGGCAACATCCCGATCTTGACGTCGCCCAGCTTGTCGAGATGCTTGCGCTTGGCCTCGTCGCTGATCGCGGTAGCCGCCGCGTCCGGCTGCGGCGGGGGACGTTTGGGGAGGCTCTTGAACCGGGCGGCCAGCTCGGCGGTCATCTTCAGGTACTTGTCGCCGTCTTCCAGCGACGGCTCGATCTCGCTCCCTTCGTGCCATTCGTTCCACGAGGTGATGAGGACCCAGTGCGGGTCGGCCCGGATGGCTTCCTCCCATTGGCGCCGGTACGACGCCCCGTCGTATCGCTCGACGCGAAGCCCCGGCTTGCGGATCTTCGTGTCGTCGTATCCGGGGATGACGGTGATCGTGCTGATCCGGCGGAAGGCGTCGGCCGCCTCGACCCACGCCGGATACCTGGCCGCGGCCCACTCACCCACTTGCGGCAGCTCCTTGTCGCGGAGCTGGCCGGCCGTGTTGTAGGTGTGGATGCCGTCGAAGATGCGGGCGGCGGAGCGGCTGAGTTCATCTCCGAGGAGGACCGCCCCGCCGGGATACCCGCGGTTGACGCGGGAAGCCGCCTCCAGCCAGCCTCGCAGTCCGATCTGTCCCACGGCCCGGCCGTAGACGAACACCACGGGCTTTCGGTCGACGCGGAGCCAGGCGGGGTGTTTGGCGTATCGGTTGAGCATGCCGACGATATCGTCGGCGGCCGCTTGGGCGTTGGTCGGCCGGGGGATCGCCTCGTAGTAGATGGTCGCATCGAGCCCGGCCTGTTGGCACGCGTCGAGGATCGGCCCCATCGCCCGATCCGTGAAGTGGCCCTCGCCCCACCAACTGATGATCAGCCCGTCCACGCCGGCCTGTTTGGCCCAGGCACAGTGCTGGGCGATCAGCCGCGGGTCGTGGGAGTCGTAAGGGCCCAGCGTCGGGTAATGGGTGCTCGATCCGATCTGGTGCTTCTTCTGGTCGACGTCGGACCAGTGGGTCCACCGGCCGCTCCCGCCCTCGACGTCGGCGTTCCCGTACCAGGGGTAGTAGAAGGCGAGCACTTTGCGGGGGACGTCGGTGTACTCGACCTTCGCCCGCTCGACCAGCGCGTCGAGCTCCGTCTGTGCCGCAACCGGCGGGCTGAAGCTGCACGCGGCGGCGAGCAGGAATAGAAGTAACCAGCTAAACCTTCGCATTCTCGGGCTCCTTCGATTGTCTGACGCGTTAGGATCGGCCGAAGAATGACTTTCGCATTTACGGAGTAGTAGGCACGCGCCGCGTGCCGCAACCAGCGGACGGCACACGGCGTGTGCCTGCTACGGAAGTCGGGAAGTCATTTTTCCGCCAACCGTCACTTCAACCGCCCCACATGCACGACTTGATCACGAGGAACAGGATCAGCACGACGATCGACCCCACCACGAGAGTGAACAGACTCGGCGGCTCCCCGCCTGCGTAGCCGGGCTCAGGCATGGGGTTATTACCTCATTTCGTTGCGTCGGTGCCGGGCTGCGGATCGGGCATGGGGGCGACGGCCGCGGCCCCTTTCCATCGTCCGTCCTCTCGGGAAGTCATCCCTCGCAGCAGCTTCCCGTCCGGAAGACCGACGACGCCCACGCCGAAATCGAGGTCGTACTTGCCCAGGAGCTTGAACGACTCGTCGGTCGTCAAGAGCTTGCCGCCGTAGCATCCGAACCACCAGGAGCCGTGGGCGAAGCACGCCGTCTGAATCCCCAGGCGCGTGTACCCGCTTCGGATGACGTGGCGCCGGACGAAGCGGAGCTTCGCGTCGTACTCGTAGACGTAGTTCTCCTCGTAGCCTTCCGGCAGCCCGCCGACCACGAAGAAACGGCCCTCGTGATACGCCATGCCGCCGGCGCCGTGGACGACCTCGGGGATCTTGTGTTTCGCCAGGAGTGCAAGATCGGCCGCGTCGGACACGTAGACCCAGTTGTCCGCGTGCCCCGGCTCGCGGTTGAACTGGCCCAGGTTGACGGCGCAGTACACCTTGCCGTCGTGGAACGTGACGTCTCCATGGTGGGTGGGGACGGTCACCTTCCCGAGCACCTTGCCGCGGCGATCGGTTTTCACCAGGTCGACCGTGAACGACCAATAGATGGCGTCAGCATCGACCGCGATTCCCTGCAAATGGCCGCCGTAGGTCCCCTCGCAGTCGATCTCCGCGGGAGCCGGCTTCGGCACAAAGGCCAGCGCGGCTGCGGCAAGAATCGCCGAACGTGCCAAAGCAACGGAGATTCCCCGTGTCATCTTCCACCTCGCAAACGACTCGCTAGCTGCCTTTCGCCCGCACGCCAAACCGGTCCGCCAAGTCTCGCCGATTCGGCAGACTGTAGGGTGCGTGAAACGCACCATCTCAATGATAGGGTGAAACCTACCATCTAACAGAGACGGGGTCGGCTTGGTGCGTTTCACGCACCCTACTCGTTTTTCGATACGCCTATTGGGGGTGCTCCGCCGGCATCTGCATCAACAGCTCGGCGTGGATGGCCAGCGCCTCCGGCGTGGCCGTCAGCTCGGCCTCCAGGCCGCGGAACCAGCTTAGGGGCGGGGCGGTGAAGCCTTCGGGGGCTTGGGTCGTCAACAGACCGGCGGTCGGCTGGTTCCCGACGGCCGTCGAGGTCCAGGTGCCGGACCCGCCCGGGACTTCCTGGAAGACGTACTCGCCGCCCAGCGGGCAGACCAGCTTCGTGTCCAACAGCAGCTCGGCCGCGTTCTTGCAGTCCTCGCCGGGGACGTGTAGTTGCTGGGCAAGCTGGTTGAGCAGCCGGAGGTTGCCCAGGCTGGTCTCGCGGGTGCGGGCATAGCCGATGTTGTTGAGCTTGGGGTAAATCAACGCCCGGGTGACGTCCTCCACGTGCAGCCGGATTTGGGCCGGGCGCTCCGCTTTCTCGAATCGAAGCTGCGGTGCCACGACCGCGAGCACGTCGGGCTGGAGCGAGAACAGGGTGAACTCGCCGTACTGGCGCCGCCACATGCCCCCAGGCGCCGACGCATAACCCCGCTCGTCGACCGGGCCCTCAATCCGCACGTTCAACGGGCCCAGCACCCCGAGCTCGCCCGTCGTGCCCGCGTAGCCGACGAACAGGTCGCGGACCCCCCGCAAGACGCCGTACTTGACCCAGTCGGCCGACGGCGGGTGGATCTCCCGCAGTCCCCAGAACACGCGCTGACTGGGCAGCACGGATTCCAGGGCGAGCCCGTCGTCGGGCACCGGGGCGATCCGCGTCGCCTCGGCCGGACCGAGCCGCTCTCGGAGCCGCTGGTAGTTCTCGTCGGAGAAGGGCGTGATCCGGGCGTCGATCGCGACCCGCTCCCGGTCGTTCCCCAGGTCCTCGCGCTTCAGCCCGACCACGATCGGGTCCAGCCGTCGCCATCGCCAGCGGTAGGACTGGCCGAACTGCCGATATTCGTCGGCCTCGGCCGCGCTCACCTGCGTGACTTCGACGTCGGGCACGGGGACGAACGACCCGCGCCGGCCGCGGAGCGAATCGTGGACCTGGCCCTCGGCCAACACGGCCCGGCTGCCATCCGGGCGGGCGCCGAACTCGGGGGGCAAAAACCCACCGGCCGCCAGCTCGCCGATCGTCTCCCCCGGCTTGCCCTCGGTCGCGGAAGCCAACCGGGCCAGCTCGACCAGCTCGACGTCGCCCTGCGCCTGCGTCCGCCGGATCGTCTCCACCCGGTACTGCGGCCCGACCAGGTTCCGGAAGAACGCGTCGGAGAGGTAGACGAAGACCGTGTCGCCGCGTTCGGTGGGCATCACGCTTCGGGCATGGCGGAACTCCTTGGACGCTCCCAGCGATTCTGCGCCGGCCCCCGTTTCCAGGAAACGCTTCACGAGCGTCTTGGATCGGGTGGCGAAGTGGAGATCGCCGTCGGCCAGGTAGTACGATCGCACGGACCCGTCGGGCGACGATAGAAGCGACACCTCGCGGCCGTCGATCGTGATCTTCTCTTCCGTGACGCCGTCGCCCTTGGCGAGCCTTTCGGTGCGCTGCCGCTCGAAGTCCTTGGCCAGCATCATGTTGCCGACGTTGTTGCGGGCCTGGAAGAGCACGCCGTACGCCCCGCCCTCTTGGAAGAAGAAGTCGGTGCCGACGATGGCCACGTCGGCCACGGTGACGTCGCCCAAGAGCCGCGCCAGGACCGACATCTCCAGCACCAGCGACTCTTCCATGCGGCGCTTGACTTCGTAGTTCAGGCCCCGCAAGGCGATCAGGTTCGCAAGATCGTCGCGCCACTTGCCGAGCGTGTCCTGGAACCAGAGGAAGTTCGAAAAACTACCGAACCGGACGTAGAAGCACTCGGCCGGCACCCGCATGGCCAACGGCTCGACCGGGACGCCGTCCGGCGGATCGGGCACCTGGAGATCCGCGACGGCGATCGGCTCCGGAAGCGGCTGGTCGGCCGGCTGGTCCAGCGACGCGCGGCCCAGCATCCGGTCCCGCTGGAAGGCGACGCGCATCGACTCGGTCCCCACGAGCAGCCCCACCTCCTGCTCGAACCGGTCCTTCAGTCGCTCCCGTGGCCGCTGGTCCAAGCCGAGGCCGATCCGGCGGGCAAGCATCGATTGCAGATAGTTCTCGACCTGCGGCGGGTAGTCGTCGCTCTGGACCACCTCGAGCAACGGGGGCCGGGTCGTGTACTCGTGCCACCAGCGGCCCAAAAGCTGATCGTACGCGGCCGGACCGCTCCTCGGCGTGACCGTGAAGGTCTGGACGGGGCGCGACTGAAGCGTCAACTGCAACGGCTCCGAGCCGCGGAAGAGGAAATAGATGGTCGCCCTGGGCGGCGGGTTGAGCAACTCGCTCAGCATCCGCCCGATCGGCGCCTGCGTCTCGTCCAGCACGCCCCGCACTTCCCTGAGCACGGCCGCCCCCAGTTCGGGGAAGTCGACGACCGGGTAGAGCACGCGGCCATTGGCCTCGGTCAACCCCAGTCCCGACAGGCCCAAGGGCTGCGGGTGCATGTGCTTGGGAAGAACCACGTCCACGCGACCCACCCCGAACGGCTCGCCCGGCACCGCCTCGGCGCGGATCTGCGCTTCGGCCGAGCTTGACAGGCACAATGAGACGACCAGCAACAGGCCGAGCAAGGGTCTCGGATACATCCGTGGTGTCGTTGCGGACATCGCTTATTCTCCGGGCGACGCGAGTGGGTTTGGGAAAGATGGACAGACTCTGATTGTACGAGGAGCGGAGGATGCGGACCAGCCCACGGCGGTTTCGTTGCCGCATGCGAGTGGAAGCGCACCACCCGAAAGGGCCACCGTGGACTCGTCCATTACGCCCCGCCCCCTATCGCGGAGCGCCGGAGGCCAAGGGCCCGTAACATCCTACGGCCCCCCGCAAAAGAACGGCAACGAATGCCGGTAGTCCACCATAACGCGAAGCGGAAGCGAGACCCCGCGTTTTCCCCCGTTTCTCCGTCGCTGGCGCGTCGGGTTCGTGTCGCAGTTTCTCTGGAGCGGGCGATACGACCCAACCACCTTCATCAGTTCTTCATTATCTCAGGGTCCTGCTTCGAGGCTCTCCAACAGTCCACCCACCAAGAGACACATTGTGGGCGTGGCGGGTCCGTGAGCGACCGTACACAAAGGGGCAAACGGCGCCAGTTGTATACCACCATAGGGCTTTCTACAATCGAGGCGCGAAGTCGGCGTGCGTTCAGGGGAGTCCATGAAGAAAGCAACGGCTTGCAAGGCGGTCCATCGTCCCCTAATCGACGTTCTTCGACGCCACGGAATTCTGAATGCGAGAACACCAATCGCCCCATTGCCGTAATGACTTCAGTCTGGGCCGAAGCAAGAATTCCCGTTGTGCCAACAGTCGTCGCGACACCGGCCTGATTGTGTGAACCAGCGTTCCGTTGCCTTCTTGTGCGACTGGATGCTCGGGTCAACGCGAGTCGTCCTTCGAAGAGAAAGGATCAACCATGAATCAAGCGAAGATCGTGTACCTGTTCACGAGTCAGCCTTTGTCCGAGGCAACCAGTGCGCGTCTGGGGTCGGAGATGATGGATCGGCTCCCTGCGGACATCAGCATCCCGGACCAATGTCGCGTCGCTCCGCTTCAGATTGCATCCGGCGCGTCGAAGGCGAACCTGGAACGCGTGCTCGGGCAGAAAGCGCAGAGCGAGGTAGGATGCACGAAGTCCTTCTGCGCGGTGACCGATGCTTCGCTTCCCGAGGGGTTCTTTCTCGGATTCTGAGGCTTGGGCACGACGCAGTGTATACAGTGACAGGGAGAACTCGATATGATCAGGCAAGTCGCGTTTTTCGTAACGGACATCGGCGCCGCGGCAGTGGCCCGACAGATGGGAAGCGAAATCGCCCGCACGGTGCCACGGTCGCTCGTGCCGACCGCAGACCGCGAGCTGGGACTGGGCGGCCAGTTGGAGTCGTACCTGGCCGGACAGTCGCTCCAGTTCGAGAACGTCCCCGATATGAGTGACGCCGAGTGGAAGCAGTTTGTGGACGGCCGCTTCCCCGGTCAAACCTGGAGCCGTTGGTTCGGGAAAACGCCGTCAGCCATTTACTCAGTCGTTGTGGTGGAGTCTTGACACGATTGGACGGACCACCAGCATGCCACAACGGTGTGGCACGTGGAGGGTTGGCTCTGGCAGAAGCAGTGCCTTCAACAGAAAGGGATGAACCATGCCTCAAGCAAAGTACGTGTGCCTTTTCGCGACGGATGACCTCCAGGATGCGAACCGCAAGAATCGCATTTTGGAGAAGCTGCGGGCCGAACTGCCGCGCGATGTCTCGCTTCCGCAAAGCTCCCTTGAGCTCAATATCGCGACAATTCCCCCGGCATGCTCGCGCGCCGATGTGAAGGCAGCTCTGGCGAGGCCAGCGGCGGACGAAGGATGTACGGACTGCTTCTTCATCTTCACGGGAGGAACCGACTTCTCGGTCAGGGAGGGGGCTTTCGCGGCTTGGTGAGAGGCCTTGTCCAACTCACGCCGAAGGCCCCGCGGTAGCCCTTCGGCAATTCACAGAGGAGACTTTGCCATCTCGAAGACCATCATGGTCGCGTTGCGTTGGGATGGGGCCTGGTTGTCGGGCCAGCAGTTGATGGCCAAAGCGTCGGCGGCCGTCGGCAAGCTCGACGCCCAGTTCAGTCACCTGGATCACTTGGACGTCAAGGCGCTGCCCGCGGACGAGCCGGGACAGTACGTGCAGTTGATCGTCGAGGCCGATTGCACCGATAGCGAGGCGACGAAGATCCGGGACGTGCTGAAGCGCGAGTTCGCGACCGCGTAGAACATCTGCCGTGCGGAGTCTCAGCGACGTCCCGGGGAGGCCGAGTGTGACGGCGAAACGGTTATGGCGGTGCTCGGTTTTCTCAGTGTTCGCGGGCATGCCCACGCAAGCGTGGACATGGCACGCGTGTTCAGTGACATTCGGAAACGGCCGGACTTCGAAGTCCGTGCTGGAGCCACGATTCTTGCCGAGGAGGTAATGGGATGACGAAAGTGACGACCTGCTGTCCTCAATGCCGGGCGACGTACGAAATCGATCGCTCGCACATCGGCAGACGTGCGCGCTGCAAGAAATGCGGCACGCGGTTCGTGATTCCCGACCCGGAAAGCGAACAGCAAACGCCCGCCATCGCGGAGCCCGCCGCGGAACCGGCAGAACAGCCCTCGGGTTCTCAGACGGGATTGGAAGCGAGGGCTCGTTCCGTGTTGTCCTACGAGACAGTCGATGAGAAGAGGCTCGCAACGGACGAGCCGTACCGCAAGTCCAAGGTGGAGGAGCGTGCTGAGATCATCGCAGTGGCCAAGGAGGCGTGTGAGGCCGCAGGGCATACGGACTGTATCTCACACCTGGATACGATCCTGGGCTTGGGCACGATCTTGTATATGGCTTGGGGAAAACTTGCCCCCAGAATGGAGGCGAAAAACATGGAGGTCTTTGAGTACACGGAGATATTGGTGGTCGCATGTTGGGACACGCCCGAAAGCGTAATTCGCCGTTTCGCGCTGCGCGAGCACAAACCTGATGAGACGGACGAAGACTTGGTGCACTTGGTCGCCGTGACCGCCTCGTCGCTGAAGCAGACGTTTGAAGCACTAGGACTGGGCTCGCTTTCCCAGTAGCCGTGAGACGAAAGGATCGCGATGCCCGACTGGGTTCGTCGTGTTTTGGGCAAGTCCGAACGGACGGCGCAGGCCGAGTCGATGGCGGAAACGGTTGCGTCGCGAGACCCTCGAACGCGTGCGGCACTCGCTGTTGCGAGCCCAACGTAATTGTTCGAGGGGCGCGTGATTTGCAAAGAGGACAAAATGCGTGCCATAGGGGACGTTTTCGGTATTTACATTGGGAGTTCACGTAGTAACCTGGAAGCAGGCCATTGCGATCGGATCGCCCCGTCTTGCCGCACACTCCAACTCAACAGGAGGCTCCGTCATGGCACGTACAGTGATGGCCGCGGATCGATCCCGTCAGACACGGTCGTCCCGGCGAAAGATGCTGCGGAGCGCTCTCGCGTTGGCTCTTGTTCTGGCTGCCGCGGGGATCGCGTACTCCACCGCGCAGTCCCCGGGCAGCGAGGCCGGCCCCGCCACGCCGGCTCCAGAGGCCGAATCGAGGACTTGGACGGACACCTCCGAGAAATTCCACGTCGAGGCAACGTTCCGGGGCTTGGAGGACGGAAAGGCTCGCCTCGAAAAGAGCGATGGTGGAATCATTGGCATTGCTTTGGAGAAGCTCTGCGAAGCGGATCAAGAGTATGTTCGCATGCAGGCCTCACCGGAACCGGCTCAGCAAGCGCCGGCCGGCGACGAGGGCGGAGTTGAGGCTGCCGATATGGACACCGTTCCGGAGCCCGGCGAAGCGGCGGTTGCGGCTGACGACATGGGAGTCGGGCAAGAGCCCAGCCCCGGCGACGGCGGGCTACCCCCAGAGGGCGAGAGCGCTGAGGAGGGTCCGCCGGAAAGCAGCCCTGCCGAATCGGTCTCGCCCGACCGCAGCGACGCGGAACCCGTTGAATCCGCGGCGGCGGCTCAGCCCGCGCAAGATGTCGAGCAGACCGATACCGATAGCTCCTCCTCCTTGCCTCGATTGGGGATGATCGGCATCGCTGTTGCCGGCGGGGTACTGCTCTTGGGGATTGGGTGGTGGATCTGGGCCAAGCGGCGGTCAGGCCGGAGCCGCCCCGCGAAGTCCGAGTCCATCGCTACGCCTGCTCCTGTTGCGCGGTCTTCCGCCACGCCCCCTTCTCCTGCCGCGCCGAGCGGTCTGGTCCAGCGTGCTCGCTCCGCGTTATCCTACGGACAACTGGACGAGAAAAGGCTGGCAAGCGACGATTCGTACCGCACCTCCAAAGTGAACGAGTTTTCGGAGATCATCGAGGTGGCCAAGGATGCGTGCCGGGAAGCCGGCCGGACCGAGTGCCTCTCAGCTCTCGATCAGATCATGGTCTTGGGGACAATCCTGTATCTTGCCTGGGGGGAGTTGCGTCCCAAGCTGGAGGCGGTCCCCATGGGGTTGTTCGCCTATTCGGTGATGGTGATCGGCTGCTGGACCAGTCCCCAGAGCGCGATCCGACAGTTCGCTTTGCACGAAGCCAAGCCGGGTGATACCGAGGAAGCGACCGCCAAGCTGGTCACCACGACCGCGTCGTCGCTGAAGCAACTGATGGCCAAGCTGGGCCTGGGCTAGTCGCGGCCTTCGGACCGGCTCTGCTTCCTGCGGTCGATGCAAGGCGACTTTTCTCCGTCGCCACCGGGAGACGCCGATCAGGGCTCGCACTTCCTTCGGCACAGGAGAGATTACAGGCGAAGCGTCCGGAGCGGCAGACCGGCTGCCGCCCCGGACGTTGTAGCTTCCTCGTCAACTTGCCCCGCCCGCGAGCCTACTTGGCCACCGGCTCGACGCTCGTCTCCTTGGTCGGCACGAGCTTCTTGCAGGGGTACTTCTCTTGGTCGACTTCGACGCCGCGGGCACGGAGCGACTGGGCCAGGGCCAACTGGAACTCGTCCTCCGAAGCCTCGAGCCCCTCGGCCAGGGCGTCGACGGCGGCCTGGCCGGGGATCCGCTCGACGCAGCAGCGGGCGTCCTCGCGGAGGGCCTTGTTCTCCAGGAGGTCGGGGATCTCGCGGATCGCGTCGATCGTCTTCTCGCCGCCGATCTCGGAGAGCATCCAAAGGACTTCGCAGCGGACCGAGTCGGGCTGCCCTTCGCCCAACAGGCCGATCAGCTCGGTCTCCGCGGCCGCTTTGCAGTCGCCTCTTCCCGGGGCTCCCACCGTGCGAACGATCTTCCACATCGCCCGCTTCGCCGCCCGCGATACCTCCAGATCGCCCTCGGCCACGATCTTGGCCAGCGGCGCTAGCGCCGGCGCGCCGATCTGTCCGGCCGCGAGCCAAGCCTTGGTCCGCACGTCCGGATCATCGCTCTTGATGCCCTTGAGCAGTGCATCGAGTGTCAGTTCTTCCATCTTCAAATCCCTTGTCTTCGAGGGTGGTTGTGTTCTTGAGAGATTGGTGGGTGTTGACGGCTCGAACGTCTAGAGATGATACGGATGGCGCTGCGGCCGGCACATCATCCGCTGGGCCTCTTCGTCGCCGACGATCTCCCCTTTCTCCTCGTCCCAGGTGAGCTTGCGGCCGAGGATGTAGGAGACGTTGCCCAGGATACACAGGTTGGCCACGCCGGCCCCGTGCTCGATGTCCATGATGCACTTCTTGCCCGTCTTGATGCCGACGAACCAGTCTTCCATGTGGCCGGGGCTCTCGTAGACGTCCTTGGCACCGGCGGGGGGCTGCCAATTGAGGACCTTGTTCTCGGCCCACGTCCCGCCGTCGCCGCCCCAATGGATGCACTTTCCCTTGTCCCCGTGGTAGACGGCGCCGTAGCCGGGGCGCGTCAATTTGCCGCCCGGCTCGTTGCCGGTCCGCTCATCGGGCGGAAAGCGGCGGGTGACTTCTTCCATCGGCATCTGGGTCCAGGTCATCACCCAGTCGGGGTTCTTGAACGTGTAGGTGACGTTCATCTCGACGGCGCTGTCCCACAGGCCCTCGTTCGGGGGCGTGCCGGTCGCCTCGACCGTGACCGGCCCCTGGCCATCGGCGCCCATCCAGTACTTGGCACAGCTCATCACGTGGGCCCCGCGGTCGCGGATCTGCCCGCCGCCCGACTCCAACAGCCAGCGGAACACGCCGTGCAGATGCTTGGCATTGTACGGACGCCATCGCAAGGGGCCGAGCCAGAAGTCCCAGTCGAGCTCGGGCGGGGGATCGCCGTCGGGGGTGTGGCTGTTGTCGACCGGGCTGGGATAGTGGAAGCACTCGACGCGACTCACCTTGCCCACCATGCCGTTGGCCAGATAGCGGTGCATCCGGTAGGCCTCCGGCTGCGAGCGGCCCTGCGAGCCGATCTGGCTGGCGATGCCCGCCTTCTTGGCCGCGGCCACCATCGCCTTGCTCTCCTCGATGGTGCAGCAGGCCGGCTTCTCGCAGTAGATGTGCTTGCCGGCCTCGGCCGAGTGGACGAAGTGCACGCCGTGCCAGTGGTCGGGCGTGCCGATCACCACGGCGTCGATGTCCTTGCGCTGGAGGATGTAGCGGTAGTCGCGATAGACGGCGGCCCCGGGCACTTCCTGCGCCGCCCGCTGGAGCCGCTTCTCGTCGATGTCGCAGACCGCCACGCTCTCGCTCTCGCCTTTTTCCCGCAGCGGGCCCAATTCGCCATACAGCCCGCGGGCTCTTCCTCCCATTCCGATGTGGCCGACGACGATCCGCTCGTTCGCTCCCTTTCGGCCCGGCGCCCCCAGGGCCCCGGAGGGAACGATCTGCGGGACGCCGATGGCCGCACCCGCCGCGGCCGCTGCGCCGGCCGTCTTCAGGAATGTGCGGCGGGGCACTTGTCTGTTTTGTTCTGCCATGTTGCCTGCCTTTCCGTGTGCGGTAGACCACCGAAGTATCAGCCCTTGACCGCGCCGACCGCGGTCGCGATTGCCACCCATAAAGCTATCCGTGCAACGAAGCCCGTTCAAGGGCGCGAGGGACAAATCGACCTGATGGACAGGGGACGCCCGCGATCAAATTCCGCCCGGGTGGCTGGAATCCCGCGTAGCGGGCCCCCAGATCCGTGATTTCCGGGGGCTCGGTTCGCTCGACCCCGACCACCCACGGACGATTCCGTGGCCCGTCGCGACACGCCCTCCGAGACCGACCGGGCGACCGCCTCCCGCGGGCGACGCCGAAACGATATGATGTAGTGGTGTGCACCGGTGACGATGTCCGTTTGCGCCCCCTCAGTCGTTGTATTACTCGAAGGATCTGGCGCTTCAACGAGTCCGACGACACAAGACTGCGAATATAAATAAACTAGAGAAGCCGGGAAGGGCAACCGGCCGGCAGCTCCCCCCCTACGCGGGTCAGAATAGGCCCAGACTGTTCAGGGTGCAGGTCCGAGTTGCCATAGTTCATCGATCCGGGTTTTGTCCTGCGGCCCAACGGCTTAGGCGTTGCGTACCGCAGTCCCGGCCCGCAGCCCAACGCCGTAGGCGTTGCGTCTCGTAGCCCAGGGTTGCGAAGCTACCCTGGGAAACGGCGAAACGTCGCCATCACGAACCCCAACGGGGTTCCGTCTGTTGGCCCCGCCAGCCGACGCAACCACGTTGCGGTTGAACGGCTTACGTGTATTCCCAGTCCCAGGGTAGCTTCGCAACCCTGGGCTATGTTGCGCAACCGCTTCGCGGTTTTGAGCAGCCCGGAGTAGACTCAACCACCGCATGGCTACCCAAGCCCGACCGCCGCTGGCCTCCTTCACCGACTGGGTTTGGGCGACGGACCCTGCCGCATCGCAGCACCTACCGCTTCTGGAGCGGGCCGCCGAGTTGTTGGCCGGCCAGGGAGATGCTTCCGTGGACCGGCGGCGAAGCCTGGCCGCCAAGCTGGAAGCGTGGCGGTGCCGGCATCTCGACGAGCGGTTTGGAGGGCTCGCCCCGGAGGATCGTCGTCTGGCCGACGCCCTGGACTTGGCCGCCAACGAGCTTGCCGGAGGCGACCCCCGCCCGCCCCGTGCGGCCCACGAGGCGATTCACGACACGTCCCACGACCCCGGGCCGATCGCCGAGGCCAAGGCCGCTCTCGATTCGGACGTGGAGTTGGACGAGGTTGCCCGGCGGGCTCGCCGGTTGACGGACGAGCGATTCCGCGCGCCCGGGTCTCCCGACGGTTCGGCAAGGCGGCGGATGCTGCTCTACGCCCCGCTGTATTTGTCGAGCTACTGCACCAACTACTGCGCGTATTGCGGGTTCCGCCATCCGAACCGGATCGAGCGCCGGCACCTGAGCGTTGAGGAAGCGCTGCACGAAGGCGAGATCCTCCGCAGCCGCGGGTTTCGCCACATCTTGCTCGTCGCAGGCGACGATCCCCGATGGACCACGCCCGAGTACTACGCCGCGATCATCCGGGCGCTTGTGGCGCGAGGGATCGCTCCGGGCATCGAGATCGCGCCGCAGTCGACCGACGCGTACGCCGAGCTGGTCGCGGCCGGCGCGTGCGGGATCACGTTGTATCAGGAGACGTACCACGAGGAGCTGTACGCGTTGTACCATCCGCAGGGCACGAAGGCGTCGTTCCACTGGCGGTTGGAAGGGATCGAGCGTGCGGCCGAGGCAAGCATGGGGCGCTTAGGTCTAGGCGTCCTCCTGGGCCTGGCCGACCCGCAGGAAGACCTGCTGGCCCTGATGCGGCACGCCCTCTATCTGCGGGGCCGATTCCCGGATCGCCGGCTGGCCTTCAGCCTGCCCCGAATCTACAAGGCCCCCGAAGGATTCCAACCTCCCTACCGAATCGACGACGAGACGTTCGTCCGCTTCTACTGCGCCCTGCGGATCGCCTTCCCGGACGCCGAGTTGGTGCTTTCAACCCGGGAGCCCGCACCGCTGCGAAACCGCTTGGCCCGGATCTGCATCACCCAGATGAGCGCCGGCAGCCGCACCGTCCCCGGCGGTTACGAAGCGGCTCCCACCGACCGCCCCTGCGGCCAGCAGTTCCCCGTCTCCGACCACCGCTCCCCCGCCGAAGTCGCCACGTGGCTTCAAGAGGCGGGCATCGAGCCGGTGTGGGAGATCCCGCAACCGCGTGAGGTCCGTTGACGCAGCGATCGGAGCTGGCTGGGGCATTCAGCCCTTTCAGCCCGATCGTGCGGGACCGCGTCCACTTCGCCGCCGGGCATCTCCTGATTTCCGGAGACTGCGGCTGCTTGGAGGAGGAAGGGAGTCCTGCGGGCCGTATGTGGCTTCGCGGATCCAAACGGGCTAGAATCATCCCAGTGGTCTGTCAACCGCGAGCCAGTGGGTGGCACGGGCATTTTGCCCGTGCTTTCTCGGACGCACTGGCGAGACGCCAGTGGCACCCAACTCCCAAGGGAAGTATTAACACACTACCAGGAACCTTGAAGCGGAGGACCGTCCGATGCGACTTCGTGCTTGCTGGATTGCGTGTGCGGCGGCGGTGTTCGTTTGCTCTGTGTCGGCGCCGGCGTCGGCCGAGGATCGGTTGTGGCTGGTCCGCGAGGGGCAGGCCGAGGCGACGATCGTCCGGGGCGAGGAGGACGATTTCGCGGCCGAACGCCTCGCGCGCTGGCTGTTGGAGAAGTCGGGCGCGAAGATCGACGTTCGACTGGCGAGCGCCGAGCGATCGACCGACGACGGCTGCGTCATCCTCGTGGGCAGCCCGGCCTCCAACCCCGTGCTCCGGAAGACCGCTGCGGCGGTTGGGCTCGCGCTCGATCCGGCGGGGCTCACCGACCAGGGATACGTGGCTCGGCGCGTCCAACACGACGACCGCGACTGGCTGATTCTCGCCGGGGGCGGGCGCGACGGGGCGATCCACGCGGTGGTCGATCTGCTCAACTGGCACCTGAACGCCGCCGAGGGCGACGTGTGGCTCGACGCGCTCGATACCCGGCAGGTCCCGCGCCTCCGTTATCGCTGGTTCTGGACCTGGGACAATCGGATGGACTGGGGCGGGCCGGGGAAGGCCGTGGTGCGAATGGGCGGCGGCGCGTACGAGAAGCCCGCCGAGGCGTTCCTCATCGACTACCGGCGGTGCGTCGACTACATGGCCGACCACAAGTTCAACGGTCTGATCATCTGGGGGCTGTTGCGGGACGGCCACGGCGGCGTCGAGGCGGCCCGGGAGCTGTGCCGCTACGCGGCCCGGCGCGGAGTGCGCATCCTCCCCGGCGTGGGCACCAGCGGCTACGCCGGCTACTACTACGAGGGCGATCACCCCTTTAATGCCGACGCCTGGCTGAAGGAGCACCCCGAGCTCTCGTCGATCGACGAGCGGGGCAAGCCGCGCGTCGCCCCCTGCCCGTCGAAGAAGGCCAACCAGGACTGGCTCGACCGCGGCGCCGAGTGGCTCTTCGACACGTTGGAGATCGGCGGGGTGAACCTGGAGATGGGCGACTTCTTCGTCTGCCACTGCGACGACTGCCGGCGCGCCCGGGCGGCGATCGACTCCGACGAGCCCGACTACTACAAAGACATGGCCGTCTCCCACATGGTCACGCTCGAGACGATGCGCCGCCTCGCCCCGGACGCCTGGCTGAGCTACGCGACCTACACGGGCTACACGGCCGAGATGGTGGAAAAGCCGCCCAAATTCCTGGCCATGATCCCGGACGACGCGATCTGCCAATGGACGCTGACCGGCATGGCCCGGCGCTGGCCCGAGGACGTCCGCCCCATGGCCCGGCACAACATCGGCTACCTCCACTGGTGCAATCGGTCGACGCACACCGAGGACGACTTCTACCTGGAGCGGGTCAGGGCGATCTGCCGCCAGGCGGCCGCGGCGGGCTTCGAGGGGCTCGACACGTACGGCGAGCTATCCGACGCCTTCCCCAACGCCGAGCTTTTCTATCTCGCCTGGGAAGCATTCCTCTGGGACCCGGAGATGACCATCGAGCGGTTCGTCGACGAGCGACTGGGGCGGCTCTACGGCGGACGCGAAGCCGTCCGCGCGATTCCCCAGATCATCTCGCTCGTCCGAACGGGCAAGGAGCGCGCAAGCCCGGAGAACTGCCGCGATGCCTGCCGGTTGGCCGAGTCGGCCCGGCAAGTCGCCTCGCCCGACGGGCACGAGCGATGGGACCGGCTGATCGCGTACCTGGAGCGTCACGAGCGCGCGGCCCTGGCGGCGCTGGAGGAGCAACGCCGGCGCGAGGCGGCCGCCCGCACCGGGCGAAAGATCGACGTGGCGTCGGTCATGGCCAGCGACGAAGATGAACAAAAGGGCTGGCTCGCGGCGAAGGCGATCGACGGCAACGTCGCCGAGCCGGAGGGCTACTGGCTCACCGAGCGGACCTCGCCCAAGCAGGCGTGGATCGAGCTCGCGCTCGCCGAGCCGACCAAGGTCAATCGCGTGGTCGTTTTCCATCAGCTCAACCCGGCCCACTACCGCAGCCTCGACTACACGGTCAGCGTTCGCGCAGACGGCCGATGGAAGCCGGTCGTAACGATCACGAACAACGACCGGGCCGGCTGGATCGCCCACCCGTTCGACCCCGTCGTGACCGACGCGGTGCGTCTCGAGATCACCCGATCCGCCCACGGATCCCGCATGGGCGTCGGCGAGATCGAGCTACGGCGGGTGGAGGAGGATCGTTGAGTCGTTGTTAGGGGCCCGCGCTGCCCATTGTCGGGGAAGCCGCTTGTGCGGACGCGGAGATAGCAGGGGATCGTCGGGGCTCAGCAAGTGGCACGCCGGGGCATTCCGTCTCTCGGTCAAGCCGGAATGCGGGTTTTCTCGGCTGTCGCCTTTTCCGCCCCCTGAGCCGGTTGTCGGCGGTGTGACGCCGAAGAGGTACCGCGTATAATAATGGGTGAATGCTTCTCGCCCCCCCAAGTCGGAAGGTCGAAGCCATGCCGATTCACGATTGGACCCGTGTGGACGCCGGAATCTTTCACCATTTCCACCAGGCGTGGATTCTTGCGGTCAGCCGTACACTGAACGCTGGCGTCCTGCCCCCGGAATACTATGCCCTGGCCGAGCAGATCGCCGGCGGCCTCGGTCCGGACGTTTTGACGCTGGAAAGCGTCCGTGCGGACCCAGGCC
The DNA here is from genome assembly GCA_035528065.1 of Thermoguttaceae bacterium. Classification (GTDB taxonomy): domain Bacteria; phylum Planctomycetota; class Planctomycetia; order Pirellulales; family Thermoguttaceae; genus DATKZH01. Next base: position 6,761 of record DATKZH010000722.1, on the reverse strand, counting down.
GAACGGCCAGCGGCGAGACGCCAACGGGGGATGCCGGCGGCGAGGGCGGCATCGCCTTGGCCACGGCGCCGCCCCAGGTCCGCTTCACCGCCATGGCCGAGACGGAAGCGTACGCCCACAAGCGCAGCCGCATCGCCATCCGCCACACAAGCGGCGATCATGTGGTGGCGATGCTGGAAATCGTTTCGCCGGGCAACAAAGCGAGTCGGCACGCGCTGCGGTCGTTCGTCGAAAAGGCGGTCGAGCTTCTGGACGCGGGGATCCATCTGCTCGTCGTCGATCTCTTCCCGCCCGGCCCGCGTGATCCCCAGGGCATCCACCGCGCGATCTGGTCGGAGATCGCCGAGGACGACTTCCAACTCCCGGCGGACCAACCGTTGACGCTGGTCGCCTACTCGGCCGGCGAACTGAAGCGGGCGTTCATCGAGCCGACCGCGGCAGGCAACCCATTGCCCGACATGCCCCTGTTCCTTGAGCCGGACCGCTACGTGCCGGTGCCCCTGGAAGAATCCTACACGGCGGCCTTCGACGCGGTGCCGAGGCGGTGGCAGGCGGAGCTGGAACCGTCGCCGACCGGTTAGGGTTCCGCGCGTGAGGGCGATCTGCGGCGGCGCCGTCTATTGGCAGGTCGAGTTCAAGATGTCTCGCGCGACGCTTGAAGAGCGAATCGCCGCTCTGGAGAAAACGGTCGCCGAATTGCTTGCCCAATCGAAATCGACGCCGGACGGGAAACACTGGCGCAGCGCGATTGGGATGTTCGCGAACGACGCGGTGATGAAGGAAATCGACGAGGAGGGGCGGAGAATTCGCGAGGAAGATCGACGAAAGGCACAGGCATAATCACGCGCCATACCGACGCAAGGCTCCCTTCGTCCCTCCGTCGAGTTGCTCACACAAACCGATACCGCCCCGGCATGGCGACCTCGGGCATGGGGTAGGGGCCGAGCTGGTATTCCGTGGGCCCCAGCCGCGTGGTCGATTTCATGGCCGTGTCCCAGTCGACTGCCTTGCCGCTGTAGACGGCCTCGCGTCCGAGGATGCCGGTCATCGTGCTTTCGGCGATCGCCTGGGCCTCGTTGATGGGCTCTCCGGCGCGGATGCTGGCGATGAGGTCTTCGTGCTCCTGCCTGTAGGGGCTCGGCTCCTTTTCGCGGAAACGCCACGACTTGCCGTCTTTGGACCGGATGCGGTCCCGGCAGTTGCTCGTGCCGCCGGTCCCCACGACGGCCTCCTCCACGAGGTTGTCGCACCCGTTGATCTGCCGGGCCTGGCTGAACATGCTCACTCCGTCCGGGTATTCGAACTCGACGGCAAAATGGTCGAAGATATGGCCGTGGACCTCGCCGATGCGGACCTGTCGGCCGCCCAGGCCGGAGACGGCCCGGACGGGGTGCGTGCCCAGCACCCAGTTCATGACGTCGAGGTTGTGGACGTGCTGCTCGACGAAGTGATCGCCGGAGAGCCAGGTGAAGTAGTTCCAGTTGCGCAACTGCCACTCCATGTCACTCCAGCCGGGCTCTCGCTCGATCACCCAGATCTCGCCGCCGTTCCAGTAGCACTTGGCGTAGACGATCTCGCCGATGGCGCCGTCCCGGATACGCTTGATCGTTTCCTGATAGGTTCGCATGTGGCGCCGCTGCGTGCCGGCGGCGATGCCCAGGCCCTTCTCGGCGGCCAGCTTGCCGGCTTCCATCACCATCTTCACGCCGGGTGCGTCGACGGCGACCGGCTTCTCGATGAACACGTGCTTGCCCGCCTCGATCGCCGCCTTGAGCTGCATGGGCCGGAAATGGGGCGGGGTGGCGAGGATCACGTAGTTGACCTCCGGCACGGCCAGAAGCCCCTTGTAGGCGTCGAACCCGGTGAAACACGTTTTCTTGGGGACGTCCATGCCGAGCTTGGCAAGCTGCGCCTGGCACCCGGCCAGGCGATCCTCGAACAGGTCGGCCAGGGCAACCACCTTGATGTTCTTCCGTTCGATCGTAGCTCCTTGGGCGACGTCCTCGGTATGGTAGCCGGCCGCCGGGTAGATCACCTTGGTCGCGGCGCCCATCGCGTCGAGCACCGCGCCGGTCCCCCGGCCGCCGCACCCGACGAGGCCGATTTTGATCTCGAAGTCCGTCCCCGCCTCGGCGGCGTGGACCCGCGGCAACTCGACCGCAGCAGCAGCACCCGCCAGTGCCAGCGAGGAACGCTTCAAGAATCGGCGGCGCGAGACTTCCATCCCGGATTCGCTTTGTTGTTTGCTCATCGTCCTCAATGCTCCCGACAAAGGGTGGTTCGACGGAGGTCCGCTTGGATACTGCACAGACCATCATCGTACCCACGCGGGTCGTCACCACGCAAGGGTACGGTGGCCCCTCCGGCTTGACAACGGCCGTCCCCCGGGCAACCATTTCCTGAGAAGGAGCCTCTCGGAGGCGAATCTGAGAGCGTTCCACGGCAGCGGCCCGAGGCAAACGCCCGTTACCACGTAGCTCGAGGTGTCGACATGAGAACCTGGCAGAAGATCGCTACCGCAATGTGTCTCGTCCTGATGGCCGCCGGGGCCCTCCGGGCCCAGGATACCGCCCGGCAGGGAGAGTGGATCCAACTGTTCAACGGCAAGAACCTCGACGGCTGGAAGGTCAAAATCACCGGCCACGAGCTGGGCGACAACTACGGAAACACCTTCCGCGTGGAGGACGGGCTGCTCAAGACGGCGTACGACGGGTACGACCAGTTCGACGGCAAGTTCGGCCACATCTTCTACCACCAGCCGTTTTCGGACTATCTGCTTCGCGTGGAGTACCGGTTCGTGGGCGATCAGGTGCCCGGCGGTCCGGGCTGGGCGTTCCGCAACAGCGGGATCATGCTCCACTGCCAGCAGCCCCAGAGCATGGCGAAGGACCAGAAGTTCCCGGTGTCGATCGAAGTGCAGCTCCTGGGCGGAAGCGGCTCAGGCGAACGGCCCACCGGCAACGTCTGCACGCCGGGCACGCACGTCGTGATGGACGGCAAGCTCGTCACCCGGCACTGCAACCCCTCCCGCTCCAAAACCTACCACGGCGACCAGTGGGTCACGATCGACGTGGAGGTCCGCGGCGGCCACGTCAAGCACGTCATCGAAGGCGAGACGGTGATGGAGTACACCGATACGCAATTGGACGAGAAAGACCCCGACGCGCGCAAGCTCATCCGAGACGGCGACAAGATGCTCCGCGGCGGCTACATCTCGCTCCAGTCCGAGAGCCATCCGGTCGAGTTCCGCAAGGTGGAGCTGCGGAAGCTGGAGGAGTGATCGCCCGTTTGGCGAGGGCAAGCGAGCCGCGAGTTCACCCGAGAGTCTACTCGTTCCCAGGCTCTGCCTGGGAACGCACTACCGCGAGGCTCCGCCTCGCCCTCCAGCCAGAGACGCGCTGACACCCGGAGTGCAATGGCAGGCAGAGCCTGCCGTGCATTGCGTTCCCAGGCGGGGCCTGGGAACGAGGATGCCCTCGTGGAGCACCTCACCTTGCTTCCACGAGCGACTTCGGCTCAATCAACACGTGAGCCACCTGGAATCCAGCCGCTTGAACGTTCGCAATGGCCGAGCGAATGGCTTCTTCCAGACTGGGGGCCTTGCGGTGAAAGTCGATGCGCGTTACTCCGCCGGAGGTGCTAATCGAACCGTCCGCGCAGCCGCCTTCGTAGAGGGCGCCGGCGTCTTCCTCGGACTCCTCCGGACCGGCGAGAATGACGGCAAACTCGTGTTCTCGCATCACTTTCTCCTTGGCGCCGGGTCCCGCTTTGGGCTACACGCTCCCCGGCTCCGGGTGCACCCACGGCTCGCGATAGGGGCGATGCAACCGGCGGTTCGCCTCGTCGTCGCCTACGATTTGGCCTTTTGCCGGGTCCCACTCGAGCGTCCGCCCGAGCTCGCAGGCCATGTTGGCCAGGATGCAGGTCGCGGTCGAGATGTAGCCCTGTTCGATATCGGCGACCGGCTTGCCGCGGGTGCGAATCGCCTCGAGGAAGTCGAGCATGTGGTAGCGGATGGCCGGGGCGCAGTGCTTCTCGAGTCGCTTCTCCGTCTTGTCCTCGGGATACTGCTCCAGCTCGTACGTGACGTCGCGGTGGACCTTCTCACCCCGGCCGCGCGGGATGAAGTCGTAGCTCATGACGCTCACCTTCAGCGTGCCCTGGTCGCCGTAGAAGGTGGCCGCCCAGGGGTAGTCGGGGTCGGGCGAATGGCCCCAGGTGCGGTGCTGCCAGACCATGGTCAGGTCGCGGTCGTCGAAGTCGAACGTGGCGGTCTGCGTGTCGGAGATGTTGGCCTTGCTCTCCGGGTCGACGAAGATCCCGCCGGACGAGGCGACCCGGTTGGGCCAGCCGAGGTCCATCATCCAGCGAACCATGTCGAGCATGTGGATGCACATGTCGCCGATGATCCCGTTCGAGTACTCCGTGAAGGATCGCCAGCGGCCCGGGTGGGCCAGCTCGTTGTACGGGCGCATGGGGGCGGGGCCGGTCCACATCTCCCAGTCGAGATAGTCGGGCGGGGCGGTATCGGGGGGATTGTCCCGGGCACGCATGTGATAGTAGCAGCAGATCTCGACCAGCCCGACGTGGCCCAGCTTGCCGGTCTTGATGAACTCGTCGCGGGCCTCGGCGACGTGCGGCGTGCTGCGGCGCTGCGTGCCCACTTGCACCACGCGCTTATACTTGCGGGCCGCCGCCAGCATGGCCTGGCCCTCGACCACGTCGACGCTGATCGGCTTCTGCACGTAAACGTCGGCCCCGGCCTTGACGGCCTCGATCATCGGCAGGGCGTGCCAGTGGTCGGGCGGGGCGATGAGCACGACGTCGAGGTCCTTCTCGGCGAGCATCCGGCGGTAGTCGCCGTAGGTGCGAGGCGTCTTCTTCGACGCCTGACGCCCGGCCACGATCTCGGCGGCCTCGGCCAGCATCTTCGAGTCCACGTCGCACAGCGACACGACCTCGACCGGCGCGACCTGGATCAGGCGCAACAGGTCGCACTTGCCGTACCAGCCGCAGCCGATCAGGCCGACGCGCTTCGACCCCTGGTCGGCGACCTCCGCGGCGTACCCGCCCGCGCCCGACAAGGCCAGCCCGGCGGCACCGGTGTGAAGGAACCTGCGACGGTCCATGACGTTTCTCCTTATGGGAAGTTACTACTCGTTCCCAGGCTCTGCCTGGGAACGCCCTACCGCGAGGCTCCGCCTCGCCCACGAGCCAGAGACGCGGCGACACCCGGACCGCAATGGCAGGCAGAGCCTGCCGTGCATTGCGTTCCCAGGCAGAGCCTGGGAACGAGGGTAAACTGGCCCCAGTGTGGAAATAGCTAGTCCTTGAGCCCCTTCAGGTTTGCCACGAGCTTCTGGTCGCTCTTCAGCACTTCCTCCCAGGTGACGATCCGGCCTTCGTAGGCGGCGGTGCGGCCGAGGATGGTGAGCATGTTGCTGCGCACGCTCTCGGGCGCCGTGGAGTTTTCGCAGTCGCCGTTCTGGATGGCGGCGTGGAACGTGGCGATGTTGTTGACGACGCCTTGCTTGAAGATGGTCGGCGTGCTCCCGCCGCGGTAGAAGTTGCTGCCCCGGATGAGGACCTCGCCGCCGTACTGGGTCTCCAACACGCCCTCGGACCCGAACATCCGATTGCGGATCCCTTCCGGTTGGGTGCCGTGGCCGTTGAACTGCCGGGAGCTGAAGGTGATGCCGACGTTGTCCGGATACTGGAAGACGACGCTGAACGTGTCCCAGCAGGTGCCGAAGTCGCGGACTTTCTGCCCGCCCGTGCCGTAGGCACACACCGGCGGCCCGTTCATGATCCAGTTGACGACGTCCAGCGTGTGGATGTTTTGCTCGGTGATGATGTCGCCGGAGAGGACGCGGTCGAGGCCCCACGCGCGGAGGCGGGCTTCCGGGTCGTCCTTCCCGGCGTCCTGGACCTGCCCTTTCCAGGGGACTCCGGCGTGGTAGGTCGCCTCGCCGAAGGCGAACCGGCCGATGGCCCCGTCGTGCACCCGCTTGATCGCCTCGATGTAGAACTCGTCGGCCCGGGTCTGGAAGTCGACGAGGAAGCAGAGCTTCTTGGCGGTCGCCTTCTTGCCGCTCTCGCCGATGCTCTTGCAGCCGGGGACGTCGACGGCGATCGGCTTGGCCACGTAGGTGTGCCGGCCGGCCTCGACCGCGGCGGCGGCGTGTTCGGGGTGGAAGAAGGGCGGCGACTCGACGGCCACGGCGTCGAACTTCCCTTCGAGCATCCGGCGGTAGCCGGAAAGGCCCGAGTAGCGCCGCTCCGGCGGGACGTCGAACTTGCCGCCCAGGCCGTCGATGCGGTCCTGGAAGTAGTCGGCACAGGCGACGATGTTGTAGCCGCCGTGCTGCTTGAACAGATCGGTGATCCAGTTGCCCCGGCCCCCGCAGCCGATGATGGCCAGGTCCACTTTTTCGTTGGCGCTATAGCCCCGGGCGAGTTTCGCATCGACCACCGAGAAGGCTACGGCGGCCGCCCCGGCACCGGCCATGAAGCGGCGTCGGGATACTCCGCGCTTCGAGTCGGATCGGTTTGACTTGGTCTCGTCTTGTGACATGGCTCTTGCTCCCTTGGTGAAGATACGGGTCGTAGCCGACCGCGAGTCTCGTAGGGTGATACTATGGAAGCGGAGGCCGAGCCGAACTAGCTTGGTCCTTGAACACGTGGTAAACCGGGGGTTTGTACGAGTCTCAAACCAGCGATTTCCACAAAAGGAGCCAAGCCATGAAGTATGTCGGCGTCGA
>DATKZH010000721.1:0-8255 GCA_035528065.1 Thermoguttaceae bacterium | reverse complement strand
CGGATGCCGAGCGCGGACTGATACGATGGAAGAATGCCACGAGGCACTGGAAACGAAAGGAACCGACGAAATGAGCATGGACCAACTGGAACGCAAGCGGACGATGCGGCGCGACCTCTGCGAGAAGGCGTGCGAGGGCATCCCGGACGCGGCACTGGCGGCTGACATCGTGTACGAGATGGGCGTTGAACTGGCGCGGTGCAAGGGCCTGCTGACGATTGCGCAGGTGCTTGCCGAGGCGGGGAAGGACAGCGCGAATTGAGCGTTGACAGCGGGCGGGCGGCTGGGGGATAATAAAAGGCCAACAAGACAGAAACCGTGCGAGGATGGCGTTGATATGCCAAAACCGAAAGCAAAGCCAAGGGGCAAGCCGTTCACCAAGGGCGACCCGCGGCGTGGCCCTGGCGGACCCCGAAAGCGACCCGACTTCATCACCATCGTTGAAAGCCTCCCGCAGACCATCAAGGACGAACTGCTCAAGTGTCAACTCACGGGAGAAGCCGCGACGGTCTACCAGATGTACGCAATCCAGCTTCTCTGCAAGGTTGGTGAGGGCGACAGTCGCAGCCTTCAGGAACTCGGAGACCGGCTCATGGGCAAGCCGACACAGGCGCTCGAAATCGAGCATGACGGAAAGATTGAGATAGCATGGAAGCCACTATCAGCTACACCCCGCACGCAGGACAGCAGCGACTCCACGCCAGCCGAGCCCGATTCCGCATAGCCAACTGTGGCCGCAGATTCGGAAAGACGCTGTCGTTCACGGCTGACATCCTGGACGCGGCCGGCCACGTCGCGGGCGACTACGGCTGGATCGCGCCAGCCTACCAAGTCACCGAGCGCGGGGTGGACGCCATGCGGCTGATCGCGCCGCCAGAAGTCGCAACCATACGAGGCAGCGGCCCGCGCTACGCAGACGTGCTCAACGGCAAATCGCGGATCTTCTACCTCAGCGCCGACAACGCCGACCCCATCCGCGGCTACGGTTTCACTGGCGTAGTGATTGACGATGCGCCCTATATCTCCAAGGCGACCTGGGACCTCGTCATCGCGCCGACGCTCACGGACAAGATTGGGTGGGCTGCGCTCGTGGGCACACCCAAGGGCCGTAACTGGTTTTTCGACAAGCACAGTTCAGCAGGGACGAAAGGGCACGAGGATTGGGAGGCCTTCACGTTTCCGACCTCGGAGAATCCGTACATCACGAGGAAGGAACTGGCGCGCCTGCAATCGAACCTGCCCGCGAACGTGTGGCGCCAGGAGTACATGGCCGAGTTTCTGGAAGACAGCGCGGGCGTGTTCACGGGCATCGAGGATTGCCTGACCGATAACGGGTGCCACTGTGACGGCCCGTTCGTGCACGGGCTCGACCTCGCCAAGCATCAGGACTTCACCGTCCAAATCGTCGTCTGCACGCAATGCCGACGCGGGCGCGCCATCGAGCGGTACAACAAGCTCGACTGGCCGACGCAGAAGGGCAAGATACGGCTGCTTGCGGAGGCGTTCCCCGGCGTGATCCAGGTGGACGCCACCGGAGTAGGCGACCCGATCTATGACGACCTCTTGGCATACGGGCTCGCCATCGCGCCGGTCCGGTTCACTGCGCCGGTCAAGAAGGGGCTCATCGAGGGGCTGATGATCAGTATCGAGCAATGCCGCATCCGCTGGCCGGCCGCGTGGGGCGTGGTCACCGACGAGTTGAAACGGTACGAGTACGCCATGAGCCCGAACGGTCACATCACGTACAACGCGCCTGAGGGCTACCACGACGATTGCGTGATTGCCCTTGCCCTTGCCAACCACGGGCTGGGGCAGAGCATCATGCCGCACATCTCCGGAATCAGCGAGCATCCCCAGGTAGAGGCCAGGGCGGACGCGGCGATTGCGGACCTGTACGAGAGCATGACGGCGGAGGAGAAGATGGAAGCGCAACGGGTTATGCAGGAGGCTGGGGTATGAACGATCACCAGAAAGACTTGTTCGCAAAGATCGAGGAAATGAAGCACACCCCGGGGCACGATACACGGGCATTAAAGCAATTGGTGCGAAGGCTGGTGAGCTACGATGATATCGCAAAGGACCTTTACCGACAACAACACCGAACCGAAGGCAGGCCGGGCAGCCGAAGCGTTCATTTCGGCAAGTGGCGCAGAGACGACGAGGACTTGATACCATGACCGAACCCTCGAAAATTGACCAGCTCCGCACGCTCCTCAAAGCCAAGCGCGACGCCGCCCGGCAAAAGGTGCTTGACGAGCGATATGGGGAAGCGTTACAGTTCACCGAGACTGAGGACCAACGTCACAAGCGCATCATGGAAGACCCGAGCGCATGGACGACATGCTGACCCGCTGACAAGCCTGCGTTGCACCAGAACAACTCAGGAGACAGCGAATATGATAAACCTATTCCGCGGCATGGCTGAACGCCGCATCCTACGCCAGCAGGCCGTGAAGTCTATGGAGCAACTTCTCTCCGGCCTGATAACCACGCTGACACTCGGCTCGTCCATGCTGAGCAAGGGCAGCGCGGACAAGCGCCGCCAGGTCGAGCAGTTCAAACGCTGGATCTACGTGGCATCGAACAAGAACGCGAACGGGGTAGCCAAGGCCAAGCTGCGGCTGTGGGCGACACGCGGTCCAGGCGAGCAGCGGTCCCGCGCAAAGGCACGGCTTGCCACGCCGGCCGAGACGGCACGGCTCAAGGCGCAATCCCAGGCTGGGCGCACCGCGTCAGCCGAGGAGATCGAGGAGATCGTGGAGCACCCCTTCCTCGACCTCATGCAGAACGTCAACCCGTGGCAGAACCAGCACGATCTGATGTACCTGCTCAGCGTGTTCATGGACCTGACCGGAGTCGGATACTGGCACATCATCAAGGGACCGACCGGCCTCCCGGAATACATCTGGCCGCTACCGTCGCAGTACACGAAGCCGGTCCCTGACAAGCGCAAGTTCATCGCCGAATACCTCTACGGCGTCAACCCGATCGACCCCGTCCACATCCCGCCCGAGGAGGTCGTCAGGTTCCCTCGCCCGTCGCCAACCGACATGTTCGAGGGTGCCTCCCGCGTGGCCGCGGCATGGCTCGCCATTGGCGGCAACGACCAGGACCTCGAATACGCCACGCGGCTCCTGCTCAACAACGCCGTGCCTCCGTCCATGATCCAGGCCACGGGCGGCGCCATGCTGCCCAAGCAGCGCAAGGACTTCGAACTCAGCTTCAATCAGGCTGTTCGCAATATTGCGAGACAGGGCGGATCATTCGCCGTGGATAAGGACCTCGCCGTCAAGAGCCTGGCCGAGCGACCCCGCGATATGGCGATGCTCGCCACGGGCAAGGTCACGAAATCGGAGATCCTGAGCATCTTCGGCCAGACGGAGGCGCTGTACGACAGCAACGCGAATCGGGCGAATATCGAGGGCGCAATCTTCTTGTGGCAGAACGACGAGCTTACACCGACCCTGAACCTGATCGAGCAGAAGCTGAACGAGAGGCTGATCCCGCTCTACAACGAGCCGCGCCTGTTCGTGGCCTTCGACCCGCTCGTTCAGCGCGACAAGGCCGAAGTGCGCCAGGACCAGCAGTTGCTCTTGCAGAACGGATACCCGCTGAACCTGATCTTGACCGAGACCGACCGCAACCCGGTAGAGGGCGGGGACGTCGGATACATACCAGGAACACAAGTGCCGCTGGGGAGCAGCCCAACACCGCCGCAGGACATCACGCCAATGCTAAACATACGGGATGCCTCCTCGGATCTGCGGACTCTCCCCGTGCTCATCAAGGCCAGTGGCGACATCGAACTCACCGGCGCCGTGAACCGGCCAATGACGAAGCGCGAGCGCGAGATAGCCGAGGCCATGACGGACATCTTCATTGCGCAGACCACCATCGCGCTCAGGGAGTCGGCAAAAGCGGCGGCGGCCGACTTCGAGTGGGTGGCCAGCGAGGAATGGGCGCAGGAGATCGTTGACCTCGTGAGCGGCGCCATCCGCGAGGAGGTCATCATCGGCAGCAAGGAAGGCGCCAGGACAGCGGGCGTCCAACTGATCGATTTCATTGACCGGCCGGCCGTACAGGACGCCATCACGCAGCACAACTTCCAGTTCGCCGAGGCCATCGGACTCGACAGCCGGGACCAGCTCAAGGCGGCGCTATCGGAGGGCATAGCGAACGGCGATAGCATCCCGCAACTACAGAAGCGGATCGGCGGCATCTACGAGGGCTGGCAGGACTGGCGCGGCGAGCGGATCGCCAGGACGGAATCGGCGCGGGCGTCCATGTTCGGCGAGGAGCGCATGTGGCAGGAGTCCGGCGTGGTGGCGACGAAGATATGGGACGCCAACGGTGACGCCTGCCCGTTCTGCCTGGCAATGGACGGCAAGACGATCGAGCTTGGCACCGCGTATATCCCGATGGGCACGACGCAGGTTGTCGAATTCGAGGGGCGTGAGATCAAGATGAAGCACAACTACACCGCGATCGAGGGACCGCCGCTGCATCCGAACTGCCGCTGTGGACGCAAGCCCGGATTCATTGAGATGTGACATGAACAACCACAAACCCAAACAGCCCAAACTGCCCCGCCTGCTCATCGCCTGCGCAACCCGCAACGGCAAGACCCGCGCCATGCCCTGTATCAAGGCGTTGGCCAAGGCGCGTGACGCCTACAAGGGCGACGTCCTGCTGTGGGTGTTCGATGCCAAGTCTACCGAGTACAAGCCCGCCGACATACAGGCATGGGGCGCGGATAACGTCATCACGGTCAAACAGAAGGACTGGCGGCGCGTTGCCAAGGAACGACTCTTGCGCTTCGTCAAGCAACTCGGAGACGACGGCCCCGACCTGCTCTATCTGACCGACGCCAGGGTGCATCACGGCGCACGCTCAATCGTCAACGCTGTCCAGGCGTACCAGACAACCGCGCTGCCCGTCGTCGAATACTGCGACCCCGCCCAAGCCGAGCCAGGCGAACGGTCCGGCATCAAGGGCCGCGTGCAACGCCAGCGTGCGCACGGGTACTCGCTGCTGATCAATCGCGGGCACGCCGAGCGGATACTGGAGGAGATGGCCGACCATCCGCGCTTTGCCGGGGAGTGGTACGAGCTGGCGAGCATGGCGCTCGGGCTGTTCAGCGTGGCGGAAAAGAGCAAGGTGAAGGTGTTGAAATGAAGGAGGCACAATGAAGGCAACGAAGGACGAGATACAAGCGGCGTTCACTGAGTGGGACAGGCGATTCAGGGAAGAACCCGAGCGATTCATAAGCGAGGCCGTACACTTGCTGAAGCATACGGCGAAAAGCTATGGCGAGCGTGCTATGCCGTATTTCCTGAAGATCGTCGGGGAAATTCAGAAGGAGGCATAATGGCGACACGACGGCAGATCATCGGACCGCACTACAAGGCATTTACCGACGAACTGGAGCGACTCGTGAAGACCTACTTTGGCATTGCGGAAGATGCGAGAATCAAGAGCATCACGATTCACGCCGGGGTGGATTGCATACCAGTGGCGACGGTGGAGACGTTCGGGGTGGTAACGAAGGAGGCACAATGAGTTCAACTATGGGCAAAGCATTCATCGACGCGGAGGATATTCCGCTTGCAACCATCACGCTGAGAGTTACGGGCATGCGGTGGTTCTTATTGCGCCATCGAATCGGGCTATGGATTGCTTTCTTTGGTATAAGGCTTGCGGGCCACGTTGTCAGAGCCGTGGAGGTGTCGGAATGAGAATCCTATGGCACGGCCCCCCGTCCGACTTCCCGACCGGCTACGGCACGCAGACCGGCCTGTTCACGCGAGCCCTGCGCGACCTGGGGCACGATGTAGCCATCAGCGCCGCATGCTACCAGTACATCACGAAACTCAACGAGGACGGCATCCTCACCTTCGCCAGTGGACCCCGGCACTGGACGGCGGGCAACGACCACATCGAGGGCCACATCCGCGAATTCAAGCCCGACATCGTGCTCAGCATCATTGACGTGTTCGCGCTCGACAGCAAGAAGTTCGGCGCCGCACGTTGGTTCCCGATGGTCATGGTGGACAGCGAGCCGCTTCTCCCTCAGAACGCGGCACGGCTGAAAGACTGCGAGCGCCCGATCGCCGTCACCCAGCACGGCCTCCGGGTCATGCAGGCAGCGGGTTTCGATCCCGCCTACGTGCCGCTCATGTATGACCCCGCCGTGTTCAACGTACAGGACCGCGACGCCGCACGCGAGGAGATGAGCCGCGCAATGGGCATAGACCTCACTGACCGGTTCCTTGCCGTGATGGTAGCCGCAAACATGAGCGCACCGAGCCGTAAGAACTTCGGGGCCGCATTCTCTGCGTGGTCCATGTTCGTCAAAGACCATCCGACCGCGCTGCTGTACGTGCATACCGAGGCGACTGGCAAGATGTCAACAGGCGAGAACCTGATCCAAGCCGTCAAGGGGTACGGCATCGAGACGAGCGTACACTTCCCCGACCAGTACCGCTACAACACGGGCGGGTTCAAAGAGGACTGGCTGGCCATGCTCTACAACGCCGCCGACGTGTATCTGTGCACGAGCCGAGGCGAGGGCTTCTGCCTGCCGCTGGTCGAGGCGCAGGCGTGCGGGTGTCCGGCGATTGCTACCGAGTTTGGGGCCACGAACGAGTTATGCTTGGCCGGTGACGCCATACCGGGGCGGCGATGGATGTACCACCCCGGAACAGAACAGTGCATGATAGACGTGTCGAAACTCTTTGGCGCGATGCACCTGTATCTGGCGGGCGACAGGTATCCGCACCGGGACTGTAACAGCGAAATGGTTGAAGACTACGCCAATGGCAACGTGATCAGGGGTCCACTATCCACCTTTCTCGACAGCATCAAACCGAAAGGAAAAAGACGCCATGAAAACAAAGCTCACCCTCAGCGTGCTCTTGCCCCTGCTTGAGCAGACCCTGCAAGACGCCGTGCTCGCCGTCCTGAAAAAGAGCGACCTCCGCACGGAGACCGTCGAGGTCAAGCGCGTGGCAGCCGCGCACGAGAAAGGCATGTCGCTGGAGGAGGGTAGCCGCACCGCAATCCAGTATTTCACGACGCGCACGCTCGACCGTGATAACGAGATACTGCTCCCGCAAGGCGCGGATATGTCACAGTTCAGGGCCAGCAATATGCAGGTGTTCTGGAATCACGACTATCACCAGCTCATCGGCAGCGACACGGCGATCAAGCGCGATGCGTTCGGATGGAAAGCCTGGACGCAGTACGCCGAGCACGCGGACCCCAGCGCCCGGGCGAACCTCGTATGGGAGCTGAAACAGCAAGGGCACCTGAAGACAAACTCCGTGGGCTTCGCCGTGCTGGAGACAGCCGACAAGTCACAGAGCACGTGGAGGCCGCTCACCGATAAGCTCATGGTCGATTGGGAGGAGTTCACGCCGAAGGTGCGGGACAACACGGCGCGGATCATCACAAAGTTCATGGTACTAGAACACAGCGACGTGGGCCTGCCGTCGAACATCGACAGCCAGGTCATTGCAGTGGCAAAGAACCACGCCAGCGATGCGGACATTGAAAAGATGTTCAATATCGACCTGAAGGACTACCCGACCGGGGATCCGAAGGCGGTAAAGGATGCGGACGACAAGGCGGCGAAAGGACCTTTAGTTCCAAAGCCGACGCCCAAGCCAGTGATTCGGGCGCCCGTTATCCGAACCGTGCCAAGCCCGAAGATATACTGCCCTGTCATCAAGGCGGTGTACGTGCCACCGACACAGGAGCAAGTCCTGGAGGTCGTGCGAAAACAGGTCCAAGAATCGTTGGAGCTTGCAATGGGGCGCGTATGAAAGCATGGCCCTACATCGACGCGACGGCCAGCGCACCAAGCGTCACAATAATTGTTTGGATTTCAGGGGTTGACAAGGATTGAGAAACCGAGTATTCTTGTATTTGACAATCTGAATAGACCGTAGCTGATACGATCTACCCGCCACACTGACGCGGTGTTCCCGCAAGGACGGCGGCGTAAGGAAACGGCTCGCAAGAGCGACCTACGCCAACCGTAGAAAGGGGAACACTGTGAAATACCTGATCAAACTTCTCAAGGCCTGGACCGCGCCGGATGGCGTCAAGCACGACGTCGGCACCGTCCTGGAATTCGAGGAAACCGACGTCCAGCTCGTCAAGGATCTGATCTTCGACGGCACGGGCGAAAAGACCGACAGCAAGGACGCCGGCCAGGACAAGAGCCTGGGCAAGACGATTGCCGACGCCGTCAG
>DATKZH010000720.1:0-11869 GCA_035528065.1 Thermoguttaceae bacterium | reverse complement strand
CCGGTTCCGACGTCGCCCATCAACCCCGAAGGGGTTGCACAGCGCCCGCTCGAGGGTTACGCGGGGTGCAACCCCGTTGGGGTTGGGGGGCACTCGGTGCCCGCCAACCCAGGGTAGCTTCGCAACCCTGGGCTGTGCTGTGAAACCGCTTCGCGGTTAGGGGAACAGAAATGGCACACGCTTCCCGCGGATTCATGGCCGTGCTTTCCGTACGTTCTTAGCAGCCCACACGGCGTGTGCCTGCTACGGAAGTCGGGAATTTGTTTCTCGGCCGATCCTTACTTGCACCCACGCGTCGTCGCCTGCCCGCGCCCCGTTCAGATCGACCAGGGCTCGCGCCGGGCGCGATCGAGAAACCGATCGGCCGGGAGCGGGGAGCGGGGTCAGAGCGCACTTTGTCATTAGGCTTGTCGGTTATCGCCCGCTAATGACAAAGTGCGCTCTGACCCCAATTGCCACTGACCCCAACTGCCAATTGCTCACCGCGCGTACGGCACCGTGCCGTTCTTGTTGACCGGATAGCCCCACTTCTCGACGTAGGCCGCCCCGGGCAGAAACGCGTCGCCGGTCTCGCGAAGCTTGCGGCGCAGCAGGGCGTCGAGCTCCGCCTGCAACTCGGCGTGCTGCGGCTTGTCGATCAGGTTGTCGAGCTGGCAGGGATCGTTCTGGTTATCGTAAAGCAGCCAAGGGCCTGCGAGCGTGCGCACGTAGGTGTGCCGGTGGGTGCGGACGCCGCGGATCTCGCGTCCGCCCAAAGCGCGCGTCCACTCGCCGAACGGCGCGGGGCAGGTGATCAGGGTGGCCCCGTCCGACGGGTCCTCGCCGCCCTGCATGTAGCGGCTGTAGTCCTTTCCCTCCACCGACGGCGGCACCGGCACGCCCGCCAGCCCGAGCAACGTCGGCATCAAGTCCTCGGTGTTGATCACGGCGTCGAGCTTCTTGCCCGATTCGCCCAGCCGCCGGGGGTAGCGGACGAGAAGCGGCACGCGGATCGACTCGTCCCACGGCCTCTGCTTGCGGACTTCACCGTGGGAGTGGAGCATGTCGCCGTGATCGGAGGTGAACACGAAGATCGTGTCGCGCTCGATCCCCAGCTCGCCGAGCGCCTGCCACAGCTTGCCCACGCACTCGTCCAGGGCCGTGCAATGGGCGTAGTAGCCGGCCAGCTCTCGCTTGGCCACCTCGGCCTGCTCCGGCGGCACGTTGGGGCGAAGTCGCACGTCGCCCGGCTCATACATCGCCCGGAATCGCTCCGGGGCCGTCTCGTACGGATTGTGCGGCGGGCCCCACGAGAGCACGAGCAGGAAGGGCCGGTCGCCGCGGGCCTGCCGCCGCACGTACGCGATCACGTCTTCCGTTTGGGCCAGCGCGTCGTACGCCTCCCACTGCCGCTTCGCCGGGTCGTCGCCCTGGTAGTAGAACGATCGGTTGTAGTTGTGCGTGCACTCGAGGGCCTTGAAGTACTCGAAGCCTTGGCGTCGCTCGGGCGGGATGTACGACGAGCGGCCGTGGCCGTCGAGGTGCCACTTGCCGACGTAGGCCGTCTGGTACCCCTGGGCGGCGACCGCCTCGGCGATCGTCACCGCTTCGTCGGGTAGTTGGACGTCGTTGAGGAACACGCCGTGGGAGAGCGGCCGGCGGCCCGTCATCAGCGACGCCCGATAAGGGCAGCAGACCGGGCAGCCCGAGACGGCGTGGGTGAAGTTGAGCGCCTGGTCCGCGAGCCGATCGAGGTTCGGCGTCTTCACGTTCGGGTCGCCCGTATAGCCCATCGCGTCGGCCCGCCACTGGTCGGCGAAGACGAACAGCACGTTCGGTGGGGGGGCCGTTTCGGCGGCCGCTGCCGAACCGCTAGCCGCCGCCAGGGCGACCAACGCGGAGAGCGTCCGTGCAAGCTTCAGTGCGTTCGTCATGTTCGAGGACCTTGCCATAGGGTTGCGGTTTTGCGCGCCCGGAGGCGGAAGCTCCGCAACGGGGGCCAACCGCCTAACGCTCCTTTGCCCGGCTGCGCGGTCCCTCCTGAACCGGGCCTTCCGGAAGCGTTTCCTTCCACGCCAGGAGCTGGCCCTTCAGCCGCTCGACGACCTCGGCGTTCCGGTCGGCCACGTTCGTTCGCTCCTCGGGATCCGCCGGGATATCGTAGAGCCGGACGTCGCTGCCGTCGAAGTCGCAGAACAGCTTCCACCGGCCGTCGCGCACGGCCAGCCGGGGCGGACGATAGTCCGGGTTGCCGGCCACGCCGCCCCGCCATTCCCAGTAGAGGGGCTTGGATCGCGGGCGCGGCCCGGCGAGCAGGACGTCGCCGGCGTCCTCGCCGTCGGGCCGAACGTCGGGCAGTTCGACCCCTGCCAGCTTGCAGACCGTCGGCAGGAAGTCGACGGCGGTCAAGACCGACGTCTCGTCGACGCGCCCCGACTCCACTTTCCCCGGCCAACGCACGATCAGAGGCGTGCGGACGCCGCCTTCATAGAGGCTCCGCTTCCTTGCCCGCAACGGACCCGGATAACCCATGCCCGCGTTCGACGCGTTGCGGATGAGATAATCCTCGGGTCCGTTGTCGCTGGAGAAGAAGACGGCCGTGTTGCCGGCCAGTCCTTCGGCGTCGAGGAAGTCGAGGAGCCTTCCGATCGCCCGGTCCAGTCCCGTCATCGAGGCGCAGAAGATCTTCATCTGCTCGGCGGGATTCGGGGCGTCGCGGACGTAGCCGCGCATCCAGCTCGGGAAATCGGCGGCATCGACCCGGAGGTCCTCATAGACGGCGAGCTCCTCCGGCGTCGGGTTGAGCTTGGCGTGCGGCACGAGCGTCCAGAGGTTGACGTAGAACGGCCGGCCCTTCTGAGCCCGGATGAAGCGGATGGCCTCGTCGACGAACAAGCCCGTCGACTTGGCGCGGAAGTAGGGGTCCTTCTGCACCTCCTCCCAGCCGGGCCCGTTGGAGTTGACCGTCCGGTGGACGTCGATGCCGTAGGCACCGGGGTCGGGGGCCCCCGGGCCGCTGCCCAGGTGCCATTTGCCGAAGTGGGCGGTGGCGTAGCCGGCCTCGTGGACGAGGTCGCAGACCGTGGTCGCGTCGGGATCGAGCCAGTCGGGCATGGCCCGCTGGGCGTTCTGCTCGCGGGTCGCCAAATGCTGGTGGATACCGTGTCGCGCGGGAAAGTGGCCGGTCATGAACGCCGTCCGGCTGGGCGAGCAGACGGGATTGCTCGTGTAGAACTGCGTGAACCGGGTGCCTTCGCCGACCAGCCGGTCGATGTTCGGCGTCTTCATGTAGGGATGACCGAGCGACGCGGCGTCGCCCCAGCCCTGGTCGTCCAGGAGGATGAAAATGACGTTCGGCCGGCGCTGCTCGGCCGGCGCTCCCCCGATACCAACGATCGTCGAACCGGCCACGACGCACGCCAGGCAAGCCGGAAACAGCCACCCTACTTTCATCGGACCACCTCCCCATTGCGACTGCTCAGAGAAACCCTGCTATAGTCTCCACGCTGCGGTGCCCCCTTGCAAGGAGTTTCAAGGCCGGGGCGGACCGATGAGGACCGCCCCATCTCACGGAAGCGAACCGGGCGAGCTGGAAACCGGCGGGCCGTCCAGGCATTCCATCCGGCGAAGGCGGAAGCGGATCGCCGTGTGCCATGGGAAATGGGACGGCCGCCGGAATCATGCCCCTCGTTTTCCACGCGGTCGAGGTCGTGCGGCTTCCTAGGCGGCCTTCTTCGCGGCGGCCCGCTGCTTCCTCTTGCGGGCGGGGGCCTTCTGGCCGGGCTTCTCTTCCGGCGCCTTCAAGACCGGTTTGGTTGCCGGCTCGGTCAGCGGCTCGCCGTCCAGGGCGGGCTCGTTCTTGCTCGGGTCGAGGCCGAACCGGGCGAGGATCGTGGGCGCGACGTCCTGGCGCATGCCGTCCCGCTTGACCTTCGGGTCGTTGGTCCCCAGGAACACGAACGGCGCGTAGCTGTGGCCCGTGCCGTCCTCGTTGAAGCCGTGGTCGGCCGTGACGTAGACGAGCGTCTTGTCGTACAGGCCCAGCTCCTTGAGCTTCTCCACGATCTTGCCCGTCCACGTGTCGTTGGAGATCAACGCGTCGTTGTACTCCTTGGAGTTCTCCCCGTGCTGATGGCCGCTGTGGTCGACTTCGGCGAAATGGACGAAGAAGAAGAACGGCTTGTTCTTGTACTTTTCGAGCAACTCCAGGGCTCGCGTGCCGACTTTCTCGTCCTCCTTCAGACCGTAGTCCCACACGTCGCAGCTTTTGTGCATCGTGTAGTAGGGCGAGCCCTCGAAGACCAGGTACTTGACGCCGTCTTCCTCCACGACATTTCCCGTCTTCTGCTTGCCGGCCCCCGGCTGCTTGGACTCTTTTTTCTTCCGGGCGGTCTGCTTGGCCTCTGCTCCCCGCTCCACCTCGTCCAGGCGCTTTTTGAACGGCTCCCGGATCTCGCCGCAATGGCCCGACTTGCCGATGGCGGCGACGCAGACGAAGTCCTCCGGGCCGAAGTGCTTCTTGAGCCGCTCGAAGATACTCAGCCCCTCGGGGATGTCCCGGAACCGGCCGTTGCTGTATACGCCGGTCACCTCGGGGTTGTAACCCGTGAGGATCTGACTCCATCCGGCCTTGGTGTCGGTGGCGCCGGTCACGACGTCCACGGCCACCAACGCGCCCTCCTCGCTCAGCTTCTTGAGCGTGGGCAGCTCGCCCCGCTCCAGGCACTGATGGACGTGCTCGCGCTGGGCTCCGTCCCAGCCGAAGAGGATGACGTTCTGCGGCGCTCCTTCCCGCGAGGCATCTTGCGCCCATGCCGGAACCGCCAGCATCGACGCGACCATCAGACAGAGCATTGCGTTTCGCATCGTCTCACACCTCCTCACAAAACACGGGAACAACAGGGAACCTCCAGACGCACGCAAGGCAGCCGCGAAACGGCCGCCCGGTTGATCAGTCTACATCGTCCGTACGCCGATGCAAGCGGCTTTCGCCCCGCCGCACGCGAGGCCGGCAATCGGGGGCTTGCGGCAATCGTTTCATGGCATCAACTCCGGGGTTGGGCCTCCGCAGTCTTTCTCTGGCCGGAGTTCTCACTCAAAGCACGGGCACAGCCGGCCGACCTGCCGCTCGGACGACCGAACGGCCCGCGATCAGTGGTCGCTCTCCTCCGAACCGCTCAACGCGACGTTGTCCAGATAGAAGACCGTCTTTGCGGCCGCCAGGCTGACGAAGCCGAGCCATTCGAGACCCTTGAACTGTTCACCCGCGCAAGCCAGCCCCTTGAACTCCCGCGGCTGCTCGCCGGGCAGCGTGACCTTCAGGTCGTACGTGCCGTCGGCCTGCTTCCCCAGCCGGCAGACAATCTCCACCTGAAACCAGGTCCCGGCCGGGACGTCCAGCAGGTGTTTGCCGCCGGCCAGGAGCCTTCCATCCGGCTCGATGCGGATCGACGGTCCGACGCGATAGGGCTGCGAGCCGTCGCGCCACTCGTGGGCGACCACGGCGCCCTCTTCGCGGCGGAGGTCGAAGCGCAACGTCGCCCAACCCTCGCGGAAATGGGGCGTGTAGAACATGTGGGGATTGAAGACGTGCTGCAAGTTCGGGGCGTCGACGAACTTCAGGCAGCGATTTCCGGCCGCGGCCATCTCGTCGGTCACCTCGAGCGCGTCGCCGGAGCCGTCGAGGTAGACGGTCGCCAGACGCGGCGCCTCCCCGGCCGGCGTCTCCTCAAAAGTGTCCTCGACGGGCACCGGCTCCGGCGGCGGGGGCGGAGGCGGCAACTCGGTCGGCGGGAACGTTGCCTGTTGGGGCAATGCCACCCAATCCGGCGGACCCTGCAAACCGACGGTGCTCGTGTCGATCGGCCGGAAGCCCAGCTCGAGCGCGGGCGAATCCGCCTGGAGCCGGAAGTCGAACCGGGCCGCGTCGACGAACCGGGGATCGGCGACCAGGCCGTGCCGGTCCATCCCCTTGGCTTGCCAGGCGTCGAACTCGTCGCCGTAGAACAAGAGGGGCTCGCCGTCGGTCCGCCAGTAGAGGTTGTGGTCCCACTTCGAGCGGAAGTCGCTTTTGCCGGCGTCGTCGTGGAACAGCTCGCCCTGGGTAAGATAGAAGATGTTCCGCTCGCATACGGACGAGGGCTCCTTCTGCCAGGTGTATCGCCACGCGGCGTGCTGGGCGCTCTGGGCGAAAATGTTGTTGCGGATCACCTTGCCGGGAGTGCCGGTGTTCATGATCCCGCCGGTCAACGTGTGGTAGACGACGTTGTTCTCGGCCACCAGGCCGTTGCTGCCCGCGTCGAAGTAGATGCCCCAGGCCATGGCGGGCCGGCCCATGTACGGCCAGACGTCGTGAAACACGTTGTTGCGGATCACCGTGCCGGTCTGCGTTCCCAGCGTGTAGATCCCGCCCGCGTCGCTGAGAATGCCGCGAACCACGTGGTGGACGTGGTTGTACTCGATCGTGTTTCGCAGGGTTCGGGTGGGCGCGTCGTTCCAGTTCCAGCCGATCGACATGCCCGAGTAGTTGAAGCTGTGGATCTCGTTGTGCGAGATCGTATTGTCGCTGCTCTGGGCCAGCCAGAAGCCGACGCCGGCCGGGTAGACGTGGCCGCCGTCGTGGAGGTAGTTGCTCGAGATGAGATTGCGGCTCGACTCGGCGACGTCGGTTGCGGCCATCTTGGGCTCCCCGATCCGCACGCCGCCTGCGCCCAGGTCGTGGACGTGGTTCTCGACGATCCGGTTGTCCTTGCACCCGCGGCGGAACCAGATCCCGTAGCCGCCGACCCGGGCGACTTCGCAGCGCTGGAGGCGGCAGTGGCGAGCGCCGTCGGCCATCACGGCGGCGGGGATGGTGACCGCCGCTTGCGGGTCGCCGTAGCCCTTGGGCCCCAAGGTCCAGTCGGCATGCTCTAGCGAAAGCCCGGTCAGGTGGACGTGGTCGACGAAGCGGCCCTCGTCCGCGCTACCCTCGAAGCGGACGAGCTCGCTCAGCACCGGGGCGACGACCTCGGCCCTTGTCAGGTCTTCGCCGGGCAGGGGCCAGTAGAGAAGCGTGCCGGAGGGGCCGTCGAGGTACCACTCCCCCGGCTCGTCGAGCAGCTCCCGTGCGTTCTCCACGTAGTAGCGCTGGTCGGGGTCCCATGCGAGAGGGCGGAAGATCGTGGGGCCGGTGAACGTGACGACACCCTCCTTTTCGTCGACCGACGCGATCCGCACGCGGGACGTATTCCACGAGTGGAACACGACGACTTCCACGTTCCCAAGGTCTTCCCACGGTCGGATATCGCCCTTCTGGAATCGGAACTTGTCGACGCCCACGTTCCACGCGACGCCGGGCGGCTCGTCGACGAGGCCCGTGACGCGGAAGTAGCCGTCGTTCGGGGCCCGCGCCCGGGTCGCCCGGCGGCCGTCGACGAAGAGTTGCCGGAAGTACCACTCGCCGGCCTTGACCTGCGGCAGCTCGGCCCGCCACAGCGGCCCGTCGTCCTTCTGCCAACTGGCGATTACTCGACCGCCTGAGAACACCGGCTTTTCGCCCGGATAGGCCGTGTACGTGGTGGGGCATTCGGCCGTGCCCGACTCTTCCGGCGTGATGACGATCGGCCCCTTAAGGCGATGCACGCCGCCAATGCGGACCGTGATGGGCACCGGTGCTCCGCCGGCTCGGCGAAGCTCGCGCACGGCCTGATGCGCCCGATCGATCGACGCAAACGGGCCGTCGGTTCGGTCGGCGTTCGGCTCGGGCAGCTTTCCCGACCACTGGTCGTTGCCGCCCGGGGAGACATAGAACACGGCCTCCGCCGCGGGGGTCTCTCCCGCCGCCGAGGGCAGCGCATGGCCAAGCGCAATCGCCCAAGAGGCGAACATCATCCAAGCAGCGGCTATTCGCATGGTGATTGCTCCGGAAAGCACAGGGACCGAAATATCTACGCTTCAACAGCCCGTTGAAGAAGCAGCTCCTCGGCGACTTGGGTGCCACTGCCGGCTTGCCCAGCAGTGCTGTACGAATTCGCACAAAAATCACTGCCGGACAAGCCGGCAGTGGCACCCATTTCCAACTGGGCTATAACGATCTCAGTTAAATGCACCGCCTGCAAATCCGCACCAAAAGCACTGCCGGACAAGCCGGCAGTGGCACCCATTTCCAACTGGGCTATAACGATCTCAGTTAAATGCACCATGAAGTCGCCCCGGCGGGTCATTGGCGCGGTTGCAGGGCGAGCCAGGCCTGCGTCTGATAGCTGCACGCACACTTGGCCGAGCCGTCGGGCACGAGCACGAGCCCGCCGGCCGGAATCGCGTTGAACCAACAGCTCGTCCGCATTCCCCCGAAATTCTCGGTCCCCACGTCGCGCGTCAGATCGAGGTAGCCGAGCGTGGCGGATCGGAACAGCATCAGGTGACGGCTGCCCGCGATCTGTCCGCACCCGTACGAACGCTCGAACTTCCAGGGGACGGGCTCGCCGCTCTCGAGGTTCCAGGCCCCGCCCTCCGCGTAGATCACGTCGCCGTTGACCAGCGGCCGCGTCTTGTACTCGGCCGCCCGATCCCACCGCCGCGCGCCGGTCCCCGCGTCGAACGCGGCCATGCGCCCGCCGATCTCGGAGGGGAGCTTGAAAAACCCGTGCTTGACGGCCTGGTAGTACATCAACACCACGTCGTGCTCGGAGCTGACCGCCAACTGAGTCCCGAAGATCTCTTCGTCGTTTCGCCACACCACCGCCCCGCTCCGCCCATCCAGGGCGATGAGCGTCCCCCCGGGGTGCTCCCCGGGCTCGAGCGCCGGGCGATGCTTCCCGTCCGGTTTCGGCTCGGTGATGCGATCGGCCGGCGCAATCGCCCGATCGATCAGGTAGACCCGGCCGTCGGCGACCGCAATCGCGTTGTTGCGAATCGAGTGCTCGGGCTGGTACCGCCACTTGACGTCCCCGGTGACCGCGTCGATGGCGAAGAACAACACCGACTCGGTCCGCAGGCGGATGTTCCCGTACCGCGGGCTGACCGTGTGCTCGCGGTTCAACACCGACCCGTACAGGACGCCGCCGGCATGGGCGACGTAGCCCCAGTCGCGATTGGCCGACGCGGCGTCGACCGGCGTTTCCAGCTCGGCGAGCTTCGTGCCGGTGGCCAGGTCGATCTTCAAACACCGCGGGCCGGTCCGCACGAACACGGCGTCGTCGCTGAGGCAGAAATTGCTGCCCGTGTCGCCCACGCCCACGTCGTGATGCACACCGTCCCAATCGGCGAGGATGTCCGGGATCGGATAGACCCACCGGGTGCGGCCGTTGTAAGCGTCCAGGGCACAGACGCCGTGGACTCCCTCGACGACCAGAAACCCGCGGTTGAAAAGCGGAGCGGGCCCCTGGGCGTGGCGGTCCGGGATCTCGATGACGCCGTCGCGATACCAGCAAGCCTCCAGCGGACCGCGGACCAGCTCGTCCGCCGAGCAGAGGGTGTTGGCAGCGTCGGAATTCTGGTGGGTCCACTGGCCGGCGCCCTCCAGCGGACCGCGTCGCCCGACCTCAAGCTTCCCCAACGGCCCGAGACACACCACGCCACCGCAGGGACGCTGCATCCTGCGGACCTCTTCCCGCTCGATCTCCGTCGAAGGCTCCGCAAGCTGTTGCGAGGAGACAATCAGGTCGGCGAAGTTGCGCGGGTAGCCGGAGTCGGCCGGATTGCCGTGGTGGATGGTTACGCGGCTGCCGTAGAGGCCCGCGTCGGCCAGGGTGCGCCGTGCCCGCGCGACCTTGGCGGGGTCTGCTTCGATTCCGACCACGTGGAGCCGGCTGCGACGGACCAGCTCCGCGGCGAGTTGCCCGTCGCCGCAGCCGAGGTCCAGGCACATGCCTTCCGACACGCCGCTCTTATCGAGGATTTCCTCCGCAGCCCGGGCGAAATCGACGTCCGCGGTTGGCCCGGCCGTTGTCGCGCCCGCCGCGGAGACCGTTTCGGCTTGCGATGGCGTGGCCGGCGACGGTTCCGCGAAGCAATAGAGCGCGCCGCTGGTCGTCGCGACCAGGAGGACCCCGCCCGCGGCGGCCAGGCCCGCGGCGTCTCCCTCGACCTCGTGAGACCATCGCAGCCGCTTGGAGGCGAGATCGACGACGGCGACGGAGCCCCGTGTGCCGCAGACCGCTTCGCGCCCGGCGGCGATGACTTCGTCGGTGCGCTGGTAGGCGGTGGCCATGAACGGACTCACGTCGGCTCCCAGCCGCTCGACGTCCGGTCTTGCTTGGGCCAGGGTCCGTTCCAGGCCCGTCTGCCGGGCGACGTCGGCATCGGCTTCCTTGAAGAGAACGCCGGTTCGGAAGAGGCTTCCGAGCGCCGGCAGGCTTTCCAGGGCGCGCTGGGCCCGGCGAACCGCCTCCGGGTCGTCGCCCAGGTCTACCTCGGCGTATTCTTGAAGGCCCCGATACTGCACGGGGTTGCCTTTGCGGTCGTGCGTTTCGATGTCGCCCCAGCGGGACGCCGAGAGCGTGCTCCCGGTAAACCGCAGCACTCCGTCCGGCAGGGCGCTGAACACGCCGCGGCCGGCTCGCGCGGCGAGATCGCCCGTCTCGCGCTCCAGGAAGCACCCGGCGTTGACGACGAATCGGTCGGCAACCAGGGCCCGGGCGCCGCCCATCGACCCGTTCTGCTGCAAGCGGTAGTAGTCCAGCTCGCCGTCCGCGCGGCGAAACGCCGCGGGCACGGCACGTCCGGTGGGCACGAACAGGCGCTTCTCCGTGGCCACCAGGTAGCCCTGCGGCGCCACGCCGCTGAGGGCGTTTGCCCCGCCATGCGGCTGCGCCATCTGGAGGCGGCCCGTGCGGTCGTTGGTCCAGAGCACGTCGCCGGTCGCGGCCTGGAGGGCGTGCAGGTAGACGCCGTCGCTGGGCCAGATGCCCGCCGCGTAGTAGACGGTGTCGTCGAGCACCACCGGGCCGCCGCGGGCCGGCCATCGCGAGATCATCCGCCCGTTGCCCAGGCACATTCTCGCGTTGGGACCTCCGCGGTGCCTCCAGAGCAGGCTTCCGTCGTCGAGTGAGAGGGCGTAGAGCCACCCATCGTCGCCGGCCACGAACACCCGGTCGCGCCAGGCCGCCGGGGCGAACCGGACCGGGCCGCCGGTGAAGAACGTCCATCGCGGCCGGCCGGTGGCCGCGTCGAGGGCCACCACGCTGTCGTCCGCCGTGCTGCCGACGACGACCGTGTCGCCCACGAGGATCGGATGGTGGACGAAATCGAACGTGATTCGCGCCGACGTGGGCCAGGCCGGACACGGCGCCCGGCCGCGATGCACCCAGCGCAGCTCCAGCCGGGCGGGAAGGGGCTCGGGCGAGTAGCCGCTTCGTGCCGCGTCGGCCCGATACATGGGCCAATCGCCGGCACGCGCCGAAGAAGCGGCCAACAGGAGCCAGCCGAGCACGCCGATCCGAACAAGTTTCGCCAATCTCATGGCTGCTTCCCAACCGGGGTCTGTTGGACTAGAGTAGTGGTCGGTCCGAGTTGAGTCTACGGGTGCCACGGTTGGCTTGTCCAACCGTGCTTCCGGCACTGCTGGGCAAGCCAGCAGTGGCACCCAACGTACGAAGTCGAGATGGACAGACCAGTAGGTTGATCGGCGAAGTTGCCGCTCGCCCATGACGACCGCCCATTATGGCAAGACGGGGCGCGGACTGCAAACGCGGCGACGCGCAGCGAGGATCGGCCGAAGAATAGCTTCCGCATTTGCGGAGTAGCAGGCACACGCCGTGTGCCGTAGCCAGCGGACGGCACACGGCGAGGCTGTGATTTTTTTCGGAGGCCCACTGGGCATGCCGGGAAAATGACGCTAGCTTGGATATCGTGATGCGGTGGTCGCTGTTTCCCGGAGCGTTGCCAGGAGAGGTACGTATGAGTCAAT
>DATKZH010000719.1:0-7738 GCA_035528065.1 Thermoguttaceae bacterium | reverse complement strand
ACCGCCCCTTCCGTACTCGCCTTTCCAACCCGCCCCCGCACGCTCCTCCCTCCCGCGGCGAAGCACTTCGTCCAAGAGACTTTTCGCATCGGCTCCGCGATGCGAAAAGTCTTGTCTCTTATGGCAATCCTTGACGGGGAGATCTTGCCTCTTCACGAAGCGGTTCCTGTAGAGGGCGGTCAACTCCATGAGTCGATGGCCTACCCCCAGAGGTGGGTTGTGCCCCATCGCTGGCATGGTTACGGTATAGCGAGGCGCCGGTTTCTCCGGGGGGACCGAAGATCCGCCACGTGCGTTTCTCGGCAGTGAGCATAACCGATGAAAGGTCCTGACAATGATCCTATTGTCGATGAAACGTCGCTCGAACGGCGTTCGGTTTCAAGCCACTTGCTGGCGACACTCAAGACACGGGACCCCGAAGCATGGCGACGGCTCTCCAGCCTCTACGCGCCGGAAGTCTACCGCTGGTGCCTGAAGAAGGGGCTACGTCCCGAAGACGCTGCCGACGTCGTTCAAGAGGTTTTCCGGACCGTCGCAGGACGCATCGACGATTTCCACCGGAAGAGCCCCCGCGACACCTTTCGGGGCTGGCTCTGGACCATTACCCGAAACAAATTGGGCGACTTCTTCCGCCGGGAGCAGCGTCGGGCTGTGGCCGAAGGAGGCACCGACGCCTACCAACGGCTCTCGCAGCTTGCCGCGGATGTAACGGAGGACTCGGAGGTGGCGCCGGTCGCCGCGTCATGCGAGCTGTCGCACCGTGTCTTGGAGATTATTCGATCCGAGTTCGAGGAGAAGACGTGGCGGGCCTTTTGGGAAGTCGTTGTCGAGCAGGTCTCGCCGCGCGGGACAGCCGCAAAGCTCGGAATGACGACCAACGCCGTGTACGTGGCGAAGTCGCGAGTCCTTCGCCGGCTGCGCGAGGAGTTGGGCGACGTGATCGACTAAATCATCCGCTCGTTCCACGACCGGTTGGGCTACGATCATGAACGCCGATTGCCCCGAACCGCTACGCGGCGGTTGTCCAAGCCGTGAACAATTAGCCGCGTTCAGTTGCGGCCGATTGCCAGCCGCGGCCATCGAGCGGGTTGCCTCGCACCTGGAGGGTTGTTCCGCATGCCGTAGCGCCCTCGCGTTTCTCGACGTTCAATCTGACAGCCTGATCGAGGCGCTTCGCTCCCGGCCGACGGAGGAGCCTCGCCAGCGCGAGGAGGATCAGTTCGTTGTCTCCCTGGTCGACGCCCTGGTGGGCGAACACGATGACGAGCCCGCAGCCGAGGCGGCAACGGCTGCCGTCGTTCGTGGGGAGTTGCAGCGGCTTAGGGACTACGTCCTGCTGGAGAAGCTGGGCGAGGGGGGAATGGGCACGGTCTATAAGGCGATGCATTCCCGCCTTAAGAAATATGTAGCGATCAAGGTGTTACCAACAGGGCGTCTGGCATCGCCAGAGGCAGTCGCGCGTTTCCTGCGGGAAATGCAGGTCGCAGGACGGCTGAACCACCCGAACGTCGTCTCCGCGTTGGATGCCGGCGAGGCAGGTGGCATCTACTACCTTGCGATGGAGTTGGTTGAAGGGGTAGATCTTTCCGCTTTGGTTGCCCGTTGCGGGCGTCTTGCGGTGCCCGATGCCTGTGAAATCGTCCGCCAGGCGGCTCTGGGTTTGGAGGCAGCCCATCGGCAGGAGCTGGTCCACCGCGACGTCAAGCCCTCGAATTTGATGCTCGACGACGAGGGCTGCGTCAAACTCCTCGATCTGGGATTGGCCCGGCTTGTCACGACCGCGGAGGATGGTCCAGAACTCACCAACTCAGCTCAGATCGTGGGCACACCGGACTACATGGCGCCGGAGCAGGCCCTGCAGAGCCGCACCGTCGACATCCGCGCCGACGTGTACAGTCTGGGCTGCACGCTTTACAAGCTGCTCTCAGGCCAGGCGCCTTTCGCCGCCCCGGACTACGACACTCCGCTGAAAAAGGTGGCCGGCCACGCACGCGATCCCATCCCGCCGCTAGGACGTCTTCGTGCCGATGTTCCTGAATCGCTGGTGCGCTACCTGAGCCGGATGCTCGCCAAACTGCCGGACGACCGGCCGGCCTCCCCCAGCCACGTGGCCGAAGCGATGGCGCCATTTTGCGAGGGCGCGTCCCTCCGGGAACTCGCGGCCAAATGCCGCTGCCGTCAGGAGTCAAAGGCGTTGCCAGTGAGTGCCGATGTGACTACGCCAGCCGTGGTTCGATCGGCCATAAGCGAGACCGCTCGCCGACTCCGCAGCGTGTTTCATCCCACGCGTGAGCGACTGCGGCGGATCCTCGGCCCGTCAATCGCTTTGCTCCTGGTGCTGGCGCTGATCGTCGCGGCCGTCGCCTTTCGCATTGTCGTACGCACCGATCGCGGCGTTCTCGTGCTGGAGTTCCCCGAAGGGGTTCCCGAGGATACGGAAGTATTCCTGGACGACCGGCAGGTCACCTTGCGCCAGTTGGACGGCAAGCGAGGGGAGGTCGTGTTTGCGGAAGGCGAGTACGGGTTGAGCGTAATCTGCGGCGACCGCGAATTCCGGCCGGAAGGCAAGGTGGCGCTGCAAGAGGCCGGGGGGGAGAAAAAGCCCGTGGTCGTCAGCTTTAGAGCCCATGAGCCACTGTTGCCCGAGGGTCTTGAATTGGGCGCAAGCGAGGTGGAAACGCCGGCAGCAGTCAGCGGCAATCGCTATGAGTTACCGTTGCCCAAAGGTTTTGGATTGGGCCCCGGGAGCCCCGGGAAGGCGAAGAAGCCGGCGGCAGGCAGCGGCAAGGGCGATGAGCCACCGCTGGCGAAGGGCAGCCAAGCGGGCAACTCGATGACGGGTTTGGCGATCGAGAACACCTACGCCGCGCCGACCGGGCCGGGATGGCCGCTGGAATTGAAGTGGCAATACCACCCTGGAAAGAGCGGCTGGGCCTACCCCGTCACAATACACGGCAGCCGGGTTTACGTGGGCAACACAGAGGACGGTAAAATTCACGCCCTGGACCTAGCCGACGGCACCTTGCTCTGGAAGTCCTCGAGCGGCGGGTGCGTGCTGGAGGCGCCGGCGCACTTCGACGGCCTCCTGTACGCCGCTGGCAATTTGAACGGCAACTCCGGCGGCCAGCTATTGGCAATCGATCCTGCGACGGGAACGACGCACTGGACGTGGCCGAACGACGTTGTTACGCGGCTTCCTTGCGGGCCAAGCCCAAAGATCTTCGAGGGCCTTGTGTTCACGGGGACGATCGAGACCAGAATCGGCTTTTTGGCCGTCGATCAGGCCAGCGGCTCGACGGCCTGGTTCCGACTGACCGGCATATCCGACGGCCCGTACGGCAACGGGGCGTGTGCCATTTGCCCGAGGCGGAAGTTGGCCTTCTACGTTCTCGACATGACCGGCTCGCTTTATGCTCTCGACGCCATGACGGGCGAGCCTCGGTGGCAATTCGAATCGGGGCAGACGGCGAACGGCTCTGGTCCGCTGGTGTACGATGATCGAGTGTGCTTTGGTATGGGGCTTCACACGAAGAACGTCTACTGCGTCGACGCCGAGCGCGGCACGAAGCTCTGGGAGCGCCAGGTCAGCACCGCCCGTGGTTACATGAGCTATTTGTGTGCCGCCCAGGGTTTGGTGATCCTGCGGACGACGAACCAGGAGCTTCTGGCGATGCAATTGGAGGACGGGGAGGTTGCCTGGCGGGTGCCTCTGGAGCCGGGCACCGGACAACCGGTGATTGCCGGCGGCGTGGTCTACTGCACCAACCAGGGCGCGCTGAATGCAGTCAGCCAGTTGAACGGCCGTCCCTTGGGTGGGGTTGGCGCCCAAGACGGCTGGCTGACGCCGAGTTCCGACGCGTTGATCATTCGGG
Organism: Thermoguttaceae bacterium; assembly: GCA_035528065.1. Lineage (GTDB taxonomy): Bacteria > Planctomycetota > Planctomycetia > Pirellulales > Thermoguttaceae > DATKZH01. Next base: position 3,866 of record DATKZH010000719.1, on the reverse strand, counting down.
CACACGAGACCGGCGACGTGCTGTGTTTCGCCCGCCCTGCGGCGAGCCGACTTGGCGAATGATTGCTTGTTGCTTTGCATTTGAACCCCTGAAAACTGAGGAGGATCGAACCATGGCCATCCATTTCAATTGCGGCATCTGTGGGCAGACCATGGAGGTGCCCGACGATATGGCCGGCTCGCGCGGCCGATGCCCGAAGTGCAACAACGCGGTCGACATCCCACAGCAACCCGCGGCTGCACCGCCGCCAACGTCTCTCGGTGCCGCCTCGGTGGGCCAAACGCCACCGAGACCGGACGCCGTGCCCGGTACACACCAGGGGGCTGTAACGCCCTCTCTGGCCGCGCCGGCAGACTTTGTGAGGGCGTTGTTCGACGTGAATTTTCATTCGTTCCTCACGACAAAGGTCATCAAGCTTATTTACATCTTGGTTCTGGTGGTTCTGACGCTGTCCTGGGGAGTTGCCTTTCTGAGCGGCCTTGGGACTGCGCTGGGAATGATGAAAGACAGTGTCCTGATGGGAGGTGTGGTGCTGTTGGCAGCGCTGATCGCCATCCCTCTTGGATATCTCCTCTCCGTGGTCTGGATTCGTGTCAGCCTGGAGTTGGTAATCATTCTCTTTCGAATTGCCGAGGATGTCCACCGAACGGCCAGCCGACCCTGAAAACGCCCTTTCGCAGGAGTCGAAACGATGACGCCCGTCGTGAAAATCCATTGTGCGTGCGGCAAGGTGCTGCGCGCGCCGGAAAACCTCTGGGGGAAGGCCGTCCGCTGCCCCCACTGCGGTCGTCCGATCGACGTGCCGCACGGACCGTCCGCGAGTGAGGCTCCGCCACGTGCGGGCACACTAGACGCCAGCCGCCGTGCCGAGCCGCCGCCGTTCGGCTCTCAGGCGGCCTCCTCGACACAGAGGCAAATTACCAAGCCCGCCGTGTCCCCACCCTCGCCGCCGACCATCGTCAAAGATCCTGGCGCCAATCACTCCATGCCGCCGGCGCAGAAAGCGGTTGAATTGCCGGTGCTTCCGGCCTTCCATGCCAGCGTGCCTGTCTTGCCGAGCGGAACGTCCAGCGCGGAGCCGGTCCCAATGATCCAGACCGGCAGCGAGTGGCCGTCGCGGCGGCGAGGCAGAAGCGCCCGACTGGTGTGGGCATCGTGCGGCCTGGCCGTCATTCTTTTCGTTGTGGCTGCGGTCGTGCTGATGGGCAAAGGCGGCCTTCCCGGCGGGCTGGGATCGATCATGGGCGGCCGCAACGACAACAAACGCGAGGGTGACGCCGTTGGACCGCCCGACAATAAGCTAAAGATCGACACAGAGTGGGAGTTCGAGGACAAGCAGGGAAATAAGAGCATCTATCTCGTTTTGACAGTAACGAATCAGGGGGCCGCGGCGATATCTGTCGGCCCGGCGAACGCCGATTACGGCGCCAGGGAGCAACGCCGGGCCCAGCTTCAACTCGCGATTGAAACGCAAGAGACTTCAGGCGGTAGCCTGCCAAACTCGTGGATTGAGGAGATCAGCCGAGAGACGGGCCAAAGCCCGGCGGAGATTCGCGCAGAAATTGTGGCGCACGAATCCGAAGCCACGAAGCGGATCGCTGCGGAGACGAGGCGGCAACAACAGGATTATGGCGTTGACGTCGCCGTCAAGGCGTCCCAGCAATGGGTGGGTGTGAAGGGGTTCAGTTGGCGTCGCGTCGGAGCTGGCGGTGGTCACGACAACCTTCTGGCCGGACTGGACCCCACGACCACAGACCCGGTTCCCCTTAAGAAGGGAGAATCCGTGCAATATCGGATCGTCGTTCTGCAGTTTGGCGGAGGCCACGTGTTCCAGGAGCAGCCTAAAGATCGCGATATGGTGAGGATTCATGTTGGCAACCTTTTCGGCGATCACGAACTTGAGGATATAACCCTACGCATGCCGGAATACGGCATGCCGGGCAAACCGCTTAACCCGAAATTGGAAGTGGGAGGCGGTGTGCGCAGCCATGCGATTCCCGACGAAGCAGTCGCCCCTGGGCCGAGGCCCGGTCCAGAAGAAGTCGGGCAGCGGCTCCAGGAAGGGCTTCGCTTGTCCGATCCCATGGCCCTTGCCGAGACGGTGCTCGTGTGGCATGCGGACAAGCCGATTGAACGAGAAGCCTGTGAGGGGGCTTGCCGTCGGGTGCTCGAAAGGGGGCGAAGTATGGGGATCGCCTGGAAACGTGCGACGCTCACCTCATCACGTCCGGAGACGCCGGGGCTACGGCTCACTTTTTCGGCGGACGCGATGCAGTTTGAAATCTGGCTGGACAACGGCGCGGTGCCGTCTCAGCCAATGAACGCGAGCGTCCCTATTCTTGGGCCCGCGCCTCGTCACGCCGACTTGCGTTTGGAGGCGAGCCTTCCGAGTCTTCATCGAGAGCTTCGATGGCTTGTGCCCTACGGCGGTCCGCAAGAAGGCCGGGAACTCTGGGATGTTACGGTTCCCGCCAAGAAACGACTCACGCGTGACGGGGGCAAGTTTCCCTACTTGTCCCCCAACGGCAAGGCGATCATCTACATCGCGCAAACCGGTGGGGCACCCACGTATCATCTCGCGAATCTTGAGGGGCAACGGATCGACCTCGGGGTGGAGGCTACGGAGTACTCCGGTTTTCCGCGATGGTCCGACGACAGTCGGCTCTGTATTGTCGCCGAGGCGCAGGGCCGTGGGATGCTAAGCGGATCGAACGGTGCTACGGCGATCATTGATGTCGAACAGATGCGGATCATACGCCCTGTCACGGAATCGAGAGGCCAAGTGCTGCGTCTCCCGCACCGTCGATTGCCCATAGCGTGGCTCCCTGGCCGACGAAAGCTTTGTCTGGCGGCGATTCAGAACCCGACGGATTCGTCACTGTCGATCATTGATGTCGACTCGGGCAAGACCTATGGTCTCTGTTCGGATACGACCGACATGAAGGTCTCTCCAGACGGCGAGTGGGTGGCTGCCTGTCGGACGGACCGGGAAGCGCACGTGACGCGGATGCTCGCGGCACGAACCGACGGTGGAAGCCTCGTGCAACTCGCCGCCGTGCCGGACGTCATGAACAAACCGTGGCTCGTGGGGTTCTCGCCAGACAACCGCTACTTCTGCTACTTGCGGCTCGTTGCTCCGAAGGGCTTTTACATCGTCGCGACCGACGGAAACCGGCATGAACGACTTCTCCCGGGAGATCACACCAGCACTGCGGCATGTTCTTGGGCTAGCAACGCGTCGACCATTCTCTTTGATCACGTCGGCATTCAGTTGGACGGCCCTCGTCAGCAATTCACTGTCGAGAAACACGGCGATCGGCGGCGGATGTCGTTCCCGCCGGGTTGGCTGTTTCCGGGACGCGAGCCCCCGTTCAGCTACAATGCCGACGATCCACAAAACGTGATTGAACCTCAGGCTCAAGGCCTAACGATTACGTATGTTCACGGCAAGGTGAGCCAAATGACGGAATCTCGAATGCTGGGACCGGCAGAGGCAACTCCGACCGACGCCGAAGGAACACGAGAGCTGCCCTCGGAGTACGGTCCCAATCTTGCTGTTCGGCTGGAGGTCGAGGATTTGCAGCCAAAGAAACTGCCAAGTCAGATCGACGATGCGTGGCAGACAGCGGGACGATGAAAAGGGGTCAGAGCTGAATGGCACTGTCAACAGCTCTTAGCGTAAGGGGGCAAACGATTTGCGCGAAGATATCTGGGAGGCTTGAGGTGGCGGAGAGGATGGAAAGGGGGGACCGTGAGAGGGTGAACGGAGGTCGTGGGGGTGGTCAAGGGATAGAAGGGCGACCTGGGCGTTGGAGCGCACGGGGGCGCGTATCGGCAGCGGCGACCTGCGGGCGGGGGCAGGCGGT
>DATKZH010000718.1:0-59817 GCA_035528065.1 Thermoguttaceae bacterium | reverse complement strand
AGTTCAGCCACGATTCGTCACCAACTCTTCCCTCAGGCCAGAACCGCCCCCCGGATACCGTCACAAGATCTTGCGGTGCGATAGCATTGCTTTCACACGTTTGGTCGAAAAGGTCACAGCCTCGGCGTGTGCCTGCTACTCGGACGGCTGCCAATCCGGCCCAACCGGAAGGATGAACGCGGGCTGCCCTCGGATTAGAATGAGAAGTAGGCCACGTCTCGTCCCCGTTTCGGCCCCGTCCCCGAGCGCGGGCCTCCCGGCGACAAACCGCGCGTGGTCCCGTCAACATGGCGACGCCGACGATGCTGTGCCCCCCAACTCCCGTTCTTGCCCACGCCCTGGCAGGCTTTTTTGTGAGGAACGCCGGCAAAATGAACCCCCAAAGCCGCCTCTGGTCCCTGCTTCTCGTCGCGCTGTTCGCCCTCCCCATCTCCGCGGCCGAGAAGCCCGGCGAGAAAAAGGAGAAAACGGACCCCGCCCTGCTCACCGTGGCCCGGATCTTCGACTCGAAGGACTTCGAGCCGCAGAAGTTCGCCGCCCGCTGGCTGGAGGATGAGCCGAAGTACGTCACGCTCGATGCGTCGAAGGAGACCTCGGGCGGCCAGGACGTCGTCTGCCACGATCCCGAAAGCGGCCAGCGCGAGATCCTCGTTCCCGCGGCGCATCTCGTCCCGCCGGAGGAGTCAACGCCGCTCAAGATCGACGCCTACGCGTTCTCCAAAGATCGCTCGCTCGTGCTGATTTTCACCAACTCGAAGCGGGTGTGGCGCAAGAACACGCGGGGCGACTACTGGGTGCTCGATCGGGCCGGCCGCGAGCTGCGCAAGCTGGGCGGTGATGCCAAGCCCTCCACGCTGATGTTCGCCAAGCTCTCCCCCACCGGACGCCACGTGGCCTACGTGCGCGAGAACAACCTCTACCTGGAAGACCTCCAGAGCCACGAGATCAAGGCCCTGACCACCTCCGGCTCGGCCGATCGGACCAACGGCACCTTCGACTGGGTCTACGAGGAGGAGTTCCACCTGCGGGACGGTTTCGCCTGGAGCCCCGACGGCATGTCGATCGCCTACTGGCAGCTCAACACCGAGGGCGTCCCCGAGTTCGCCATGATCAACAACACGGCCGGCCTCTACCCTCGCGTCGTCCGCTTCAAACACCCCAAGGCCGGGCAGCGAAACCCGGCCTGCCGCGTCGGCGTCGTGGATATCCGGGATGCCGAGACCCGCTGGCTCGACGTTCCGGGGAACCCTCGCAATCACTACATCGCCCGGATGGAGTGGGCGGAAGGCTCCAGGCAACTCCTCCTCCAGCAGCTCAACCGGCTCCAGAACACCAACCGCGTGATGCTCGCCGACGCCCGCGACGGCAGCGTGCGCACGATCCTCGAAGAGCGCGACGACGCCTGGGTCGATGTCCACGACGAGCTGAACTGGCTCTCCGACGGGAAGCGCTTCACCTGGGTGAGCGAGCGGGACGGGTGGCGGCACGTCTACCTCGTCTCGCGCTCGGGCAAGCAGGTCAATCTCGCTACGCCGGGCGATTACGACGCGATCGAGCTTCTCCACGTCGACGAGAAGGATGGTTGGCTCTACTTTCTCGCCTCGCCCGACAATCCCACGCAGCGATACCTCTACCGCGTCCGGCTCGACGGCACCGGCCTCGAGCGGCTCACGCCCTCGGAGCAGGCCGGCACGCATGACTACCAGATCTCGCCCGACGCCCGCTGGGCGATTCACCACTGGTCGTCGTTCGACGCGCCGCCGACCGTCGAACTGGTCGACCTGCCGGGGCACGACAAGGTGCGCACGCTCGCCGCCAGCAAGTCGCTTCGTGCGAAAGTCAAGAAGCTCCAGCGGCGGCCGACCGAGTTCTTCCGCGTGGATATCGGGGACGGGGTCGAGCTCGACGCCTGGTGCATCCGGCCGCCCGACTTCGATCCCAAGAAGAAGTATCCGCTCCTGGTCTATGTCTACGGCGAGCCGTGGGGCCAGACGGTGCTCGACCGATGGGGCGGCACGCGCTACTTGTGGCACCTGATGCTCGCCCAGCAGGGGTACGTGGTCATGAGCTTCGACAACCGCGGCACGCCGGCCCCGCGCGGTCGCCCATGGCGCAAGGTGATCCATCGCCAGGTGGGCATCCTCGCCCCGGCCGACCAGGCCGCGGCGCTGGAAAAGGTGCTCGCCGAGCGGAGCTACCTCGACCCCGAGCGGGTCGGCATCTGGGGCTGGAGCGGCGGCGGCTCGATGACCCTCAACGCCATCTTCAAGTACCCCAAGCTCTACCAGACGGCGATCGCCGTCGCGCCGGTGAGCAACCAGCGCCACTACGACACCATCTACCAGGAGCGCTACATGGGCCTGCCGGGCGACAACGTCGACGGGTACCTGAAGGGTTCCCCGATCAACTTCGCCCACCAGCTCGAGGGCAACCTCCTGGTGATCCACGGCACGGGCGACGACAACGTCCACTACCAGTCGACCGAAGCCCTGGCGGACGAGTTGATCCGGCACAACCGGCCCTTTACCATGATGGCGTATCCCAACCGCACCCACGCCATCCGCGAAGGGAAGAACACGACCCGCCACCTCCGCGAGCTGATGACGCGATACCTGAAGGAGAATCTCCCGGCGGGACCGCGCAAGAAGTGAGCAGGCCGGGTGCGAAGCTGGAAACGCGAGTTGTTCAGACTGGTAAGGATCGGCCGAAGAATACCTTCCGCATTTGCGGAGTAGCAGGCACACGCCGTGTGCCGTCCGCCGGCTACGGCACACGGCGTGTGCCTGCTACTGAAGATTGTCTCCCGAAGAACGCCCGCTGGTAAGCGCTGACGGCTGATTGCGGTAAGCTGACAGCCTTCCAAGAATCCAACGACAGGGAGTATCAACATCATGGCGCCGTCCCATGCCTCCGGTGCCCCGGCGGCCTTGATCATGGCGGGAATTCCGGCAGTGAACGCCACGTTGTATCACCGGATCCGGTTCTCGGTCGGCGACCCGGCGGCCTACTTGGAGGTGCCGGACGACGGGGGACGCAGGCGGTCGGTGCTGATACTGCGCGACATCGAGATGGATCGGGCGCGTCGCAGTGCCCGGGCTGATCGCGTGGCCTGTCCGGCGGACTATGCGCCCGAGGAGGGGCTCTCCGGCGACCGCGAGACGGCCACGGCCCAGGCGGCGGCCGAGTGCCTGCGGCGGGCGGGGGTGAATCGCGTGACCGGGGATCGGTCTGTGCCGCTGATCTTCGCCGAGATGATCCGCCGCGCCGGGATCGAGCTGGCCTGCGACCTGGAGTTGGGCGTGATCGAGCGGCGCCGGAAGGACGAGCAGGAGGTCGCCTGGCTCCGCGAGGCCCAGGCGGTGACCGAAGGCGCGATGGAGATGGCCTGCCGGCTGATCGCCACGGCCGAGGCCCGCGCCGACGGCGTGCTTCTGTGCGACGGCGAGCCGCTCACCAGCGAGCGGGTTCGGGCGGTGATCGATCATTGGCTTCTCGACCGCGGCTATGCCAACCCGCCGTCGATCGTGGCGGGCGGCCCCGACGGCGGCGATTGCCACGACGAGGGCCACGGCGAGCTCTGCACCGGCCAGCCGGTGATTATCGACGTCTTCCCCCGCAACCGCCGGACCCTCTACTACGGCGACTGCACCCGGACCGTGGTCCACGGCGAGGTCCCCGACGAGGTCGCGCGGATGCACGCGGCGGTCTGCGAGGCCAAGCGGGCGGCGATTGCGGCAGTCCGGCCGGGCGTGACGGGCGAAGCGGTTCACGGGGCGACCACGGCGGCGATCGAGGCCCGCGGCTACGCGGTGGGTCTGCCCGAGGAGGGCGCCCCGGACTCCTACTGCGCGATCACCCACGGCACCGGACACGGCGTGGGGCTCGACGTACACGAGCCGCCGCTGTTGGACCTCAAGGGGCCCGAGCTGCTGGTGGGCGACGCGGTCACGATCGAGCCGGGCCTCTACCGCCGCGATCTGGGCGGCGTGCGCGTGGAAGACATGGTCGTGGTGACCGAAGAGGGCTGCGAGAACCTGAACCGGCTCGGCGAAGGGCTCGCCTGGAAATAGCGGAACCCCGCCGCCGCCTCAAGAGGCGTACGACGGGGTCCGCTATCGCCAATCGCCAACGACAGGGGGGATCGCTCTTGATCGCTACGCTCGACGGACGGTCAGCAGGGCTTCGGCCTCCTGGCGGAGGATTTCGAGCTCGAGCTTCTGGTCCCAACCGAGCTCCGGGCGGCCCTCTTCCTCGCCGGACTCGGAGTCGTCTTCGTCCATCCACTCGACGGCTTTGTCGAGCCAGTCATGGGCGTCGTCCGCGTTTCCGAGCTGGTGGTGGGCCATGGCCAGGAAGAACCAATCCCACGGCGTGCCACCCTTCCAGTGATCGGCCACGGCTTCTTCGAGTTGCTCGGCGGCATCGTCGAACCGGCCTGCCCGATAGAGCACCGCGCCACGCGTGTTCTGGAGGTGGTGCATCGGCTCGTCGACGCCGGCCATCGTTCGATCGGTCAGCTTGACCACCCGCCGGTAGTCGTCGATGACGTCCGGCCCGATGGCACAGGTCCACGCGACCTGGTTGAGCACTTCTCGCTCGTCCGACTTCTCGAAGCAGTCGAGCACCGTCCGGCAGGCCGCGCGGTAGCCCTTCTCGTCGGCGACGGCCGCTCGGACCAGGGCCGGCAGATACCAGGGGTAGCGGGTGTCGCCGTCGAGCTCGATGGCTCGGGCGAGCTCGTCTTCCGCCTTCTCCGTTTTCTTTTGCTCGATGTAGAAGTAGCCGAGCCGCCCGTGGGCAAGCGCCAACCGTTCGCGGTATTCCTTCTCGCCGGGGTGCGCGTCGGCCAACCGGCGCCGGACCCGGATGACGTCCTTCAAGGCGGCTTCCTCTTCTCGGACCTCCGCCGAGTCGTCCGCCTTTTCGGTCTCGTCCGACCGATCGTCTGCGTCGGCCAGGGCTTCTTCGGACTCGTCTTCGTCGTCGTCCGAAGCTTCGTCACGGTCCGCGTCGTCGTCTTCGTCGATTTCGAACTCGGCCGTGATCCGCTGGCCGGCAAAAAGCGTGACGTCGGTCGAAATCACTTTACACAAAAGCTCGGTGGCTCGCGTGTCGACCCGGGCGCTGGTGTCGGGGTTGAACAGCCGCTGCGGGCCGAAGGCAGGGATCACTCGCTCGACGGCCAGCCGCCCGACGTTCTGGGAGCTGCTGCGAATCGTGAACGAGCCTTCCATCCCCGCTTCCAGCTTCTCCACCTCGGTCTCGTCGACCTCCAGCCGGATGCGGAGTCGGCTGGTGTCGGCAATTTGCACCACCGGCGTGGGCGAGCCCGGCTGAACGCTGTCGCCCGCGTGGCGGTAGACCTTCAGCACGATGCCAGAGGTCGGGGCCACCACACGGCGGTAGTCGTAGTTGGTCTTGGCTTCATCGAGCTGCTTCTCAGCCAGCTCGACGGCGGCCCGGGCGATCTCGACGTCCTCGTCCGTGGGAGCGTGTGGCTGGGCCGCGGCGCTCGAAGTCGAGGGATCCACCGCGGCGTGCATGGGCGGGCTGGCCGCGTCGGCGTCCCTGGCGGCGACCACGCTCTCGAGCTTCGCTTTGGACACGGCCCGGTTGGCCTCGGCCACGTCCACCGCGGCCTTTTGCCGGCGGGCGTCGATGACTGCCAACAGGTCGCCCTTCTCCACGCGGTCGCCCTCGGTCACGTTGACCTCGCTCAGCTCCCCGGGGAGTTGGGCCATCACGTCGATCTCTCCTTCGACGGTTTCGACCAGGCCCGTGGCGAAGATCCGCTCCGGGACGCGGGGGGTTGGGGGCGGAGGGTCGGACCCGCCGCCCAGGTCATTGGAAATCATGTACGACGCGACCCCGGCGCCCGCCCCCACGGCGAGCACGATCAGGGCCAATCCGGTAATCAGAATTCTTGTCGCCCTATTCATCGATCTTTCCCTCCTTCAGTACGAGTGTGCGATCGGCGATTCGCGTAAGTCTCGGGTCGTGAGTAGCCAACAGGACTGCGGCGTTTGAGCGGCGGGCCGCCTCACGCAGCAAGTCGCTGACGGTTTCCGTGCTATTGGAATCCAACTGGGAGGTCGGCTCGTCGGCCAGAAGCACGTCGGGCCGGCCGATGAGTCCCCGGGCGATGGCGATGCGTTGCTTCTCGCCGCCGCTGAGATGCCCGGGCCGCTTGTGGACTTTGGAGCCGAGCCCCAGAGTATCGAGCATCGAAAGGATGTCGGGCCGGTTGATCGGCCGTCGTTTCAGCCGCAGCCCCAGGGCCACGTTCTGGTAGGCGTTCAAGGCGTCGACGAGCTGGAAGCTCTGGAAGACGAATCCCAGGTGGTTGCGTCGGGCTTGCAGTCGTCGGGCTTCGTCGGCCGTGCTGACGTCTTCGCCGGCCACCACCACCTGCCCGGAGGTGGCCCGCTTCATGCAACCGGCGATCTGGAGCATGGTCGTCTTGCCCGAGCCGGAGGGGCCCATGAGCACCACGATCTCGCCGCGGCAGACTTCCAGGTCGACACCTTGCAGCACTTGGATGACGGCCGCCGGCTCGCGGAATTCTTTGCGAAGCTGGCTGAGCTGGAGTACGGGTTGGTTGGCTATCTGGATCATGACCGGAACGCCTCCCCGGGATCGGTGGTTACTAGTTTGCGGATCGAAAGCAGCGATCCCAGTGCCGAGCAGGCGATCATCACGCCTACGCCCATGGCGACCACCGACGGGGTGATCTCTACCGAGATGGTCGATTCGCGTAGACACAGGACCGTGACGTACAGGCTCACGCCCGCCACGGCACAGCCGAAGAGGAACACGGCGACGACCTGGAACGCCAGGATGCTGCAAATCTCCGCGGTTGAGGCCCCCAGGGCCCGCAGGCCCGCGAACATCGGGACCTTCTCGATCGTGGAGATGTAGAAGGTCGACATCACGATCAGAAATCCGACCAAAACGGCCAGCACGGCCGAAAGCATGAGCACCGGTCCGATGCCCGTGTTGGTTTCCCAGTAGGTCGCGGCCATTCCGCGAAAGGTCTCGGTGGTGAGCACGTCGTGCTCGGGATAGGCTCGACGCAGCTCCTCGCAGACTTGGGCCACGTCGGCCGTGGGCCGACACTTGCAGATGATGTAGGTGACGTGCGAGGGGGGCAAGTTGAGGAACGCCTGGGCGTTGTCCAGGTCGGTCATCACGAAGCCGGCCGTGTTGAACAGGTGGATCCCTTCGACGTATCCCACCGCGGTGGCCCGACGCCCGAAGATCTCCACGCCGTCGATGCCCAGTTCCTCGATCCCCAGCTTCTCGCGGTCCTTCTTGCCGATCAGGACGTTGCCCTCGGGCCGCAACAGCGAGGCGGGATCGGGGTGGTCGATCTCGAAGTTGACCGGCGGGTCCGACTCGAAGTCGACGCCGATCACCTGCACCATGTCCTTGCCGCCCCCCTCCGGCAGACGCCACGGGGCGTAGCCGCAGATCAGCCGGGAGCACTTGGCAACGTCCGGGTGGCCCTTGGTCTTCCAGTAGGCCAGGTCGTCGATGTGATCCCAGCCGTCGAAGCTCACCTGGCCCTTGGGCACGATCCAGAGATCCGCATCGATCGAGTCGAGAATCACCGTGATGTCCCGCTTGTAGCCCAGGTAGAATCCCGACTGCAAGAGGACCAGAAACAATGCCAGGGTGACGCCGACCACCGCGCCGAGAAACTTCTCTTTCTCGTGGAGGATGATCAACAGTGCGGTTCGGAATAACATGGCCCTATCCCCATCGCTTGGCGTGCGATTGACGTTTACTGCGTCCCGTTGTGACCTTGGGGGTCCTGTTCCTGAGTTCCCTTCCCCGTTCCCCAAACGTAGGTACCCGGGCGGAGGGGCGATCCTGCGCGGCCCCGGCCGAGATTCGGCTTGGCGTGCCTCGTCTGAGCCGGATGGGTGCCAAGATCGTGGAACATCGAATTCTCCCCTTTGGTGCGATCTAACAGCCTTTCATGACCAAATGGGGCCGGGGTCCGACACGGGTTCCTCTCGCAGGCGAGCGGATCTCTGCAATGCCCCTTGGGTAGACCACTTTTGGGGGAGTCGAGAATACCTCGTTACGACGCTTCGCGTCGCAGGCGGACCACCGGACGCTTTGCGTCCGGGAGTTTCCCGAAGTATTTGGCTCACAAAGAGTTGCGCGTTCCCAACGCGAAGCGCTGCAACGCCCGCTACGACGCAGAAACACCGCAACGGGGGGCAAGGTGGCCAGGCGCGTTGCGAAGCCGAAACCCTACAGCTCCCCCGATTGAAGACAACGACACTCGGGTCGCGCGGGCTTCCGATCGACGTGGCGGCCCCCAAAGATGAGCCCAAGCGGGGCATGGACAAGGCCCCAAGATCTCCATCCACCCCCCCCAAGAGAGGCCCCTTGGCTGGTGAGGGGCTTTGCGCCCCGCTGGGGGTTTCGTTGCGGCGAGCCTCAGGGATATGGAAATGCCGGCGCCGCCGACCGCAACAGGCTGTCAGGGGGACAGGACCAAGTGGGCTGCGATCTGGCCGCCTATCTGTGATGAGGCCCCCGGACCTGGCCGAACGGGACGTTCTGGGACCGATGTTCTCAGAATACGGTGGTTTTCCGATGCGTCGGTCGTTCGGCCGGGCCTGCCGCGCTGGTGAGGAGTGGAAAAAGGAGTTGCTCCTCCTTTATTGCCCCCAAGGGCAAATAGACCGGCAAGGGGTTGGGACGCGAAAATGGCGGCCGATCCACGCCATGTTCCACCCGCTATCCTGACACGCACACCGCGAAAAAATGGAGAAAAATCGGGCTTGACCTAGGCTTGGTGTATCACTATACTGATACACATATGCACAACACGGCTTTCCGATTCACCGTCCACCCTTCGTCCGGCCTGCCGATCTACCGGCAGATCATGGATCAGGTCTGCGCGCTGATTGCCGGCGGCCGTCTGGCCCAGGGCGATTTCCTGCCCAGCGTGCGGCAACTCGCGGCCGAACTCCAGGTCAACATGATGACGATCTCCAAGGCTTACGCCCGGCTCGAAGCCGAGGGGGTCATCGAGCGGGTACGCGGCAAGGGAATGCGGGTCCGGCCGCCGAGTGCCCGCGGAAGCCTGGCTGATCGCCGGCGGGAACTCCGCCCGCTTGTCGAACAGGCCGTGATTCGTGCCAGGCAACTACAACTCGACGACGGGCAAATCGTGCAGATCGTGGAATCGATCCTCAAGGAGCACCAGCCATGACAAGCGAAGCGGTCATCTCAACCCAACAGGTGTGCAGGCGGTTCGGCAACAAGGAGGTGCTCCGCGGCGTCGATCTGGCAGTCCCGCGCGGTTCGGTGGTGGGGCTGTTGGGCAAGAATGCGACGGGCAAATCGACGCTGATCAAGTGCCTATTGGGGCTCTTGCGGATCGACGACGGAACGATGCGGGTCTTCGACGAAGACCCCTGGTGGCTCTCGGCCGACAGCAAGGCGCGTCTGGGCTACGTACCCCAGGAGGTCAGCCTTTATGGCTGGATGCGCGTCGACCAGATCATCCAGTACACGGCCGCGTTTTATCCGCGCTGGAATTCGGCGCTGGCCAATCGGCTGGTACGCCAGTGGGAATTGCCGCCGAAGGACCGGGTCGCGCCGCTGTCGCCGGGACAGCTTCAGAAGCTCGCGATCGTCCTGGCGCTGGGGCACGAGCCTGAGTTGCTGCTGCTCGACGAGCCGGTCGGCGCGCTCGATCCGGTCGCCCGCCGCGACTTCCTCCGCACGATTCTGGACATCGCAGGGAGCGAGACTCGCACAATCCTGTTCTCCACGCACATCACGACGGATCTGGAGCGGGTGGCCGATCGGGTGGCCATTCTGCGCGACGGCCGCATCGTGTTTCACGACGAGTTGGACGTGCTCAAAGATAGCGTCAAGCGGCTGCGGATCACGGCCGCCCGGGAGCTGCCCGCCAGTTTCGCGGTCCGCGGATCCCTACGCATGGAAGTCGCGGGCCAGAGCGCCCTTGTGGCGGTTCGCAACGTTGGTAACGGCCTGATTGACGAGCTGCGCGCCACGTGGGACGCCACGGTCGACGTCGAAGACCTCTCGCTCGAAGACATCTTCCTGGAGATGCACCATGACGGCTGATCAACTTCGCCAGGCCCTACGCACGTATACCACGCAGTGGTCTTGCTGCGTGGCTGGGATCCTGTGGCTGCTGATGCGCTTCATGTGGTTGGGACCGTGTGGTAGACGCTGGACAGACGTGCCGGCTTCGGAGCAGCTTTATATCATCATGACGTCGCTCCAAATGTTCAACCTGTTGCTGGGGATGATGATGGGGTCGATGCTCAAGCTCCAGTTTGCCAATCCGCGTGCCCGGTTGCTGCCCGGCTTTAGAGCGGCCCACCTCGTCGTGGCCGGAGCTATTGTGGGTGCGGCTATAGCGATTGACGCCGTTCTGATTCCTGCCTGGTCGGGCTATGGTGCACAATTGGCCCTGCTCAGCCTGACTCTGCTGGTGATTGTCGCTACCGCGTGGAGCTCTTACTCGATGAACCTGGTCGGCTTCTTCCTCATCCCCAGTCTGATGGTTGCCAACGTTTTCGCACGGCAGTATACCATGGGGCTATTCCAAGCGCTCAGCGACAGTCCGATTGTCTCGGTGGGAATAGCATGCGTCGGGATCGCGGCAATGGCGGCCCTCGGCGTGCGGCTCTGGACGCTTTCTGAAGAGATGCCCGAGTATTCCCGACAAATGCCTGACCGTTGGGATTTCACGTCCCGGGCCGGCAATCGCAGTTGGCGGCGGTTGGAGGCGCAAATGTTTGCTCGCTCTGGGAACCAGAGTGCGTTGTGTGACGTCGTGTTTCGCCTCGTCCTCCGCGGGAACACTGCAATGGGCCCGTTGCGTCGCTTGTTGTTTCGTCAACTGGCCGGCGGGTTTTCCAGCCTGTCGGTGATGACGGGTGTGTTCGTGGTTATGCTGATTGTACTTTGGCTTCAATCCTGGTCGCCGCAAGAGGTTGTTGAACCGGGCCAGGTCTTCTTTCTGCCAATCTTTCCAGTGCAATTGGTGCTGGGCATGGTGGGCGGCATGTGGCTGCGACGTTGGCCGTATCTGGCCCCGGAATCACTCTGGCCGCTGGGCCGACGGGATTTTGTCCGCGATTTGGCCCGCTCCCTGGCGTCCGACATGGCGCCGGCTGCCGGGGCGCATTGCGCGATTATCATCGTCTGGCTGGAACTCTGCTCCCCGCAAGGACTGCTGGGCGAGCTTCCGCCCTGGCTCGCGCTGACGATGGCCCAATACGCCGTGGCGTATTGCCTGATGTTCTGGCTGGTTTCCTTTCGCCGTCTTTGGGTGCTACTTCTCGGAAGCCTAGCGGTAAGCGTTATATCGGGGGCCTTGGTGATCGCGGCACTTGCCGCCGATGAGAGGTTCTGGTCGCCCGTGAACTTGGCGCTGGCGATCTTCGTGACCGCGTTGGCCGTGGCGGTGGTCTACCGACTGGCGTTTAGACGGTGGTGTCACGTCGATTTGGACTGAGCTGAACAAAGGGTCCCACTGAGATGGGGACTTGCCCCGAAATCACGACGGGCGGCTCGTCGGCCGTGAACCTCGCTATCGCCCGGCGTCGCACGTGGCCGGCTCGTCGCAGAGTTGCTCCAGCAGCTCGGCGGGCAGGGGGGCTTCGATCGGTCGGCCTTCGGCGTCGCGGGTGACCCAGACGGCCTCGTGCTCGGCGAAGGCCAGCTTCTCGCGGGAGCCGTCGGGGTTGATGCGGCTGTACTCGAACTCCAGCTTCACGCCCTGCTCGTACACCGCCCGAAGGCCCATGCTCACGTGGATCCGGTCGAACGGCATCGCCTCGCGGATGTGGTGGACGCGGCAGCGGCGGCACATCAACTCGCCCTCGGGGGCCCCGCCGCGGAGCAAGTGAGGGGCGGCCTCGAAGAGGAACAGATCCCTCAGGCGGCCCTGCCACTTCGAGTAGTTGTCGAAGTAGATGTTGCCCACCAGGTTGGCGTCCTCCAGGCTCGTCTGGACCGTCTGCTCGCGGAGGGTCTTCCCGGCCCGGGGGCCGTAGGAGGTCCGGTGCAGCTCGTCGCCCAGCTCGAGCGTGGCGGCCGAGCTCGCCTCTTCCTCCGACGGGCGATCGCCCCGGGCAGTCACCGTACGCATGTAGTCCTGCACGTACTCCGGCAAGGGGGCAACCTCGACCTGCCCGTGGCCCAGCACCCGCACCCAAGTGATCTGCATCCGGCCGGTGGCGATCCGCTCGCGGCGCCCATCGGGCAGGACCTCGAACCACTCGAAGCGGAGCTCGATGGTCGAGTTGTCTCGACCGCTGAGGCCCTCCATCCAGGCGTGGGCCTCGACCACGCCGCTTCCGGTCACGTCGCCGAGCACGTGGACTTCGCCGTTGTTGGTGACCATGCCCCACTCGCCGCCGGCCATGTCGCCGGCCAGCCGGTCGAGGATGGGGGAGATGGCCATCTCGCGGATCTTGCCCATCCAGGCGAAGTAGTTGGAGAAGTAGATCCCTCCGCCGGGCGTTCGGTTGTCGCGGAAGCTCAGCGGCCAGCGGACGATCAGCACCGGCTCACCCCGCGACCCCTTGGTCATTTCCATGCGGTACTGGCCCGAATCGAAGCCCAGCCGGGCCAAGAGGGCCGGGTCGTTGCCGGGGTGCGTCGCTCGGGTGGCCTCGCCGTCGAGGTCCGCAGCGGCGGCATCGTCCGGCTGAAGCTGCGTCTCGGTCGTTTCCGCCTCGCTCGTTTCGCCGGAACGGGCCACCAGGGCGACCATCTTCTCCGGCCCCAGCGTCAGCTTCATGGGGAAGGTCAGCACCGTGACCTCGCCGTTGTCGGTGTGGCCGGCGAACAGAACGCCCTCGCCCGACCGTCCCTTGACTTGCAGTTCGATCTGGCGGGCGCCGGTTGCCTTACGGACCGCCTCCTGGGCACTCCAGATTCGGGTGCCTGCCCGATCCAGCGAGTCGCCGTCGACCAGCTCGTCGAGCAGCGGGGTCCGCGCGTTGCTCAACAGGGCGATCCAGTCCTCACGATCGCGGCACTGGACCGGATGCACGTCGCACCCTTGAGGGCCCCGGCCGCCGACGCACAGGAGCGTCTGATCGTCGTGGGAAAGCGAGACCTCCGGCTGCTCGTCGGCCGCACCCTCGACGACCGGCTTGCCCGAGTCGAGCCATCGAATCCGCAGCGTTCGCTCTTGGGGGACCTTGCCGCCGATCGCCGCCTCGGCAACCATGGCCATCACCGGCATCTCCTTCTCGTGCCGTTCGTGCCTGGGGAGCTTGTGCAGGTCCGGCATGTGGGCCAGGTACGACTCAGGGGCCTGGAGGCCGAAGGCCTCGGACAGCTCGTCGAGGTTCTGGCGAAGGATTCGCTCGTCGCGCCGGCTCGGGTCGGCGAGCTCTTCGGCGGTGGGGTTTTCAGGACGGTGCTCGACGATGCCGAGCGTGTAGCCTTCGAGTCGCTCCACGACGCGTCCCTCCCGGTCGACCGCGACGACCGTGAACATCCGGTTCCCGTCGACCTCGCCGTCGTTGACCGCCACGGCCGTGAGCAGCTCAGTGCCACGATCCTCAAGACGGTGACGCTCGAGCTTCTCAATCCGCACGGGCAGGGCGATTTCCTGAGGCGCCACCAGTTGCACGGACTGGAGCAGCGAGTCGCGGAAGTAGGCGTCGCCCAGAAGCGTGCTTTCCTCGGAGCTTTCGCTTCCCGGCTTGGCGTCCGAGGGCGTGATTTCCGCCGAGAACACGCACCGGCTGGAGTCCAGCGAGTGGATCTTGCGGAGCCGCTGGAAGCGGGGGCCCTGGAACAGCAAGTCTCCGTAGAGATCCCGCATCGGGTCGATGGCGAGCGGCTGCTCGGGCAGTTCGACCTCGTCGACCTCGGTCGGCAGGTCCCGGTCCAGGACGAACTCGGCCGAGAAGTGATCCCGGGCGAAGCCGCTGGTCGCGGTCGAGATGCCAACCTTCACCCGAAGGGGGGCGTCGGCCGCCGAACGCTCGAGCACCTCCGCTCGAATCTGAATATCCAGTCCCTCTTTGGGGTCGACGACGATCGGCCGATCCAGGCAGATGTTCTCGATGCGGACGTTGTCGAGGTCCTCCGCCGCGGTGACGTACGCCGTGGCCTGGGCCATCGCCTCCAGTCCGAACACGGTCGGGAACAAGAGCGAGCCCTTCCAGACGTGATCCTTCAGGTAGGGGTCCCGCTCCACGTCCAGGTGGACCTGCGAGACGACCTCGACGCCCGGGCAGATGTGCTTGATGTCTTCCAGGAACCGGTTGGCGCGGGGCACGGCGGGCAGGTCGGTGAACTTGAGCGTGGCTTCCAGCCCGGAGACCCGGTCGATTCGGGCGGTGATCACCACCTGCGTCTGGCCGGGATCGCTTTGGAAGAGCTGCACGAAGCGGCGAACCCCCTCTTCGGCGGGAATCGCGGCGACGCCCCGGCTGGCCAGGTAGTCGGTGCTGCCCATCCGGAAGCCCATGCCCACGTCGTCCCAGACGCTGTAGGCCAAGGCGACCACGGCCGTCTCGGGATGCTCGGCCTGGAACTGGGCGAGGATCTGGGTCATCGCCTCGTTGGAGAAGCCGTACCAGCCGTTTCGCCACATTCCGGAGACGCCGATGATCGACGACAGGCCGGCGAACATCTTTGGCGGCTTGGCGGCCAGGGCCCGGCAGAGGTTGATCGTGCCGAGGACCTTGGGGGCCACTTCCCGGTAGGCATCGTCGGTGCTCACGTCGCCCAAGAGCCGCGGCTTGTTCACGGCCGCCCCGTGCACGACGCCGGTGACCGGGCCCAGGTCGGCTTCGATCTGGTCGACCAGTTGGGCCACGGCGTCGGCGTCGGCCACGTTGCACTGGTAGTAGCGGGCCGTCAGCCCCTTCTCGGCGAAGCGGCCCAGTGTCTTGGTGATCTCGCTCGATTTGGCGTTGTCGCTGTCCTCAGCGGGGAGAGGCGAGCTGCCGACCAGGGCCATCCGGACGCCGGTCCTCTCGGCCACGGCCAGGACACACTCGGCGGTGATCCCTTTCGCACCGCCGGTGACCAGGATCACGTCGTCGCTGGTCCAGACGATGTCCCGCTCCGGGTAGACGGCCGGGTCCGAAAGCCGCAGTCGGGGGATCCGGCGAGTCAGCTCGTCGTCGTAGCCCACCGCCGCGAAGCCCTCGGAGGTGCCCAGCTCGAAAGCCACCTTGTCGGCCACCGCGGTCGCGTCGGCCTCGGGGGCGAAATCGAGCACGCGGACCTTCAGGTCGTCCCGCTCCAGGTGCAGGCTGGCGCCCACGGCCTTGGCACACATCCGGTCGACGTCGGCCTCGGGGTGGCTGTCGCCGAAATCTCCGCCGGCGAACTGCACGTACGCCACGGTCGCCGACCGGCTCCGCTCTTTGGCCCGGGGGACGGCAGCCGTCGAGCGGAGCCGGTGAATCATGCGTTCCAGTCGCTGCTTCGCCGAGTCGTCCGTCTGCCCGCTGCGAGGCAGAACGGCGATCAGCGTGCTGTAGTTCCCTTCGACGGGCCCTTCGCCGGGCATGCTGTCGAAGCCCCGGCAAACCACCCTGGCCCCTACGAGCCGGTCCCGGATCGCCTCGGCCACGTCGTATTCCTCGTCCTCCGAGAGCACCAGCACCTTCTGGCCGGTCCAGTCGGCAGGCGATGCGTCGGCCTCGGGCGCCTCCTCCACGTAGTCGACCACGAAGTTGCGGACCCAGGTGGGCAGCGCCTTGGCCGCCGCCTTGCGGGCGCCGGCGCCGCTCGTTTCCTCGGGTCGGGCCAGCTCCGCCAGGTTGTCGGCAACCTCCTGAAGCGTGGCGTTGGCAAACTGGCTCGGGTCCATCTCGCCGGCGATCCCCAACCGCTTGGCCACCGAAGCGATCAGCTCCGCCGCCTTGATCGAGTCGAGGTTCAAATCGTCGATCAGCCGCATCTCCATCGACATGCTCTCGGGCGGAAACCCGGTGAGCTGCTCGATCGCTTCCAGGATCATCTGGGGGATCGACGCGTCGGCCTTGTCGGCCTTCTCCGCCGTGTCGGCCGCGGGGGCAGCCGCTTCAGCAGCCGCGGGGATGGCCAGCTCGGCCGCGCCCACCGGCTGAGCGGCGACCGCGACGGACGAGCTCTCCAGGTCCGCCCGGACCACCGCCGCCAGGAACGGGCCGCGTCGCGCCACGTAGTCGGAGAGCACTTCCGGCGAAACGCCGGCCCCTTGAGCAATCATCGCCTCCAACGCGCCGCTCGACGCGCTCGCACCGGGCACCTCGATGCCGTCGACCTTGAAGGGCCGCTCGCAGGGGTTGCCGATGAACAGCCGCTCGCCGGCCGGCACGAACTCGCGTACCAGACGATTCTCGTAGAGCCCCGAGAAGTCGATCGTCGCACCGCGAGCGAACAGGCAACCGACCAGCGTGTTCAGATCGCGGTCGCAGCCGGGCTTCGACTCCACCGGGAGGCACACCGGACCGTCGGCCCCGCAGATCGACCCCACCAGGCCGGAAAGGACGCGGCCCGGCCCGACCTCGACGAACACGTCGCACTGGCCGTACATCGCCGCCACCATGGCGATGAAGTGGACCTGGGAGACGACCTGATCGGCGAAGTGGTCGGCCAGCCCGAGCCCCTCAACCACCTGGGAGCCGTCGGTCGAGGTGAACAGCTTGGTTCGCGTGGCTGGGAGGACCTCGGTCAGCGACGCTTCGTCCCGCAGGCGCTCGGCCGCATCGGCGACGTGCCCGCTGTGGAAGGCGTTCGACACCGGCAGGACCTTCGCCCGAATCCCCTCGGTCGATGCCCGCTCGACGATCTCCTCGACGGCCGACGCGTCGCCGGAGATCACGGTCTGGGTGAAGCTGTTGAGGTTGGCGACCACCACGTCGCCGTCGGCTTCCCGGACCAGTCGGGTGGCGACTTCCGGCGGGCAGCCCAGGGAGGCCATCGCGCCGGGGTCGTCGGCCCGAGCGGCCATCGCCCGGCCGCGAACCGCGGCAAGACGCACTAGTGCTTCTTCGTCAAACGCACCCGCGGCACAGAACGCCGACAGCTCGCCCAGGCTGTGGCCACCCACCGCCACCGGCTCGATGCCCAGTCGCTCGAGGTACCTTCTCCACAACAGCGAGGCCAGGCAGATCGCCGGCTGGGCGACCTCGGTCCGCTTCAGCTCCTCGGCCCAGTCGGCGAGCTGCTCCCCGTCCACGGCCCGATCCACCGGCCGGTACATCAGCTCCTTGATCCCTTCCAGGCCGTACTCCCGCAGCCACTCGGCCGCCCGGTCGACCAGCTCCCGCGCCCAGTCGAATCGCTCGACCAGCGTGCGGGCCATGTTCAGCATTTGTGAGCCTTGACCGGGGAACAGGAAGGCCACTTGCGCCCGGTCCACCTCGTTGCCGATCCAGATCGACCGATCCGGAGTCGTGGTGATCTGACCGGGGCACGGCGGACGCTCTCGAAGCATCCGCTTGAGCGCCTCGAGTTTCTCGGCCAGCTCGCTCGGCTTGCCGGCCACGACGGCCGCCCGCACCGTGTAGGACGAATCGAGCTGGCCGGCCAGCTCTGCCGCCAGATCGATCATCTCGGCGTAGCTGATGCCGTCGGCCAACCCGAGCACGGCGTCGACCCGCTCGATCAGCTCGACCGGCGATTGGGCGGCAACCACGAACAGCTCCGTCTCCTGGCTCGATACCAGCAGCGCCCGCTCGTCGATTTCCGAGGCAAGCTGCGGGGCCGGGGCGTCGCCCGACTCCAGCGTCACGTGGCAGTTGATCCCCCCGAAACCCGCGGCCGACACGCCCACGCGGAAGGTCTCGCAGGCCGAGCGGACTTCGCCCTGCATGACCGGGTACAACGCCTTGGCCGCATCGTCAAACACCGGATGGGGCTCGGTGCAATCGGCAACCGGGGCGAGCACGCGACGGTTGGCCCCCATGATGGCCTTGATCAATCCCCCAACTCCGGCGGCCGCCTTCGTGTGGCCGATGATCGATTTCAGCGAGGTCACGCCGCAGGTCCGCGGCTTGGGTGCCTCGTCGCCCTGCATCGCCAATCCGATGCCGGTCAGCTCCACCGCGTCACCCACCGCGGTCCCCGTCCCGTGACCTTCCACGAACGTCAAATCCTGCGGCCCATACTCGGTGTGCTCGTACGCCCGGCGAATCGCTCGGGCTTGGCCGTCGGCCTTCGGCGCGGTGACCGTTCGACTCCCGTCGGACGAGATGCCCCAACCTCGAAGCACGGCGTAAACGTAGTCGCCGTCGTTCCGGGCGTCTTCCAGCCGCTTGAGCACGACAAACCCGCAGCCCTCGCCGGGCTTGAAGCCGCTCGCCCGCCGGTCGTAAACGTGCAGGTCGTCTTTGGTCAGCGCCCCCGCCTTGGAGAAGCCGATCAGCTCGAAGGTATCGAGGCTGATGTCCACGCCACCGGCCAGGGCCACGTCGAGCGTGCCGTCATTCAGGGATTTGGCGGCCGTGGCCACGGCAATCAGCGACGACGAGCAGGCCCCGTCGACCGTGTAGCCACCCCCGTACAGCCCGAGATACCCGCAGATCCGCCCGGAGATCGTGTTCGACAGGCCGCCGGCCAGCGTGTCCTCGGTGGTCGGGGGGAAGACCGACTTGAAGTATTGCTCGGTGGTGGCCGCCAATTGCTCGGTCAGTTCGGGCGAGAGACCTCGGGACTGAGCCGCCGCCCGAATCGCCCGCTCGATGAACGGCCAGCGGAGCCGCATAGTGTTCGCTCGCGTGTGCTCGCCGGTCAGCGTGTTGCCGAGAATGACGCCGGCACGCTCCTTGGGGAGACCATCGGCCAACGCGTACCCGGCATCCTCCAACGCGGTCAGGGCAACCTCCAGCGCCAGCCAATGGACGATGTCGCCGGCCTCGAAAATGGGCTTGGGGATGCCCCGACCCACCCAGTCGAACTCGAAGCCGTCGATCACGGCCGCCTCGCGGGCGTAGGTCTTGTCGGGCGTGGAGGGGTCCTCGGAGTAGTATTCGTCCAGCGGCAGGCGCTCGCTGGGCAACCGGCGGAACTGGCGGCGACGGGCCACCACGTTCTCCCAGAACTCGCGGAGCGTTGCAGCCCCTGGGTACCGGCAACCAAGCCCGATCACGGCGATGGCTGGTCTTTCGTTCATGCTTCCGTCCCCCTAGCGTCAAGAGCAAGCTGTCTTTCCCGGCGATTGGCTGGCTCGGTCTCTCTTCCCCTCTCGCCCACGTATACCCAATCGCCACTCCGATCCTGCGCGGCAATGGGCAGCATTGCGTTTCGCATTCTCTGGAGCCGATTCGACCGAGTCTCGCGAAACATGGGCTTCTCCCTTTAGCAAGTCAGCCACTGTTGTCATAATTGCGAAACGCCGGCCCCGTCCGTCACGGTTTTACCGGCCGAATATGAGGACGCTGGATCCCCCGAAACTCATGGCCGCTGGACGCGCTTGCAGACGGCGTAGCCCTTTGCGCAGAAAAGACTTACGGCTCACACTCCCACAAACGCCCATCGCCCCGGTCCGAACGCGCATTCCAGGCGTCGACCCCCTCGCATAAGTGGTCGACGACCCTCCAAAGGGATGTTACACGCAGTGGACGTAGGCCGACTGCGGGTTCTGGGTGGCAGAGGAAGGGCCTGGAAGAGATTCCGGACGAGTGCCCTGGCTGCCCCCAAAAGAGCTATCAGTCTACCGCCATAGATGGTAGACCGCCACGGGCGCTGGCAACCACCTCATACGAGGGAGGACCGGGCAGGCGAGGCGATCGGAAGAATCCCGCCTCCAATTCCTGACGTGGGCCACGTCTCCAACGCGCCCACCTTCGGCGCCCGTCTCGTTTAGCCGCAAGCCGCAGGCGCGCGCGGGATCGCCAACGTGCCTTCCCCGCGCGCGCCTGCGGCTTGCGGCTAAACGACAATCACGACGCTCAACGACAACCCGCTGTGCCTACCGCTTCTTCAGCGTCACGCCCACTCCGGCCCCTTCCATCAGCAGGAAGGACGTTTCCAGCTCCGGGCTCTTCGTGATCGCCTTGAGGTAGTCCGGGTCGGCCATTCGCGGGCTGATGTTGTGGGCGATGATCAGCCCGCCGGGACGGACGAGGGGGAGCAGCTTGTCGAGGTAGTCGATGTACCCCTCCTTGTCGGCATCGAGGAACAGGATGTCGATCGGCCAGTCGTGCTGCTTGACCGTCTCATGGGCGTCGCCCAACACGATCGTCACGAGATCGTCGACGCCGGCCTTTTGGAAGTTCTCCGCCGCCGTCTTGGCACGCTCGGGGTCGATCTCGTGCGTGAAGAGGTGGCCGCCGGTCGTTCGCAGGGCCAGGGCAAACCAGACGGCCGACTCGCCGGTCGACGTGCCGATCTCGACCACTCGCTTCGCGCCGGTCGTCTCGGCCAGGAGCCGCAGCAGGCGGCCGTCGGAGGTGGAGACGTTGGCGAACCGAGGCCCTTCGCGCATCCCCTCCAGCGCCGCCAGGATCTTCTTCTCCGCATCGTCTCTGGGTAGCGCCGGGTTGTCGTAGTCGGCATCACTTGCGCGGAGCCTTCCCGGACCTCCTCCCCCGGGCCCACCCCTCGAGCCTCGCGCGCGGGGCGGCATCGGGCCACCCGGCAGCGCCCCACGGAGCTCATCGGCGGTTAGCTTGCCGTCTTGGCTCGTGTCGAGGTGTTTCAGCTTCGCGGCGGCCTTCTCAATCTCGTCTTGCGCTAGGGTTCCGTCTCCATCCGCGTCGAACAGACGAACGATCGGGTTGAATGCCGCGGGCCCGCGCCGCTCGGCGTCCTGGCCCGGCGGACCCTCCGGCCGGCGCGGACGCTGCGCCGAGGCGATGCTCGCGATCAGGGCCAGCACGATGAGTGCACAAGGCGCGAATGAACTACGTATCACGGGCTTTTCCTCCGATACGAGTGAAAACCGTCGATTCAATGGAAGACGCTGCCGCCAGGCCACCGCGGCCTATCCGCTTGGGGTCGTCCCGTCCTCCGGGAGCGGCTTCGACCGGCGGTCTGAGCGAGACCGATTCACCTCGCGTCGGTCACGACGGGATTGGGCACACGTGCGTCCGGAATGCCGAGCCGAATCCTACGCGAAGAACATCGAGTTGTACGTCAGCCAACGAAAGGCCAGGACGGTACAGACCAAGCAGAGCCACCACGAGGCAATCTGCGCGCCCCGATACCGCCGAAGCGATACCAGAATGAGGGAAGCGCCCAGCAACGTGACGATCTTGAATGCAATCAGGAGCCCGGGGCTCTCTACCAACTGACTACCCAACGGGTTCAACTCCAAGAACCCGCCCGTCTGCTGGGCGGCCAACGTAAGCACCAGATCGAAGACGCCCAGCAGGATCAGGAGCACGACGTTGCGCACCACCATCGGTACGCCGTCACCGATAGTGTCGACGTCCCGCCAGCGCGATCTGTTTTCAGGACGGTAGCTCAGAAGGTTTCCCAAGGCGACCACGGCCAGCCCCATGGCCGCGATCGTCACTCCGTAGCTCATCGGCTTCGAACGGAAGAACCCCGCCAACATCAGTTTCTCGTGCTTGGTCTCGTTCTCGTCGGCAATGCGTTGGTTTTCCGCGGCCACGAGCCCCACCCGTTCGATCAGCTCCGGTGTCGGCTGAAAGCTCTCCAGGATCTCGGCCCACTGCGACGAACCGACCCCTCGGACTTCTTCGTCGATCAATGACTGGAGTTTCTCTTCGTTGCTGGCGTCGCAGAGCAGGATGTCCAAAACGGGGATCGCGCTTTCCTCTTCCAAGAAACCGGCCGAGCCGCCATCCAGCCAAATCAGCAGCCCCCCGGTGCAGAGCCGGTCTTCGAGCTGTTCGAGCGTCCTGGCCCGCCCTTCCTCCCGCCGCCGCCCCCTGCTTTGAGGGAAGTCTCCGTGCCTCCGCCCTGGGCCCATGCCAGTACGCCTATCCGGTCTTGGGCCCCGTCGAGCGAACCAGTCTTTCGCGACGAGCCGATCATTGATCAGGAGGTCATCGCCGCGCCGCCCCACGACGTACGGTGGCGGCAGGAACTGGCCATCCACGAAGACGAAACCCCTGTCGATCGGCTCGCCTCGAACCGTCTCGACCGGCTCGGGCTCCGTGCCGTCATCCACCTCGTCCGTCGGACTCGCGGCGGCACCCGCAAGAAGCACGCAAGCCGCCACGCCAAGCGCGTTCACGATGTGCCACATTCTCCTCGCTCCGTAAGAAACCCCGTGCGGGAATCGAAGCGTGTCGACCAACGGGCCGCACGCTCGTCAATCGCGGTCAAAGAAGGCGTTCCTGGTAAGGGAGCGGGTCGGTCCCCAACGGGCCGCAGGGCTTGCCCGGGGAAACCGCCGGGCGCTGCCTACCGGTCCGCCGCTCCGAGGATTAAACCCCGGCGACGGATGGGAGTGTCGCCGGATTGAGAATGCTGGAAGACGTGCCCTTCGAGCGCCCATTCCCCCCAAGACCAGGAGAGGCCGCCCGAAAGGCCGCTACGGCGTGCGCTAAGTCCTCTTCGATGTCGAACAGGCTGTCCAGTCTCGTTACGGAGAAAACGCCGGCGATCTCGGGCCCCATGTCCGAGAGCTTGAGGGCGCCGCCCTGGGCCGCGGCCTTCTTGCGCAGCGTGATCAGTGTGCCCAGTGCCGCGCTGGTCAGCAGGTCGACGGAAGCCAGGCTTACGACCAACTTCTTGCGACGTTCCCCTTCCACAAGCTGGAACAGCTCCTCGCCCAGTCTCTCCAGATCGCAGTCCTCGGTGATCCTTCGGTCGCGAAAGCGGACGACCGTGACTTCGCCGACCTCGCTGACGTCCAGCCGCTGATATCCGTGCATCCGGAAGACTCCCTTTGCGTTTTCGGCGAGAACGGCCCCCGAGAGCCGATTCCCGCGGATGGTCAATCGCCGCCCGAAGTGGCAACTGACTGGGTTGCGCGGTGAGACGGTGCCGGTTCTCGATCCCCACCGGCGGCGGGCCTCTGGGGCGTCGCGAGCAGTCGGTCTCCGGCGTCGCACCGTGGACCGTCGCAGGCAGCGCTCCGAAGATTGAACCCCGGGAATCGATTGAGGTATCGCGGGACCCCGATGAGCCATCGGATCTGGCTCCTCCACCCCCGACAGACTACCGGCCATCCTACCCGAAAGCGGGAAAGGGGAGGCGACTACAACCGACCGAGGGGGTCGGCGAGACGTTCGTTCCGCCGGAAGCGGCATCAACGTGCCGCGCTGACCGCTTCACGGCTTGCCCGCCGGGAGTTGGCCAGCCGTGACAACCCCACCGCGGCGTGGTCGCGGATCAGCGCCGGTTGTGGGTGCCTGAGCAGCTCGACGAGCAGGTCTTCAACGCCCGGCGCGTGGGCCTCGGTCAGCCCGGCCATCGCGCCGGCCCGGAGCCAGATGTTTCGGCTGGCCAGGAGCCGCTTGACCTCGGGGTGGGAGACCTCGGCGGCCAGGTAGGCCACCGCCTTGGCCGCCGGATAGCCGTAGCCCATGCCGACGGGCCCGTGGAGGCCGGGCGGGCTCTGGTCGCCGGCGTAGCGGGCCAGCTTGGGGATGGCGGCCTGCACGCCTCGCTTCGCCAGGGCCTCGCAGGTCCAGAAGAAGCCGACGGTGTCGGCCGACTTGGCAAACGCGTCGAGCTTGTCGGTCAGCATGGCGTCCAGGTCCGAATGACCGCCTTCGACCAGCTCGCGCAACGCCAGGTAGTGGGCGAAAGGATAGGGCGAATCGAGGAGCTGCTGAAAGACCGATCCGGCGGATTCGGGGTAGCGGGCGGCGAGCCCGGCCACGGCACGGTCGAACGAGGCGATGCCGTCGACCATCATCCGTTTCGCCCCCGGCGCCTGGTTGTTGGCGTTGTTCAGGTCGCGGTAGTGCTCCGCCCGAAGCCCCTCGGCGGCCCGGCGTTTCAGATCGTCCAGCGCTGCTGCCGCCGGCGGAGCGGACTCCGGAAGTCGCTCCGCCACGGGCCCCGGCCATTCCACGGCTCGAGGCGGGTACCATGCCTCGAACGGCAGCGGCTCAGGCAGTTCGATGGCCGGCATCGGGTTGCCGGCGATCCGCTGGGTTTCCTGGATCGCCCGGAGCGACTCCCGGGCCTGGCGCCGGACCACGCCGATCGGATCCCGCGTTGCCAGGGCGGCCAACAGCTCGATCCCGTCCGGCTTGCCGCGGTAGCCGAGCCCGACGGCCAGCCCGTAGCGGACGTCCCGGTAGCGTGCCTTCGGGTCGGCGAAGGGGCGGAGCCGCTCGACGTCGTCCACGTGATGGGCCAAGGCGAGGACCATGTAGGACTTGTCGCGGAAGTTGGTGTCGGCAACGCCTTTGCCGATCGACATGATCTCCTTGAACGGATAGGGCTTGTCGGCCTCCGCCGCCAGCACGTCGGCGGCTTGCGCCCCGAATCCCCAAAGGTGCAACAGCACGGCGGCGTCGATCCGCTCCCGCCAACTCTCGCTGGTCAGATACGGAACCACGAGCGCTTCGGGCACCTCCGACTTGTCGACCGCCAGAGAGCCCAACAGCCACAACGCCTGCTCCGGCTCGATCCGGCTCACCACGGGGAACGGCCGCCGGTGCTCTGCGTAAGGCCGCTCCAAGTTGATCCCCTTGAGGATCTGCTCGTAGAGCGGGTCGTCTTGGGGGGCCGGATCGCCGCGGAGAACCGCCGCGAGCAGGACGACGGCCCCCTTCCGGCGCCCCGCATTCTCCAGGAGCAACCGGCCCAGCAGGACGCGCTGCGACTCGGGCCGGGCGCGGTCCTCGAAGCGGGGCTTTTCCAGGAAGGTGCCGGGCAGTAGCGCGACCACGAGGTGGATGTCGTCCATCTTCGGCGGCGCCCCGGCCAGGATGAGTCCCCGCAACAGGGCGTATTCTTCCGGACGCGGCCCGAACTGCACGTAGCGATTCAAAAAGGGCTTCCGGTCGGGGACCTGCTCGCGAAGCGCTTCCCAAAGCGCCTCGACCGCCGGCTCGGTCCCGATGCGACCCAAGGCCACGGCCGCCTCGGTGGCGTGGTCCTGATACTCGTGCCGCGAGAGCCAAGGGATCAAAAGCGGCACCGAGGGCGCGTCCCGCATCCATCCGGCGGCCCGGATCGCGCCCAGCTCCGGCGGCTCGCCCTCCAATGCGTGACGCTTCCCGTCCCACGGCTCGAAGCTGACCGGCGCGGGCAGCGGCACGCTCAGAGCCTCGCGCACGACCTGGCGAGCCGATTCGGGGGCGTCCGGTCCGAGGCGGCCAGCCGACTCGAACCAACGTCGCGTCAGCTCAACGTCGTCGCTGGGTACGAATGGGCGAAGCGCGGTCGGCCCGCGGCCGAGGGCCTCTTGAAGTCCTTGCGCACCGCCCAGCTTAGCAAGAAGCGACGTGTAAAACGCCCGCGTACGCCCGTCGTCGGCCTCTCCGGAAGTCGCCCCGTGATTTGTCCCTGTCGACTTCGCACGTTGGGTGCCACTGCTGGCTTGCCCAGCAGTGCCGGAAGCACGGTTGGACAAGCCAACCGTCGCACCCGCAGATTCAACTTGAGGAGACCGCTCGTCGCCGGCCTGCTCCGCCGGCGCGCAGGCGGTGATCGCCTCCAGGGCCGTGGCCGCGTCGAATCGGACCTCCCAGTCGGGGTCATCCAAGGCCGCAACCAGAGCCGGCGAGGCGTCGGGGGTCCCCAAACGTCCCAGGGCCAACGCCGCCGCACGACGCACCGCGACCGAATCGTCCTCCAGCAGCCCGGCGATTGCGGAGGCCGAGGAGCGAGCGCCGTCCTCGATGGCCGCCAGCATTTCGCAAGCGCGGCGGCGAAGGTCGGCGTCCGGGCTGGATAGCCAAGGACGATACCTGGGCGCTTCGCCGATCCGAGCCGTCGAGCGGTACTCGTCCGGCTCGTTCCTCCGATAGAGGACGTCCGTCACGTCGCGCTCGACCCGGACCGGCCTGTGCGTCAGGGCGACTCCAAAGCCCCTCTGGCGCGCGGCCTCATCCTGCGGCGCGTGGCAGCCGTTGCACGATTTCACCTCGCCGGGCCGCGCCGAGATGTACGACATCTCCATCAACGTCTGCTTCGAGCCGATCGGCACCGAAGTGACCGGGTAGTTCCAGTCGAACTGGAGCCGGCGCCCGGCCGCGTCCAGCGGCTCGAGGAACAGCGGGGTGTCGGCCGGCGCCTCGAAGTGGGCCGATCCGTCCGGCAAGAGCGGCACCACGCCGAGGATCCGCGTGGCCAGACTCGTGTGACTCGACGAAGTCACCGCCGTGTGCAACGCCTCGACCACCCGTAAGTATCGGGCCCGGCGCAGAGCCCGCTCGTGCTCCGGATTGTCGGACCGCCGTCCGTTGACCACGGCAAAGCGCGCCCGCCCGGTGACGGCGACGCGAGAAGCCGCTCGGCCGCCGGCCGGCGTGACCTTTGTCGGGAGAACCGCCGGGCGCGGACGCTCCAGGAGGATCGGACGCGCGTCGAACTCGCTGGTGGCCGGATCGTTGAACACCAGGTCGAGGTGCCGGGTCTTGGGGTCGCAGACGTAGATCCCGAGGTCCCGGGCGCCGGGGAGCGTGGTCGAGAGGAGGAAACGCCCGTCCGCAAGCGCGTAGGGCGTGCTGCGGCTTCCGGTGGGTGAAAGGTGCACCCGGTGGGTCGCTCCGCCCAACTGGATCGAGGTGGTCCCGGGAAAGACCGGCCAGAGGGCTTCGGTGGGAGTGAGCCCTCGGCTCGGGTCCAGGATCGAAGGGCCCATCTCGGTCAGCACGAGGATCGTGCCGTCGGCCATCTCGGTCGCCTGGTTGAAGGCGACCCCGGAGTGCCGCTCCCGGTTGAAGAACCGATACTGGCGCACGCCGAAGAAATGGCTCTCTTCGGCGCCGTCGGGGCGGATGGTCATCAGGTAGGTCTCGTGCTTGTCCGGCCCCGGGACGTTGAGCATGAAGACGTCCCACAGGGCGAACAGGATCCGGCCGTCGCGGAGCACGGTGGGGTCGAACACGGTGCCGGGGTTGAAGGTGAGCTGCTCGATGCCCGTCCCGTCGCCATTCATCGCCCAAAGGGCCTCGGTCCGTTCCTCGTGGTACTCCTCCAGGTAGCCGGCCCGGTCGCTGATGAACACGATCCGCCCGTCGGGCAGGTAGACGCCCGATACGTCGTTGAACGGGCCGTCGGTGAGCTGCACCAGGCCGGTGCCGTCGGCGCCGATCTCGTAGAGGTTGAACCAGTCCTCGCCGTCGCGGCGCATGCTGAAGAGGATCCTCTTCCCGTCGTACGAGGGCTCGGGGTCGAAGACTTCGCCGTCGGTGAGGTGGGTGATTCGGGTGAGCTTGCCGTCGGGCCCGGCGGGGACGAGCGTATAGAGGTTGCCTCCGGGGCGCGTGGGCGTGGTGGTCCGCTCCACCGGGTGCTGGGTCGTGGCCCGATGGTAGATGTAGCCCTCCCGCCAATGGGCGGTGCCCGGCCGCGCCACCCCCGGCCACTCATACTTCGGCCCGAAGACGTCGTCGCCGACGAAGACGATGCCCGGCAGACGGTCGTCGGACCAGCAACAAGGCAAATGCCCCAGGATCACCAGACCGACCACGACCGCCGTGGAGCGGAGCTTCGACATCACGGTAGCCTCCCGTTTTCGTCCCGCGTCGTTGATCGAGCCCGTCCGACGGGCAAGATGCCCGTCCTGCGACCGTGCCGTAGCGCCTCGCCCGTGTTCGTCAGTCGATCGGCTCCAGGAACCAGCCCAGCCGCGGTACCTCTTGGATTGGAGGTTCCGGGATCGGCTCCCCGGTGATTTGGTGAATCGCCCAGGCGCAGGCGTATCCGACCGGGCTGTCGACCGATTCATCTCGAAGGAAACGGCGCAGCGTGGGGAGCGAGTCCTCGACGTGCATCCGGCCGAGGCTCACGGCCGACGTCTGGCGGACCTCTTCGTGCTCCGGAAACATCGGGTCCAGGTCGGAAAGCCGCCCGAGGAGCAGCTTCGCCAGCCCCGGCTCCGGCTTGCCGGCGTGGAGGTGTCCCAGCGCCCAGATGGCCGCCGCCCGCGATTGTACCCCGAACGGCACCTTTTTGGGGACGTGCTCTCGCAACAGCGGCTCCGACTGCGCGTAATCCATCTGCCCGAACGCCTCGAACAACTGGGAGATCTGCCGTTCCACCACGTACTCGGCCCCGCCTCGCGTCTTGGTCTTCTCCGTTTCGCGGCGTGCCTTGTCGAACATGGCGTCCAAGGTGGAGGGCACGGCGAGTCGACGCAGCCCCCACGCGGCCGTGACGAACACTTCCGGCCGCTCGAACTCCAACAGCTCGACGAGCCGATCGGCCGCCGGCTTGTGGTCCAGCGCCACCAGAGCCAGCGTCGCCTGCTCCAACCCGCGCCAACGGTCGGTCGAGAGCATCTCGACCGCCGCCCGAACCACCGGCTCCGTGAGCGGCTCGTCGGTCGCCATGTCCAACAGCGAGCGGCGCACGTATTTGCGGACGTCGGGGTGGGGGTCGTCGAGCATCGGGCCCAACTGCTCGACCGCTTCGGGGGTCCCCCAGGCCACCAGCGACTCGGCGCCAAGACGGCGGACGTTGGCGTCGTCGCTCGCCACCGTCCGCCCGGCAATCGGCACCACCAGCAACGGATCGATCTCCAACAGCCTCCGCAAGGCGATGGCCGCCACGGAAGGCTCGCCGTCGACGGCCATCTCGACGAGCAGGGCCTCGGCCGCCTCGCCCTGGTGGCGTCGAACGAGCGACGCGGCCACCAGCCGGTCGACCACCGCCGGGGCCGACTTGTCGGCGGCCAGCCTGCGGGCGTCACGCTCGAGCCCTTCGGTCCGCAGCTCGCCCAGCGCCCGGGCGGCCTCCAGGCGTACGTCGGAAGGGACGTCCCGCGCGAACGCCAACTCCCCCAGGCGCGGCTCCGCTTTCGTTTCGCCCACCGCGCAAAGCCCGCGGATCGCAAGCACCAACATGCGTCGCGGCGTCTCGGGCGCGGACAATCGCTCCAGCCAGACCTTGCGGATCGGTCGGTAATCCCAGCGGGCCAACGCCGGCTCGACCAGTTGCGCCATCTCCAGCCCGTCGCGCATCGCGTGCTCCAGTAGCCGGGGAGCCGCCTGCCGGGCATCCAGCGCGATCAGGGCCTGGGCGGCGGCGCGCATGACGACCGGGTGTTCGTCGGACGCGTCGAGCGTTTGCTCAAGCGGTGCCGCCGTGTCGGCCAGATCGGGCATCCCCCGCTCGTGCGCCAAGGCGATCGTCTGCGCGGCCTGGCGCCGAACATCGACCTCCGGACCACGCAGGGCCTGGAGCCAGAGCGGCTTGAGCTTCGGCGAGAAGACGGTCACGGTCGACGGCAGCTCGGTCTTCGGGTCCTGGTATCGTGCCAGGTCGACCTCGACGTCGCCCGCGCCAAGTCCCGATGCTGCCAGAAGAAGCGCCAACGGGACCGCAACCGGCCATCGAAAGCCCTGTTTCCGTAATGCCACGTTCACAAGACTCACTCTGTCACCCCGTCACCCCGTCACCTTGTCACCTTGTCACCCCTCCCCCCTCACAACGGTTTGGTCAAGCGCCGCGTCCGGACGACGAGAACGACCAGACAAAAGGCCGAGGCATAGCCCAAAAACCACCAGTTGCCGGGCACCAGGCGGTACTGGGTGAACCCGGGCATTTCGATCACCGAGAGCGCCGCCGCAAGGGGGTTGGTCACCAGGACCGCTTCGACCGTGGAATGTCCGAAGGGAGCATCCCGTCCCAGCCAGACGAGCATCGTTCCGGCGCAGAGCCCGGCCAGAAGCGTGTAGGCCGTGGTCGTGGCCGGGGCGGTCCGGAGGAACAAGCTGCCGACCGCCGCGCTGAGCACGAGGGCGCAAACCGCCATCCACGCCAGGCAGATCAGCACTTGGTAGATCTCGCCCCACAACTCCGGCCGGATCCAGATCATCACGAGATAGCCGGGCAGCGTGGCGAAGAGGATCAGCACCAGGGGCCAGAACACGCTGGCGAGCTTGCCCCGAAGGATCGCCCCGGTCGACAACGGCGTCATTCGCAGCAGGTCCCAGCCGCCGCTTTCCCGCTCGGAGCTGATCAGCCCGGCGGCCAGGCTGGGCGTCAGCAACACGATCAAGGCCGCCTGCAAAAGCACCATGATGCCGCCGATCGTCTCCACGCCCCAGTCGAGCGTGCCCATCGTCGTGGCGTACGTCAGACCGAGCGAAGCCACGGCGCACGCGGCCACCAGCCGGAGGATCCAGTGGAGGCGGCCGAACCGCCGAGAACGGAACTCCTTGACCATCACCGGGTTCGCGAGCGGGCCGATCCCCGGCTTCCGCCGTTGAGGGTCGACGAGGAACACCGTCCGCCGCAACAGCCGCTGGAGCAGGGGGCGCTCGTCGGTGATGACGCCCTGCGGGCGCGGCCGGTCCACGAGCCGGGGATTCAGTCGCCCAATCGTGCGAACCGTGAACAGCGCCGTGGTGCAGAGTGCCAACAGGGCGTATCGGGCGGTCACCCCCGAGGCGGAAATCAACCCCTGCGAGCCGACGTCGCCGTGGCCGAGCAGCTCCATCACCGCCGGAATGGGCGAAACGCACCGTAGCCACTCGGCCAGCTCGGGGTAGGTTCCCTGCCCGCCCTGGAGAAACAAGTGCGGGCCCACCGTGACGACCGCCAGAAGCAGCACCAGGCCGTACGTGATCCGCAGCGCGGCGTCGGTCGAGTTGGCCAGGCTGCTGACCAGCAACCCCAGGCTCGCGTACTGAACCGCGGCGATCGCCAGGACGGCGTAGAGGGCCAACAGGTCGCCGACGAGCGATATGCCCCCCATCGCGTAGCAGGCCGAAGCCGCCGGGAGACTGAGCACCAGAAGCAGCATCGCGAAGCCCAGCACGCCCACCAGCTTGCCGAAGTAGATCGACCAGGGCCTCATCGGCGAGTTCAGCACCAGCGCCAGCGTACCCCGGTTCTTCTCGCGGACGATGCTCGTGGCCGGAAACGCGGGCACCAGCAGGATCACTAGGGTCAACAGCCCATATCCGAACAGGCAAAACACCTCGCGCGCCCGCGCGCCCGAAAGCTCCATCCTCGCCTCGCTGGGCCACCGGAGAACGACCAGCAGGCTGAGCACCGCGGCCAGGCAAACCTGCAAAGCCAGCGCCCTGCGAGTGCGCAAAAGCGACGTCAGCTCTCGGTCGGCGATGGGGTTGTTCACGGGTTGTCTCCGGCCACGGCCTCGCCTTGGGGACGCTCCACGGGCGCCGCGTCGGCCGAGTCGTCCGCCTCCGCGTCGTCGTGCACGATGGACAGGAACGCGTCCTCCAGATCGGTCTGCAACTCGCGGAACTGGCTGACGCGGATTCCCGCCCCCACGAGCCGGGCCAACAGCCCAACCAACTCCTCCTCCGTGCCCTGGAACGGGAACCGGACGATGGCTTCGGCCGCCGATCCGGTCGGCTCGACGCCGTCGGGCAAGGCGCGTCGCAGCTCGGCGATGGTGCCATCGATCTGGTCGGCGCCGGCCAACTGCGCCTCGATCGTCCGCCGCTGGCTCACGGTCCGCGTAATCCGGTCCAACGGGCCGAAAGCCCGCAACCGGCCCCGGATGAGGATCGCCACCAGGTCGCAAATCCGCGACAGCTCGGGCAGGATGTGGCTGGTGACGATCAGCGTCTTGCCCGCCTGGGCCAGACGCAACAGCGTCTGGCGCATCTCGATCCGCCCTTGCGGGTCCAGACCGCTTGCCGGCTCGTCGAGAAACAGCACCTGCGGATCGTGCAACAGCGTTCGGGCGATGCCGACCCGCTGCTTCATCCCGAAGCTGAGGCTCTCCACGTAGCGGTCCTGCATGTAGGTGGCGCCGGCCATCTCCAGCACCTCGCCGATCCGCTTGCCCCGTTTTCGCCGGGGGATGCGGAACGCGGCGCCGAAGAAGTCGAGATACTCGCGCACCCGCATGTTGTCGTACGAGCCGAACGAGTCGGGCATGTACCCGACCAGGCGCTTGATCTTGCGCGCGTCGCGCACGCAGTCGGCCCCGGCCACGCGGGCCGATCCGCTGCTGGGACGCGCGAGGCCGACCAGGATCTTGATCGTCGTGGTCTTCCCCGCGCCGTTGGGCCCGATGAACCCCAGGATCCGGCCTCGCTCCAGCGAGATGCTCAAGCCGTCCAGCGCGGTCAGCCGGCCGTACTTCTTGGTCAAACGGTCGGTGATCACTACCGGCTCATCGTGGCTCATCGTGGTCTCCGATTTCATGGCTGGGCCTGAGTCTCATGGCTCGGCTCGAGGGTCTCACCCTCGATCTCCAGCTCGACCGCTTCGATTCTCCACGCCGAGCCGAGGCGGGTGACCGGGCCCGTGCCGGCCTCGGAAGAACGATCGCGGGCGACGGCGATCCCCAACAAGAAGCCGCCCTGATCATCCAGCTCGAGCAGCTCGGTGTCGGTAATCTCCAGCGGGAACCCGCCCACGGGACTGTTCCAGGTTGCCAGACTCACCCACCGTTGGCCCGCGTGTCCGAGCAACTGCACCGTCCGCGATGGCGCGTTGATGCGGACCACCACCCGAGCACGATCCAGCTTGATCGGCAGCACTTGCTCGGGGACCTGAAACCGCAAATACGCCTCCGTCGAGGTCCTCAGCTCGATCCACTCGTGCGTGGCGTTGCCGTAGGCCGCCGAAGGCTCTCGGAGCGGCCCCCGGACCGACCGATAGTCCAAGAAGGGCGAAGGGATCGCGACCCGCGTGCCCGGCGGCGTCCGCTCGATCTCGAGCGGTACGGTCAGAATCGCGGAGCCCGCTCGCGTCGTTTGGTCGGGGAAGGTGAACTGCATGTCGAGCGGACGGGCCCACGCCAAGAGCGTCGGCCGATCGGGAAACTCCCTCGGCGATTTGCCGTCGAGCACCTGCGCGTAGATCGCCTGTCGTCGCCGTTGCTCGTCGCTGAGGACGCTTGCGGCGATGAACCGGCCCGGGGCCAGCACCTCGTCGGCCCCGGCGTGCAAGCGGCCGCTCGCTTCCAGCTCCACGCTCAGATTGGCACGGGAAGGCGTCGCGATCACCGCGTCGGCGAGGCTCTCGAACGGCCCGGCAGCGAGGGTCCCGGTGAGCCCGTCCGGGCCGAACGCGGCCCGGGCCGCAATCGGCCGGGCGAGCTTCGTGGCGTACGCGAAGGGGGCCGTGCGCACCCCGGCCGGCAGCGGCAGGTGCTCCCAGTGCCAGCGATCCAGGTCGGTCCAGACCATCCGCCGCGTGGTGCTCCCAAGGCCCGCCATGTCGGGACAAAACAGCCCCCCACGCTGGACGCCCAGCGGAGCGCGGGACGGCTGCCGGTTGTATATCGCCAACAGGCCGGTCATCCCCAGTTCGTCGGACCTCGGGTCGGCCTCCGCCAGTTGCGCCACGGCGACGGTGGGCGGCACGCTGTGGCGGGCCAGCGATCCCGTCACGGCCAACGCCAGCGCGGCAATCGCCGCCGCAAGCGGCCCGATCCAAGCCATCCGCTCCAATCGATCTCGGCGGCCAAGCCAGGCTCCCGTCCCCAGCAGAACCAGGCAGAACGCACCCAGCACCCCCGCCACGAAGCCCCGCCCCACAATCCGATATCCGATCTGCTCCGACAGGTAAGCCTCCCACTCGCGCGGCTCCAGAAGCGGCGGCTCGCGCCGTCGGAAGAGCCTGAAACTGAGAAACTCCAGCGGCTTGGTGGCGACCGACGGCGGGGCGCCGTAGCCGGGCGAGCGGATCCATCCGGCCGCTCCCAGGGTGGTAAACAGCACCTCCCCTTTTCCCATCCTCTGCCAAAAAGCCGCCGGCCAGCCGTTCACCGCAAAGACCTCTTCCGCGTCGGGGGCCAACACGCGCACCAGGTCCACCGGCTGCTCGAACTCGCGAGGCTCCCCGGTGAAACTCTCTGCGTCGGCGGAGACTCCCCGGATGGCCACGCGCGTCAGCCCCACCCGGTCCACCACGCGGCACCGAAAGGCCTCGCCCAGCAAAAGCTCCACCGTTTCCGGCTCCACCCGATCGAGCATGATCCAGAGGCGTCCGCCTCCCAACAGCCAGCGGCGGACCGCCACGCGCGCCGCCGCGTCGGAGGCCAAACGATCGCCGGCCAGCACCAGTTGGTCGAGCCCGTCCAGACTTTCCACCACGGGCGGGAGGAAGTCTTCGTAGAGCTCCGGGACGATGGGCGAAAGTCCGGTGCTCTGCCTCGAGGCAGAGACGACTTCGAGCGCGGCTTCGTCTTCCCTCGCCTTGGCCGGATCGTCCGCTCCGCTGTCCGTCACCACGGCGGTGGTCGGACGGCCATGATGGATCGGCAACAACCTCGATCGCAGCACGGGCTCGGATCGATTCCGCACGAGCTCTTCCCTCGGGCCCGATCGATCGAACGACAGCGACTTGACCTCGGCCTTCGTCAGCTCGGGAGACGGCCCCGGCGTCTCCGGCGCGATCGAACGCGGCGGGAGGATGGGGCACCACGAGTAACGCCTCGCTCGCGCGGGTACCCAAAGCCGCCGGGCGTATTGGAGGCTCGGGTCGCCGCTGAAGTACATCGTCGCCACCACGTCGGCCGGCTGATCGCCCCCATTGAACACGTTCAATCCCACCAGCCCCCAGGTCTCCGGGCGCAAGCGACGAATCCCCGCCGGCGGGCCGACCCTCGCCGAAACGACCGCGGCCTCGCCCGACCCCTCCGCCGCGAACGACGAACGGCAGGCGGCCAACACGACCACTGCTGCGAGCACGAAGCATGTCCTCAACGACCGCATCCACGGGTCTCCTCAGCTCGGGGGCCCTCTTGTATAACACGCCTCCCGCCACCGTGGCAAGGGAACAGGGCAGGCTTCCCCGATCCCCGACGAGCGGCCGCCACGCGGAGAAATACGCAATCGCTGCGGATGACAGGGGCGGCAAGCTTGATTATCCTGATAAGCGAAGCCGGCTCGCGTTGGAGCCGGGACCGGCTTTCGTACGAGCCGGTGACAAGCGGACCCCGCAGAAAGGAGAGCCCTACGCATGCGATTGACGTCTCTGGTAGCCGCTTTGTTGTTGCACGCAAGCCTGCTATGCGCTCAAGATGCCCAACCGCCGTCGTGTGCCGGAGCATTGTGCCCGGAAGAAGTCGAGCAGGGCTTCGTCCCGCTCTTCGACGGGAAGACCCTCGACGGCTGGCAAGGGGCAACCGACGGCTACGTCGCCCAAGATGGAATCCTGGCCTCCAACAAAGAGAGCGGCGGGAGGCTGTTCACCAAGAAAGAGTACGCCGACTTCATCCTCCGGTTCGAGTTCAATCTGGAGCCGGGCGGGAACAACGGCATCGCCATCCGCTCCCCCATGGACGGACGCCCCTCGCAAGCCGGCATGGAGATCCAGGTCCTCGACGACACGGCCCCCAAATACGCAAAGCTCAAGCCCTACCAGTTTCACGGCTCGGTCTACGGCATGGTCCCGGCCAAGCAGGGCCACCTGAAGCCGGTCGGCGAGTGGAACTGCGAAGAGATCCTCTGCGAAGGGAGCCATATCCGCGTCACGCTCAACGGCACCGTCATCGTCGATGCCGACCTGGCGAAAATCGACCAGCCCATGGACGGATACGACCACCCGGGCCGACTCCGCAAGACGGGCTTCTTGGGCTTCATCGGACACCGCACCCGGGTGGAATTCCGAAACGTGCGGATCAAGGAGCTGAAACCGAAGGAGGGGTGAAATCATGACCGTCCCCACAATGCTGATGGCGCTCTGTCTGGTCGGGCAAAGCGAGACGCCCATCCCGCTCGACGCCACCAAGCAGTTGTTCCTCGACGATTACCTGATCGCCACCAGCGAAAACGTCACCCGGCAGGTCCACGCGCTCGAGAAGCACCCTGCCAACCCGGTCCTCCGGGCGACCGAGCCCTGGGAGGGTGGAGTGGCCATCCTCTACGGCTCGGTGCTCCGCGACGGCGATAAGTATCGCGCTTGGTACCACGCCGCGGGCAACGTCGGATACGCCGAGAGCGACGACGGCATCCGCTGGACCAAGCCGCGCCTGGGCATCGTCGAGGTCGAAGGCGAGGACACCAACCTGGTGATCCGCCGCGAGGCCGCCGAGGGCGAGCCCGGCTTCCTCCCCGACTTCTACGAAGTCTTCGGCGTCCACCGCGACGATCGCGACCCCGATCCGAGCCGCCGCTACAAGATGGGCTTCTTGAGCCTCGATCGCGACTACCGCGGCCCGCGCGAAGATCCGTTCCATCGCGGCCAGCGCCGCGGCCTGGGCGTGGCCGCCAGCCCCGACGGCGTCCACTGGAAGCTCGTCGACAGTTGGGCCACCGAGGCCATCTGCGACGGCGGCACCCACTGGACGTTCGACCCCCAGCGCGAAAAGTACCTCCTCTACGGACGCACCAAGCACGTCGCTGCCGGGCTGATGGAGGCGTGGGGCGAGAACCAGTGGGTGGACCGCTACTTCTGGGGCCGTTCGGTCGCCCGGGCGGAGTCGGCCGATTTCGTCCACTGGGACGTCACCGACCCCGGCAAGGCCCCCGTGGTGATGACCGCCGACGCCGACGACCCGCCCGGCACCGAAATCTACTCCCTGCAAGTCTTCCCGTACGAGTCGGTCTACATCGGGCTGGTCCAGGCGTTCCACAACCAGCCCGACACCTGCCACCTCGACCTCCAGCTCGCCGTCAGCCGCGACAGCGTCCACTTCACCCGGGTGGGCGACCGCCGGCCGTTTATCCCCATCGGCCCCGTGGCAAGCTGGGACCGGTTCAACAACTCGGTCGCCAACAATCCCCCGATCCCGGTCGGCGACGAGCTCCGCTTCTACTACGGCGGACGGACCTCTCGGCACAGCCCCTATCAAGGCCAAGACAAGGGCGAGCCCGGCGGCGGCATCGGACTGGGCACGATCCGGCGCGACCGCTTCGTCTCGCTGAGCGCCTCGTTCGACGGCGGCCGGATCGTCACCAAACCGCTCAAGCTCCAGGGCGGCCGGCTGCACCTGAACGCCAAGGCGGACTTCGGCCGGATCGTCGTCGAGGCGCTCGATGCCGACGGTCGGTTCGTCGCCCGATCGAAACCCATCCGGGAAGACGGGCTCGACGTCGCCGTCGCGTGGGAGGAAGGCAACGTCGAAGACCTCCGCTCGCCGGTCGTCCTGCGGATCACGATCCAAAACGCGCTGTTGTTCGCCCTGTGGTGCTCGTGACCGGTTAACGCCATTCCGCGGAAAGCGTCTGGAGCAGGTCGACCGGGGCGGGACCGTCGTGGGCGACCAGCCGGTAGCGAAGGACGAACGGCTCGCCCTTGGTGAGGGTGATCGGCCCGGCGGCGGTGACGCAGGGGTTGATCATCGCCAGCCTGGCGACGTTGTGCCAGCCGGACGGGGGATTCTCCGGATGGTCCAAAACGGCCATGCCCACCGTCTTGCCGTCGGCCAGCTTGATCGAAAGATCGTACCCGCTGGCCGCCGGCCAGTCGGTCTCCGGCTTGAGATGGTGCGGCGAGGGCAGCGACAGCGGGCCATCCGGGCCCGTGAACGTGATCTCGCCGTCGTTGCGGCAGCGGACGCAGAAGCCGCCGAAGGCCGACCGGTCGATCGTCACGTCGGCCGTCGGGTTCAGCGTATAGGTCAAATCGATCACGTTGGCCGGCCCTTGCTGGCGGACCGTCGCCGAAAGGTCCTCATGGATCATCGGCGCCCGGTTCGCGAGCCACCGGCTCCGGACGTGCATCGTCACCCGGTCTTCCTTTCCCTCCATGCGCCAATCGCCGGCCTCGATCACGCGGCCCTCGGTCGGCGCGAACTGGCCCCAGCCCCAGAAGTCGGCTTCGGTGGGTCCGGTCATCTTATACCAGGCGAGAAACACCCCGCGGTGGTGAAGGTGATCTCCCGGCGCAAACGCGGTGACCACCTCGCCCGACGGCGTGCACACCGGATGGAAGCACGAGACGCTGTTGGCCGTCAGCTTGCTGGCGACCGGGTTCTGCGTCATGTAGCGCAAGACGGGCTTGCCGCCGGGGGCGACGATCCACGGTCCGCAGCGGTCGCGCGTCGTCGCGTAGTCCCCGGCGGAGACGCGCGGGCTGCACCACGCGTAGAAGTCGTCCATCACGCCCCAGTAGACCCGCACCCTCCGGATCAACCCCCGGAAGTGCATCGGCGTGTCGTACTCGCCGACGCGTCCGCGGAGATCGGCCCCCACGTTGAGCGCTTCGCGGGGCGGTTGCGTGACGAAGTGTCCTTCCGCCAGTCGCCCCGCTTCCTCTCCCCCGACGAAGAGCGTGATCCGCCGCTCCGGATCGATCGTCGCCGCCAGGTGAACCCACCGGTCGAGATCGACCGGATTGCGTCCGCGGACCTCTAACAGCAGGCCGGAGAGCCGGACGGCGAAGTGGGGCACGCGGTCCTTCAAATACAGGCTGTAGCCGAACGTCTGGTTTCCATGGGCCACGATCACGCCGTCGCCCGACTTGGGCTTGCACCAGGCGCCCACGGTGAGCGGTCGATAGGTCGGGTCGAGGCTCTCGGGAGGGGGCTCGACCACGACGGCCCCGTTGCCGGAGAACTCCATGGCCTTCCAGCCGGGCGCTTCGGCGACGTCCACCACCTCGACGTTCTGCCGCTTGCCGTGGTGGCCCTTGCCCGAGGCGTCGGCGATTCGGCCGTCCTCCAGCAGCGTCGGCTCGTAGTGCAGCACGAGTTCCAGCTCCACGTTGGCGGGCACCGGCGGCGCGGGCGGCTCTTCGAACCGGTCGGCCCCGTTCTCCTTGCGCAATCGCCCCAGCTCGGCCTTCAGCTCCGCGACCACGCCGGCGTAGGCCGGGTCGTCGTACACGCTCCCGAGCTCGTCCGGGTCCTTCTGAAGATCGAAAAGCTCCCACTCGCCGACGTCGTAGTAGTGGACCAGCTTGTGGCGATCGGTGCGCACTCCGTAGTGGCGAGCCACGTCGTGCCAGCCGGGGAACTCGTAGTAGTGGTAGTAGACGCTCTTGCGCCAGTCGTTCGGCGTTTGGCCCTTCAAGAGCGGCACGAGGCTGCGGCCCTGCATGTCGTCGGGGACGGGCACACCAGCCACGTCGAGGAAGGTCTCGGCGAAGTCGAGATTCTGCACCAGGTCGCGGTTCTCGCTGCCGGGCTTGACGACCCCCGGCCAGCGGACCAAAAGCGGCATCCGCAGCGACTCCTCGTACATCCACCGCTTGTCGAACCAGCCGTGGTCCCCGAGGTAAAACCCCTGGTCGGAGTTGTAGATCACCACGGTGTTTTGGGCCAGGCCGCTCCGGTCGAGATACTCCAGCACGCGGCCGAGGTTGTCGTCGACCGAGGCGATCGCGCGGAGGTAGTCCTTGAGGTAGCGCTGGTACTTCCAGCGGACGAGGTCCTTGCCCTGGAGGTTCGCCTTCCGCATCGCCTCGTTCTTCGGCCGGTAGGCGGCCTCGATCCGCTCACGCTGCTCGTCGTTGAGATATCGCGGCAGGACCAGCTTCAAATCCAGGTCGTTCATGTGCCGGGCGATGGTCATCGAGGCCCACAGGGCGGCCGACGTGCGGCCCGTGTAGTCGTCAAAGAGCGTAGGCGGCTCCGGGATCTCGACGTCGTCGTACATCGTCAGGTGGTCCGGGCCGGGCAGCCACTCGCGGTGCGGGGCCTTGTGCTGGTACATGAGCATGAACGGCTTCGACGGGTCGCGCCCCTTGTCGAGCCACTCCAGGGCGAGGTCGGTGATGACGTCGGTCGTGTAGCCGGTGGGGTTGAAGGGGCCGTCGGGCGTGCGGAACCTGGGGTTGTAGTAGGTGCCCTGGCCGACGAGCACTCTCCAGTAGTCGAAGCCGGTCGGCTCGGCCTTCAGGTGCCACTTGCCGATGATGGCCGTCTGGTAGCCGGCCTTCTGGAGCAGCTTGGGGAAGGTCTGCTGCGACGTGTCGAACTCGACCGCGTTGTCGATCACCCCGTTCACGTGGCTGTGCTTGCCCGTCTGGATCACCGCCCGGCTCGGCGCGCAGATCGAGTTGGTCACAAAACAGTTCTGGAAGATCATCCCCTCGGTGGCCAGGCGGTCGATGTGGGGCGTTTGGTTAACCTTCGAGCCGTAGGCGCTGATCGCGTGCGAGGCGTGGTCGTCGGTGAAGACGAACAGGACGTTGGGCCGCTTCGGCGCGTCGGCCGCGGATGCGGGGAAGCGGCCGACCACGACCGTCGCAGCCAGCGCGGCGAGCGTCCAGAGAAAAGGTCGTGTCGCGTTCATGTTCCGGCTCCTATTGGCTTTGGGGCGCCTGAAGAATAACTCCCGCATTCGCGGAGTAGCAGGCACACGCCGTGTGCCGTCCGCTGGCTACGGCACACGGCGTGTGCCTGCTACTTTTCGGCCGATCCTTTGGACTTCGCGAGGATCTCCTTGGCCGTCATGCCCGGTCCGTCTCGAGCGAGGTTCATTGTACGCCACGAGAGAGGCCACACAAGTGTCGCGCCCCGCTTGCCCAACGGCCGGGCGAAGCCTAGGATGGCCCCGTCACCGCCCGAGGAGGACGATCCATGCCCGTGATGCAGAGCCCGCCCGGGCCCGAAACCGTGATCGACGGCCGCCGCTACCTCTACTTCTCCGGCACCGGCTACCTCGGTTTGCAGGGCCACCCCGAGGTGATCCGCGCGGCCTGCCAAGCGACCGAGCAGTACGGCATCGGAAGCGCCACCAGCCGCGCCGGCTACGGCGACACCCCGCCGTTGGTCGAAGCAGAGCGCCAGGCGGCGCGGCTGTTCGGCGCCCAGACGGCCTTCTACTTCATGTCGGGCTACGTGGGAAACGACGTCCTCGCCCGGTCGATCGAACGCGAGGTCGACGCCGTCTTCGTCGACGAGTGCTCGCACTACTGCGTGCACGAAGCGGCTGCGCGGCTCGCCAAGCCGGTCCACCCGTTCCGTCACGCCGATTCCGGCGACCTGGCCGAGAAGCTCCGCAACCACGCTCCGCCCGGCGCACGGCCGCTGGTGATGAGCGACGGGGTGTTCGCCGCCTTGGGGACGATCGCCCCCGTCGGCGAGTACTGCGAGATCC
Organism: Thermoguttaceae bacterium; assembly: GCA_035528065.1. Classification (GTDB taxonomy): domain Bacteria; phylum Planctomycetota; class Planctomycetia; order Pirellulales; family Thermoguttaceae; genus DATKZH01. The sequence goes on along the minus strand of DATKZH010000718.1, from coordinate 18,826 downwards.
TCCGCGCCTATCCCGGCTCGTCGCTCGTGATCGACGACGCCCACGGGCTGGGCGTGCTCGGCCAAAACGGGCGAGGCACGCTCGAGCACGCCGGGCTGTTCGAGCGGGGCGTGAACGTCGACGTGCCGGGGCGAAAGGAGAAACAGACACCATCTCCAGATTCGCCTCGCCTCTTCCTGTGTGGCACGCTGAGCAAAGCCCTGGGCGGGTACGGGGGAATCATCCCCGGCGCCCGGCAGACGGTCGAGCGGATGAAGTCGACGTCGCACTACTTCGCCGGGGCCAGCCCGGTGCCGGTCCCCGTCGCCGCGGCGAGTGCCCGAGCCCTCCAACTCGCGATCGATCAGCCTGAGCTGCGCACGCGTCTCTGGGAGAACGTCCGTGCGATCCGAAGCGGCCTGCGCGAGATGGGCGTCGAAGTGGCCGACACGCCCGCCCCCATCATCTCGCTCGTGCTCGGCACCGCGGAGAACATGCAGCGCATCCACCGCGAGCTGGCCGACGGCGGCATCCTCGTCCCCTACAAACGCACCTATTCCGGCCTCGGCCCGGAAGGGGCGCTAAGGCTGGCCGTCTTCGCGACGCACACGGCGGACATGATCGGCCGGCTCGTCGACGAGCTGCGGCGGTTAGTCTGAGCCGGGGGGAAGTCGCTGCCGCGAGCGAGGGCGGCCAGTAGCGCCCCTCGCCAGCCGGACGACCATCGTCACGACGAAGACCGGCACACTGAGTGCCGAGCCGACGGCACAGCCGCCGCAGGCAAAGCTGAGGAGTGCGACGACCAGCCATCCCACCTCAAGGCGACCAAGTCCCATCGCGATCAACAATAGGACAAGGCCCATGACCAGCGCAAGGCCGCCCCAGTGAAGGATCAGCGCATCCCGCAGGCGGAGCTTCCGGTAGGTCACGTAGAGTACGATCCACGTCACGACCCACGTCAGGTTGAATAGTAGGTTTCCGAGGCGGAAGTCGATCTTCATGACCCTCGCACCCGTGGCCGCCAGCGAGATGCAGACGGTGATCGCGGTGAAGAACGCGAGAAGGCCGCCGAGCGTAAACTCCGGCGGCTGGTCTCGCCCGCGCCGGCGGGTAGGCTTGCCCGAGGGCGACTCCTCGTGCTTGACCTGGGAATCGTCCATCACTCTCGGACACACGGGCCCCCCTCCTCGCGTTCCGCCCGGATCATGGACGCTCGCCGGGTCGCCTTGACCGCTGAGCGGATCACCGTCACGACGAACACCGGCAGGCTGAGTGCCGAGCCGAGCACACAGCCGGCGCCGAACGCCCCGAACAGGCCGAACACCAACACGGCCCGATTGGAACCGATGGGAGGGAATGCATAATACGCCGGGCCGAAGGAGAATGCCGCTCCAACCACCGTACCAACGCAGTGAACGACCAGCGCGCTCTTCGCGTGAAGCGTCCGGTAGGCCGCGGCGAGCACGATCCACGCGAGGATCGCCGCGATCCCGACGAGCAGCAGGCCCACGTCGGGCAGCCGGTCGATCACTCGGATCCCCGAGACTCCCAGCGAGAGGGAGACCGCGGTCGCGGTAACGAACGCGAAGAGCCCGCGGAGCGTGTACTGCGGCAACTCGGGTTGCCGCGCCCGGTCGCCGGAATCCGCCGCGGGCGGCTCCTCGTGCTCGATCGGGCGATCGTCCATCGCTGGCGGCGACAACGGCTCGTCCCCCAAGTTCGGTGGTCGCCGAGGTCCAAGGGGCCGCGGTAGGCCGAATGCAGGGCCAAGAAACATGAACTCTAACCCGATTATCCCGTCCGGGCGCCGACCTGGCAATGGGCCATTTCGCCGTTGGCTCTTGTTGATCCCGCGTCCGGCGCGCGGTACGATGGTCTCCTTCGGGAACCGTGACTTCGCACACGTTGACGCGGTTTGAGTTGATTTGCCTGACGCACACCCGCATGAAGGAGGCCGACAATGTACTCCCCGACCAGCCCGCCACGCGTCACCACGTTTCTCTTGCCCGTGCTCGTGCTGTCGTTGAGCGTGCTTCTTGCAGGCAACGTCCTCGCCGCGGAGCCGCAGACCGAGTTGCTCTGGCCGGAGGGGGCCCCGGGCGCCCTGGGCGAGCGGCCGGAGGACAAGCCGACGTTGATCGTCTATCTGCCCGAGAAGGAGAAGGCGACCGGCGCGGCCGTGTGCGTTTGCCCCGGTGGGGGCTACGGCCACCTGGCCATGGACCACGAGGGGGACCAGATCGGCCGGTGGTTCAATGCGATGGGCGTCGCGGGGTTCATCGTCGACTACCGGCACCGGCGCAAGGGCTACGGCCACCCGGCTCCGCTCCAGGACGCCCAGCGGGCGATCCGCACGGTTCGGGCCCGGGGTGCCGAGTGGGGCGTTCGGCCCGACCGGATCGGCGTGATGGGCTTCTCGGCCGGAGGGCACCTGGCGTCGACCGCCGCGACGCACTTCGACGCCGGCCGCCCGGACGCCGAGGACCCGATCGAGCGCGCAAGCTGCCGCCCCGACTTCGCGATCCTCTACTACCCGGTCGTCATGTTCGACGAGGCGTTCACCCATCGCGGCTCGCAGCGGAACCTGCTGGGCGAAAACCCCGACCCCGAGCTGGTCCGCAGCCTCTCGAACGAGAAGCAGGTCACGCCCGAGACGCCGCCCACGTTCCTCTTCCACACCGACGAAGACACCGGCGTGCCGGCGGAGAACAGCGTGCAGTTCTACCTGGCCCTGCGCCGGGCGAAGGTGCCGGCCGAGCTGCACGTTTACCGGCAGGGCCGCCACGGCCTGGGCCTGGCCCCCGACGTGCCCGGCACGGGCAACTGGCCCAAGCAGTGCGAAGACTGGATGCGAGGGCTGGGGTTGCTGGAGAAGTAGCGGTGACGTTTGGCACGTTTCGAAGGTGCCTGAAGCCCGACGGCACGTTGAAAACGTGCCCCACCAAGTCGTACGTCGAACGGTTGGAGCAAGCCCATGTCCGATTCGGCCACGCCCCGAACGTCTCCCGACGGAAGCCCGGTGCGGAAGCCTTTCGTGTCGACGGGCGGGATGCTCTTCGCCCACCTGGCCGCCGGGCTGATCGTGATCGGCGTTCTGGGCTTCGTAGTGCCGAGGTTCGTTCGGATCCTCACGGAGTTCGAGGCGGAAGTGCCGCCGACGGCCGAACGGCTGATCGCCGTCTCGAACGTCGTGGCGCACACCTGGTACTTGCTGCTGCCGATCGGCCTGGCCGTCGACGCAGCCGTCCTTTTCGGTCTCGGCCGGCTGCCGCGCCCGGCACGATGGCTGGCGACCGCGTGGGCCACCGTGGTGTTGCTTGCCGCGCTGTTGCTGGTCGGGCTGACCGTGGCGGCCGTCATTGTGCCGCTTCAGGACCTGATCACCCAGTTGAGCTGACGTAGCAGGCACACGCCGTGTGCCGTCCGCTTGTTTCCGCAAACCCAACAGTCCACACGGGAGTCGTAGACATGGTCGATCGGAAGACGTTCTCGGGGCGCTGTTTGAGCCTCTCGGTCGCGTGCGCCTGGCTGGTGCTCGGCGTGGCGGCGGGCCTCCAGGCCGCCGAGTCTCCCACGCGAGTGGCGGATTTCCTGCCCGGCGACTATGTGCGCGACGGGTCCGTCTCCTACCACGCCGAGATCCAGCGGGCGATCGACGAGGCGGCTCGCACGGGCGGCGTGCTCGAGTTCGCGCCGATGACCTACGCCGCCACGGAACAGGGGTGGCAACTGCGCTCCGGACTGACGCTCGTGCTCGACGGCGCCGTGTTCCGACTGAGCGACGAGTGCCGCGAGGACGGGGCCCTCTTTCACGGCCGGGACGTCACCGACGTTGCCTTGCGGGGCGGCGAGATCGTCGGACGCAACGACGTCTGGCCCGACGGCGTTAACGTCCGCGGCGTGCACATCGCGGGCGAATCCGCCCGCATTCGAATCGACGGCACGCGCTTCCGCGATCTGAGCAGCAACGGGATCGGCGTCTTTGGAGAGGCCGACGCGCTCATTCGGGACGTTTGGGTCCATGACGCGATCGTCGAAAACTGCTGCAAGCGATACCCCGATTACCTGTCGAAGGAGAAGGCAGAGCCGGGGAGCCAGCGGGAAGACCAGGGAGACGTCGCCTTCTATTACGTCGAGGATTTCGTAGTCGACGGCTGCCGGTTCGAGCGCTCGCGTTCCGACGGCACGCATTTCTATTCCTGTCGCCGCGGCCAGATCACCGACAATCGAATCTACCGCGCCAAGATGGGCGGGTACTTCATCGAGACCTGCGAGGGCGTCATCGGCCGCGGCAACGTGATGCTGGAGAACGGCTCGCGCGGGACCACGATCGAACGCGGGTCGCGGAACTGCGTCTTCTCGGCCAACGTCGTTTCCCTCAGCGGTCGAGAGGGGCTTTGGGCGCCCGACTGCATCGGGCTGGTGGTGACGGGAAACGTGTTCGACCGCAACGGACGCAAGCCGAACGGCCCCGAGCCTCCTCATATCTGGAACGCCAACGTCACGATCAACGAGGCCGTGGGCGAACCGACCGACTCGCCCACGCGCGACTACCTCGTGAGCGACAACCTCATCTACTCCACGTCGAGCCAGATCGCCGCCATCCGCGTCGACGCCACGCAGGACACCAGCAACATCGTGATACGCAGCAACATGTTGCTCGGCGAAAACCAACGGCTGCTCGTCGAAGGACCGAAACGGGCCGAAGTCCACCTGAGCGACAATCACAGAGCGAAGGTGGAAATCGCGCCTCCGTCGGACGGCCAACCGTGACCGGCGGCGCGAAACGACCGAGCCGGACGTGAGCACGCGCGCCGGGTGCCATTACTCGGACCGGGTGGGGATCTGGAGAAGGAATGATGGCTACTCTAAAAACTATGCTTTTCTGTAAGCTGCTGAGGCGTCACTCATGGCAAGGGTGTAAGTGCAATCACTGCGGAGCGACAAGGGAACAACCTCCTCAAGGCCTCCATCACCGAGCTCGGCCTTTCGGCGCGCGCCCACGACAAGGTCCTCCGCACCGCCCGCACCTTCGCCGACCTCGACGCAAGCGAAAGCATCCAGCCGATGCACCTCAACGAGGCGATCAACTACCGGATGCTGGACCGGCATTTGTGGACGTAGCTCATGATCGACGCGGCGCAGCGTGAGCGGGGAGTCTCCCGGAAGAGCTGGCGAGTTGGGGGCCACCGGCGTGTCGCCGGTGCGTCTACGAAAGCACGGGCAATTACGTGCGGGGTGCGTGAAACGCACCACCCATGACACCGGAGAAGCCGACCCTGAATCCGGGGGGCCCATGGCAGAGTCGCCACAGTCGCCGGGCGACGATTTCCCGAGCCGCGATGCCCAAAGGCGGGGTCGCCGCACCTGGCCGCGCGGCCGTCGATCTTCGCCCCCGGCGTTCTGAGCGGCCGGAAGTTGGAAGCACCCGGGGGTGGCCGGAAATCGTCTTGCGGCTCGGCGCTAACATGGTATGCTCGAACGTGTTGCGCCGACAATCGAGTGCCTGAACACCGTCGAAAAGGGCCCTCCAAGTGTCCAACAAAGCCCTCCACGAATCGCTCTAAATCTATGGCCTGCAACGAGTTGCGGTGAAAAGAATTGTTGGACGGTTTTTGTTGGTTCGGGCGGAACGTCGAAGTGCTTTTGTGGCCGGGGGTTACGCCGTGACGTCCTCCAAAAAGTGCGTTTTTCCCGGGATTAACCCTGCGCGCACGTGCGCTGTGACCCCAGCGCACTTCCCCTGGAACCCTAGCGCATTCACCCTCGGGTTCGAGCGCACTCCCCCTGGGGTGCGAGCGCACGTGCGCTCCCGGTAACTGGTGGGGGTAGTACCCCTCGTCGCTGGGGAAAACGGGGCCGCGGCGGAAGTGACCGTGTCCAACAAAGCCCTCGCAACAGACGGACCGCGAACGGGAACGACGTGACAGAGGCAAGATCGGTACGCGAAGAGTCCTGGCGGCGCGGCGCGCGCTGGGTGCCACTGCTGGCTTGTCCAGCAGTGGGGTATCCGGTATCCTCTAGCACAGCCTGGAGATACCCTCAAACGATCGGAGATTCTCGGAGGCCCACGGGCTAATGAGGGGTCCGAGGGGACTCACACGAAGTTCCCACACACACTGCTGGACAAGCCAGCAGTGGCACCCGGCGTTACCGAGGGCGACAGGGCCATCAAGATCGAGACCGACAACCTCGAAGCCGTCATCTCCAAGAAGGACCCCAGGCACTGAATGACCGTTATCGAAAAGGGATCGTTTCTCGACAAAGCCATTGGCTTCCGCGAGGCCGGCGACGGGTTGTGCATCCCGGACTGGATCATGGAGCCGGGCAACGACGAGCCCTGGCGCTAGAATACTCCCGACCGATTTATCCCGTCCGAGGTTGCCGCCCTTCCAGAAGCTGCGGCGTTCACACCTAAACCGCAAGAGCCGCACAAGCCCAGCACCAACTTGGAGGAGGAGAGAACATCAATGGCCGCAGACGATTTCGAATACACCAAAGGCGAACGACCTATCACGAACGTGCTCGTGTTCAGGGCAGGATTACGAATACCCCCCGCGGACGAGCAACGTTACGTGCAACTTGCATCCCAGGCTGTTGGCTTGGACGTGCCGGAATTAGAGAGAGCGAGCCTGGAGATCAAGTACTGTAGTCCGGACGAACTTCATCCATCGTTCGTTCAGGGCGTTCTTCTGGCGCGCTTGTGGGACCCCGACGACTGTACGCTCAAGGAGTTCTGGGATCCAAGCGGCGACCGAGGGCTGATTGTTGTCAAGCGCGCTTCAAACCGCGGCGGGCCCGGTTGCCTTAACGTGTTGCTTGTCGTCGCTGCCACGGTTGCGGTGCTTTTTTCATCGTGCGCTGCGATGATGAAACGGCCAGGTAGTGGGCCGTCAACCGGCATCCAGAGTTTCTCGCAGACCGCCGCGACTCAGCTTCGAGACTTCGGCGCGCTTCAGGTACTGGCCAGCAAGGCCTCGAACTTGGACTCGGGTGGGCTCATTGGCATCGCTCCTGCCTTCTTGCTCTTTGCCCAAGCGGAGGGTCCAGACGTCGTGCCGCAGTTCGATCGCAACAAGGCCCTCGCGGCACTAGTATTGGGTGCACTGGGTGGAATACTGCTCCCGGCTTTGCTTTTCGCGGCTTTGTCTCACTTTCTCAAGCCGAAGCACACTCGCGTGGACCACGGCAAAGAACCGTTTGGACCGAGAGGTCCCAGGAATCCACTTGGCTGATCGGAACCCGGCATCACGCTTCCCGCTCACTTGGAGATACTGCCATGCGCATGGCTTTGCTGCAATGTGACATTGAGAATGACGGTATCCGAATTGCGTACGGATGCGACGAGTTGACAGAGGAAATGTCAGACGCCGAACTGACGGCGATTGGTGATCAAGTCTCCCGCCTCCTGAACTCCGTCACGCTCGATGCGCTCGTATCTGCGAATCTGCCAACCAGCGACGGATACGGGGCACTTCGGGTCGATGTGAATCCTAGTCGAAAGCTGATTTCAGCGCTGATCGGGTACGTGGGAACGGGTCCGATTCCCCCGAAACCCGGCCGACCAAAAGCAGTTCCGGTTGCCGACGTTTTTCGAACCCGGCATGCGGAACTGACTCTTCCATCACAGTCCCTTGCGGGCGGGCGCAAAGTGCAAGATGCGCAAGACAGACTCGCCGCAGGGGAATCAGTCAGGCTTGCCGATGCCCCAGCGGAGGTTCGCGACGCGTTCATCAAGTGGGCAACAACAGAAGGCCATTATGACTCCGTCAAGAAGATCGTGGGAGGAGACGATCACACCCTGGTCATGGTCAGTTCAAGCTGCGCGGGACCTGCTGTCCTGTTGGTCTACCGCTGGGAAGACGAGGTTACCGAGGAGGAGGCAAGCAGGATTCACTTGCGGGCACGCGCGTACGTTAGCATGGCCATCAAGGAGGTCGCTGCCGCCGCGGGCATTCCCTGCCAGGCAGGGCCGCCGCAGAATCACACACTTGGCATACCCGCGCCAGCTTGGTTCCTGGGCAACCGCGGTCAACCCACTTTCTTGGTCGAATCGAACTGCGACTTCCAGGAGCGAATGATCTACCTGACGCTCGGCGTGCTCATCCTGCCGCCGATGCCGTTTTCTGGAGTGACGCAGATAAGCGACGACCCAACATCGCTGGCTTTGGCGGCCGGGTTTGCACGACAGCACAAACGGATTACGCTCTAGCTCCGCCGTCAGCAGCGATTGGGGCTTCGTTCGGCCGGCGGACGACTGCGCTGGCGATCCCTTGGCTGAGATTTGTGTCCGCGAAGCGGCCTTGATCACCCGACATATTGCCCAAGACCCCGCAGGCGTGCCATGAATAGTCAATGCGAGCTGCTCTTCGAAGAAGGGTATCGTTTTGCCAGGTCTTTCCAGTTCGCTCGCGCAGGACTGCGCTTCGAACAGGCGTTTCGGCTATGTCCCGATGCAGGCGATGACGCGGACATGGTGCGCGTTTATGGTTGGTTTCTCACGAATACGGAGCGCGTGGAGCAGGCGGAGGAGTACATGCGTCGAGCTGTGGAACTGCGCCCATGCGATCCTCAGGTTTGGGCTGACCTGGTGAACTTCTATCTGTGGAGCTGGGAATTCGAGCAGGCGCGGCAGGTGATCCTCGATGCCGAGTCGCGGAACTGTGGCCATCGGAGCCTGACTCGCGCGCAGGAAGAATGCGAGCTTATCGAGTCGGAGGTGTCGAAAGACTACGATCTCTTCATCAGCTACAAGAGCGAAGATGTCTTGCTCGCTCGTCGCATCGTCGAGCGACTAATGGCTTCTGGCTTACGCGTGTGGTTCGCGGAATACGAGATCGCGTTGGCCGACCGCGACAAATTCAACTCTCGGATTGTTGACGGGATCAAACGCTCACGTTACGGACTCATTATCACGAACAAGGAATATGGCGACTCGCTACACTGCCGCCACGAACTCCAGGGCCTCATGACGCACGTCGGGTTGGCAGACGTGCTGCGGATCATGTATCGCGACCAACGCATCACACGCCCGCATTTCCCGGCACAGGCACTGGAAGACATCCCGCGGCAGAACTGCCTTGTCTACGATGGGCCGGGCGACTTCCCGCGTCTCCTGCGGCTGGTGGCCGGCCGCATTCCATTCGATATCCCTGCGGAAAACGGTGGCGGGCCGGAAATGGCTGCTGAACGGTTCACGATCGGCATTGACCAATGCACCGTGAGTATTCAGACCGGCGGGTGGGGAACGCCGCGCGATCGTACAGGCGAAGCCGAATCCGCCGACTTGGCGCTAGAGGACCCAAGGTGCTGGGACATTGCCGCGCGGGTGTCTCGGGAATCGATTCCGCGACGGCTTCCTTCTCTGGAGCGCGCTTTGCTGGAGCGAATGGTGTTCGATCAACTTACCGAGAGGGCACGCGTGTTCCTGCGCGACTCGTCTGTCGAATGTCGCGGCGTGCACCTTGTCTTTCTGGGGGGCTTCTGCCATCTTGCGGTCACCGTGAATGATGGCGACGTGTGGGCCCGGCGCTATCACCTAGTGCTGCCCCTGAGCCAGTTCGAGCAGAACCTGGAAGTCTCGGTGAACTTCCACGTCAGAGGTTCGTTTTCCGAGTTTTGTCGCCGTGCAGCACAAATGGACGAGATCGTAGCGTCTCTCCGCTGGTCAGAGGAAACGCACGCGCCTCGCGAATGGTTCGCTTCGGCAGGTGAGGCGATTGCCGTCATACTCAGCGAGTTGGATGACGTTCGCATCTTGGCCCGAGCGGCCTTGGGAGGCCCAGTGCGCACACCCGGCGCGTGCGCGCTGGAACTACTTCGGGGCGGACTTTCTCATCCGAATCGCGAGGTCCGCCTTCAATCGCTATCCGCTTTGATGAAGATCGGCGACAAGGCTCGGGAGGTGGTTGGAACGACGGTCTACGTGCAGGCGGCGGTCGATGCATGCCTCGCGTTTCTCGGGGACCCGGATGTCAAGATCCGAAGGGCGGCGCTGGAGTGGCTGGGTCGGCTGGCCCCTCTGCCGGTACATCTCGCCCCGCGACTCCTGGAGGTCCTCCTGGATCTGGACGAGCCAATGCGCGCCCTGGCGATCCGGCAAATCAACGCAATGGAGCCGCTGCCCGCCTCTCTGCTGCACGCGATCGACATCGGCCTTGTCGACGAGTCCAACGACGTGCGCCTCGGTGCGGCGACCGCCATCTGTAGGCTCCTCAAGGCGGCCAATCTCCCACCGCCCTATGAGCTCTTGCAGACTCTCTGCGAGCACCTCGCACGACATGGGCTGACACGCCGGACACGGTCTGCCCGTCGGCTGCTCAAGAGCTTGGGGGAACCGGTGAGCGAATTCGTCGAGCAGGCTTTGGCAGAGAAAGGATCCGATATGATGCGCCGGGGCGCTGTTCTTGCTCTCGTAGTTGCCTCCCGAGGCAGCCAAGCTCTTCAGAGACTCGTAGTGCTCTTGAAAAGCGAAGATGCGGGCATTTCCCGGGCTGCGTGCGAGGCGATCGCCTACCTTGGCGCCAAGGCCCGCGCCGCGCGCCCGGTGTTGCAGGAACTTGGAGCGAACGATCCTGATGAGGGGGTTCGCCAAGCGGCTCACGATGCTTTGATGAAGACTGCGCCATTGTGGGACAGATTCCTTTGCTGGTTGACCAGACTTCGGGCCGGCATCCGCGGGAAGAAAACACCATCAAAATGCCGCCGCTCGGACCTTAGTTCGTAGTTCGCAGGGTGCGTGAAACGCACCATCTTCTGGCTCAACGAAGGCGGTGACGAGTCACCGCACTCCAGAAGGTCGCTTACTCTGGGCGTAAGGTGTGCAAGCCTCAGTCCCACCACCACGCGTCGGGCGGGAGGTCGTTGGGGACGGCGGCGTGATGGGAGTCGGCTAGGGGGCCGGCGCGATCGATCTCGATGGCGTCGGAAGTGACTAGCGCGGAGGGATCGACGCGCACGCCGCCGCTCGCGCCGGCGAGGGTGTGGATCTTGTTGGCGGAGCGGAGGACGCGGTAGTTGGCCACCGTCTCGACGGTCTTCGGCGCCGCGCCGAGCTCGGTCGGGTAGCCGCCTTCGGGGCCGAAGCACGTCATGTGCCAGCCGACCTTGCCGGCCAGGTCCTCCTCGCGCATCAGGGCCGCCACGAGGGCCAGGTCGCAGAGGTTGCGCAGCTCGGCGTAGATCGGGTATCTTTGGGCCAGCTCGTCGAAGTGGTCGGTGAAGCTCTGGGCGAACCGGCGGTTGAGCGGCTCGGACTGGCCCGTGTGGACGCGCTGGCCTTGGGCGGTCAAAAACTCGTTCTCGCTGAGCACCTTCACGCCTTGCCCGCGCACGGCGAACGCCGCGTGGTCGTCGGTGGCCAGGAGGGCGTCGTAGTCGAGCGTGAACCACCAGCGGAGCACGTCCATCGGCGGCGGCGACTCGCCCGGGGCGAGGTCGACCAGTTGGAGATAGCTTTCCACGCCCGGCACGCCCTCCTCCAGGCCCATGCCGACGAGCTTCATTCGGTAGTCGGCCTCGATCATCAGCCGGGCTGCACGCGTGCGGGGGTCGAGGCCGTAGACCTCGATGTCCTGGGTGCCGAGCGCGGATCGCAGCCCTTCGGCCCAGGCCTTGCGATCGCCGGGGCGGTTGAAGGTGACCTGCTCGGCGAGAAACGCCTGGGCGCGCGCCAGCGCCTGCTGCCGGGGCTTGATCAGGCAGCCGAATCGGGCGTCGGGGCCGCTGGTCATGTGGCGCAGGACGACCACCAGATCGTCGAGCCGCACCACGGGCGCGCCCGAGCGGGCGCTGACGATGCGGCTCTCCGCGTCGGTCCGCCAATCGCCGGCGGGGCCGGCGAGCACGAGGTCGCCCGACTGGGGGTAAACGAACACATACTGAATTCGCTCCAACCCGGCCAGCACGTGCATCGCCTGGGTCGGCGGGCGTCCGGCGGCCAGGAGGAGCTGGACGTGCTTTTCGAGTCGCGGCAGCGAGACCTTGCGGAGCGGCGAGGTGCGGCGGACGTCGTCGTGCCGGGCTCCCGGCCGGCTCGATGCCCGCAGCGCGGCCAGGCGGCCCGTGTCGTCCTCGCGCAGGAGGGGGCGCAACAGGCCCTGGGGATCGACCCAAACGCCGGTGGGGAACGGGGCGATCGAGCCCGGCCCGCCGACGTCGTCCCAGCTCTCCGGGGCGACGGTGGTCACGATCAGGTCGATGAGGCTGTCGAAATCGGCCATGGCCCCGCCGCCCTGGCCGCCCAGCGGTTGGGCCGCTACGTCGGCGAGGGCCCGAGCCCGGGCGCGGTCGTCGGAGATTCCGAGGGCCGTCTCGAGCGAGGCGTCGCGGGCCCCGGCGCCGGCCTGAGCGACGGCGATCTGGGCCAGGACGGCGTCGCGCCCTTGGGGCACGGCGATCCGCCCGGCCGCGGCCAGCGCGGGGGCGAACTCGCCCGCATCGAGCTGCGCCTGGACGGCCGCGTCCTGCGCGGCGGCTTCCGCGGCAGCGGCCACGAGAAACACGACACCAACAAGCAGCCCGAACGCGGCTGCTGGGGGCGAAGCCCCAATCTCCGAGCGCCTCGACATGGTTCTCACCTCCGTTCCGTAGGAGAGTGCGAGCTTGAGAGAATGGGAAACTCGCAAGAAACCACTTACCCCCTCAATATCGCCGGAGTGGCAGAAGTTGCAAGTACTTGGCGGCGGCGCGATGGGAGTCTGTGCCGGATGGCCGGCTTCAGGGGGAAACGGCGACCTCGCTGCGATGCTTCGCGTCGCAACGCACGATGGGCCGCTTCGTGGCTTGGTGTCGCCGGAAGCGGTTGTTCTGCAAGGGGTTACGTCGTTCGGACGCGAAGCGTCCGGGCGGGTCGTTCCCACGCGAAGCATGGGAACGATGGTCCGGGCGGGGGCGATGAGCGAGGGCGCGGGGGGGAGGTGAATGAGGGTGCGGGGGGCATCCATTGGGCGGTGGCGGCGCGACGGTCCACCCCTCCGGGGGCATGTGCAGCGTGGCGATTCTGGTAGACTTGTGGCGGTATGGAACTCCAGCGCAAGACGATCGTCGGCTCACGCGAGCGCCCGCACTTGCTCGTCAGCGGAGGCGTGCATGGCGATGAGTTCGAGCCGGTCGCTGCGATTCGGCGGCTGGGCGAATGGATCGACCCGGCGGAGTTGCGGGGAACGGTGACGTTGGTGCCGGTGGTCAACGGGCCGGCGTTTGCCGGCGGCTCGCGCACGGCGGAGGACGGGCTCGACTTGGCGCGGACGTGTCCCGGTCGGGCCGACGGCTCGATCACCGAGCGGATCGCCCACGCCCTGAGCGAGCTGATCCGCTCGGCCGACCTGTACATCGACCTGCACAGCGGGGGCGCGGCGTTGGAGATCCTGCCGCTGGTCGGCTACATGCTGCACGACGACCGGGCCGTTCTCGACGCGCAGCGGCGCATGGCCCGGGCGTTCAACGTGCCCGTCATCTGGGGAACCACGGCGTCGCACGACGGCCGTTCCCTGTCGGTTGCGCGGGACGCCCGCGTGCCGGCGATCTATGCCGAGTGGGGCGGCGGCGGGCGCTGCAATCCGGAGGGCGTGGCGGCCTACGTGGCGGGATGCCTGGGCGTGATGGCGGCCGAGGGGATGCTCGATCGTCCGCCGCGGCCGAGCGTGGTGGAGCACGTCGTGGAAGACAACCGGCCCGATAGCGGGCACCTCCAGGTCTGCCATCCCTCGCCGATGACGGGCCTGTTCGAGCCGTCGGTGAGGCTGGGAGAGAAGGTGCGGGTCGGCGACGCGATCGGGCAAGTGAGCGATCCGCTGGGCCAGCGGAGCGCGGCGATCGAGTCGACCGAGGAGGGGATCGTGCTCTGTTTGCGGGCGCTGGCCCACGTCCAGGAAGGCGACTCGCTGGCCGTGGTCCTGGAGATCGACGCGTCAGGACTTGACTCGGTGGAACCGCCTTTCCCAGGACGCCCCACGACTTGACTCGACGGAGCGGCCTTTTAGAGAATGTTGACCGGAGGGGGCCATGGCAAGAGAAGTCATCCGAAGAACCGCGCAGGACAACCGGTACCTGCACAAGGACTTTCACGGCGCCTTGAGCGTGGGCCTGGAGTACGTCGAGCACCACTTCGGCGAAGAGGCCGTGCGCGACTACTTGCGCCAGTTCGCCCGGGCGTTCTACGCGCCGCTCGCGGCCGATCTGAAGCGGCGCGGGCTCGTCGCGCTGGAGGAGCATTTCGGCAAGGTGTACGCCGAGGAAGGCGGCGAGGTGCGGATCAGTCTGAGCGAAGACGAGCTTCGCATCGAGGTCGAGGCTTGCCCGGCGGTGACGCACATGCGCGAGCGGGGGTATCCGGTCGCTCGGCTGTTTCGCGAAACGACGAGAACGGTGAATGAGACGATCTGCGAAGGCACCCCGTACACGGCCGAGCTGCTCGACTACGACGATCGGACCGGTCGGAGTATCCAGTGCTTTCGCCGGAGGGCGCCATGATCTCGTGCACGGAATTCATTCCCGCCTACAGCGAGCTGTTCAAGTTCCTCGACCAGAAGGGGGGCAGCGCGGCGGTCCGGGATTTCTGGAACTACCTCTCCGATGGCTTCCTGGGGAATCTCCGCAGCGCGGTCGCGGAGCACGGGTTGCGCGGGTGCTGGGTCTACTGGAACCACACGCTCAACGAAGAGGCCGCCGACTTCACCATGGTGTTGGACGAAGAGGCGGGCCTGTTCCGGATCGACATGCACCATTGTCCCTCGATGGGGCGGCTCTTGGCCTTGGAGCACGTCGAGCCGTATCCCGACTACTGCGTCCACTGCGACGTGCTCTATCGCCGCGTGCTGGAGCCGCTTGGCTTCGAGTGCGAGGTCGATCTGTCGCGCTGCCGCGAGGCGAAGTGCAGCCTGACGGTTAAACGGAGGGCGGATGGATCGTCCTAGCACCAACCGGTTTCTCGGCTGATCGGCGTGGAGTTTTAGACGAGACACGAGCCCGACGCGCAAGCGAGGAAGACGGCGCCCCTCCTCGCTTGCGCTTCGGGTTGGTGTGATAAGCCTGGGTTACGCGGATCGAGGAGGTGGATGATGACGGACCGGCCGGTGGCATTGGTGACGGGGGCTTCGCGCGGCATCGGGGCGGCGACGGCCCAGGAGCTTGCCCGGCGGGGCTATCGCGTGGCGATCGTCGCCCGCGGGGCCGAGGCCCTGGGCGCGGTGGCCGAGCGAATCGGGGAGGCCGGGGACGAGGCGCTGGTCTTGTCGGGCGATCTTGCCGACCTGGGGTTCGCCGAGTCGACGGTGCGCCGGACGGTCGAGCGATGGAGCCGGCTCGACTTGCTGGTGAACAACGCGATGTGGCGCGAGCTGGTCACGATGCGCCGGATCACGCTGGAGTCGTGGGAGCGGACTCTCCGGGTCTGCCTGACGGCGCCGGCCTTCCTGGCTCGATGGGCCGCCGAGATCATGGAGCCGCAGGGGGGCGGGGTGATCATCAACGTATCGAGCATTGTCTCCGAGCGGGTTAGTGGGGTCGGCCCGGCCTACATCGCGGCCAAGGGGGCCCTCAACTCGCTCACCTACGAGCTGGCGGTCCTGTACGGCCCGGTAGGCATCCGCGTGGTGGCCGTGAACCCCGGGGCGATCGACACGGCGGGGAGCGCCGACTATACCGACGACGAGGGCGAAAGCATCACCACGGAGATGCGGCAGTCGACGGAGGATCACATCCCCCTGGGCCGCTGGGGGACGGCCGCCGAAATCGCCTGCACGATCGCGCTTTTGGCCGGCGACGACGCCCGCTACATCACCGGCACGACGATCGTCGCCGACGGCGGCTGGCAACACAACCTCCTCTCGCGGAGCCTGAGGAGGAAGATGTATCCGGAGGAGTTCTGATCGGAGGCGAGCTTCTCGCGTCATGTGCCGGCTGCCCCTCTTCATGAAGGACCACGCGGCTGGTAGAATTCTGGTGCGAGGTGCCAGCAATAGGAAGAGGGGGAGACCGGGATGTCCATCCAATTCAGACAAGAGACGGCTTCTCGGATGGAAGAGTACGTCCCGGCTGAGCTTCGCTCGCTTGATGATCCGCAGACGGCCATCCCCGCCATCGCCAAGGATCGCCGACTTCTGAGCCTCGTCGACGAGGCGGTACAGCAAATCCCGACGAAGCACCACCTCTGCCTGGCGGATGCTCGGGAAATGGAGGTCGAGCCGGAATCCGTTCATTTGGTCCTGACTTCCCCGCCCTACTGGACGCTCAAGGAGTACCGGGATAGCGAGGGCCAACTGGGCCATGTTCAAGGCTACAGCGAATTTCTGCGGGAATTGGATAAGGTCTGGGGGCGGTGCTTCGAAGCTCTCGTTCCCGGCGGACGACTAATCTGCGTGGTGGGGGACGTTTGCCTCTCTCGGAGGAAGAACAAGGGGCGACATACGGTCGTCCCGTTGCATGCATCGATCCAGGAGCACTGCCGCCAGATCGGCTTTGACAATCTGGCCCCGATCATTTGGCACAAGATAGCCAACGCCGTCTATGAAGTGGACAACGGTCCCGGTTTCCTCGGCAAGCCCTACGAGCCAAACGCCGTCATCAAGAACGACATCGAATTCATCTTGATGGAGCGAAAGCCCGGCGGGTATAGGAAGCCCAGTGTGGCTGCCCGCGTTCTGAGCGTTATTTCGGACGAGAATCACAAGAAGTGGTTTCAGCAGATCTGGACCGGCCTCACGGGAGCGTCTACCAGGAAGCATCCCGCGCCCTATCCGGTAGAGTTGGCGGAGCGCCTGATCCGTATGTTCAGTTTTGTGGGCGACACCGTGCTGGACCCCTTCGTGGGAACCGGAACGACGACGGTTGCCGCAATGCGCCACGGCCGGAACAGCATCGGCTTCGAGATTGACCCTGAATATCTTCGCCACGCGAAATCGCGAGCGAAAGAAGCATGTGGCGATTTCTTCTGCAAGGCACGGGTAGAGGCTCATGGCTGATCTGCACGAGCGACTGAAAGGAGCCGTTCGCCATTTCTGGCTCACCCGGGATCGCCAAGCCGAGCGACAAGGCCGCACGGGCCGCAGAGACTCCGGTCTGCGCACGGCGGTCACAGGCGGGAAGCACCTCGATGGTTTCATCATGCTCTGCCGGGATCTCCTCATCGAGGCGGGCTTGCCGGAAGCCAACGTCTTTTGCAGCAGGCGGCTTGAGTTGCCGGGGTACTTCCGTGCCGAGAAGAAGTGGGACTTGCTCGCCGCGGTTGATGGTCACCTTCTCGCGATCGTCGAGTTCAAGGCTCAAGTTGGCCCGTCGTTCGGGAACAACTTCAACAATCGAACGGAAGAGGCTCTGGGCAATGCCTTGGACTTGTGGGCCGCCTATCGGGAAGGAGCATTCAAGCCCTCGCAGCGCCCTTGGCTCGGCTATGTCTTCCTTCTGGAAGAATGTGCGAAGTCATCAGCACCGGTCAAGGTGAAGGAACCGCACTTCAGAGTATTCGACGAGTTCCGAGAGGCTTCCTATGAAGAGAGGTACGAGATCCTCTTGACCAAGCTGCTTCGGGAGCGGCTTTACGATGGAGCGTGCTTGCTGCTATCGACCAGGAAAGGCGGGCCAAAGGGTCAATATCGGGAGCCCAGCGGTGAACTCTCCTTTCAGAACTTCGCCAGTCTTCTCATGGCGCACGGCATGGCCTTTGCGAAGACCCGAAACGCTTGAGCAAAAGGCCGGCAGCGCCGACTATGCCGACGCCAAGGGCGACAGCATCACCACGGAGCATCCGCCGCGAAGGCGCCTGGGTAATCTCGTGCGTGGCGGTCGGGCCGATCTCCCGCACGGGCAGTCTCTCACGGCAATGCTCGCGCGGAATAGCGCAACACGCGCAGCGACCGCTTGGGAAGCTGCCATTGTTTCGCGGGCGCGGCCGCGAGGTCATCCGTGGGGACATACGCATCGGCCGTCTCGACCTGTTGGGGCGATTGGCCATGGTTCGCCAAGACCAAGTGCAGGTGACGATTGGCAAAGGCCGAAGCCACGCAGTCTTCCGGCAGAGGTGTGGCGAACAGGTCCGAGTCGGCGATCTCCAGATACGCCCAGGTTCCGTCTTCCACCAGCGGCAGGTACTGCTTGAGCCAGCGAGCATGAGCCGGCCGCATCTCAGCGTTGGGCGGAATCGGATCCCAACCGCCGTATAGGTAGGGGCCGTTCGGATGGGCCTGGTAGTATTCCCAGGCCTTCCGGTAGAACCCGTTTTCCTGCACCCCCGGCAAACGCGGAATGGGAATCACGGCCCGTTCCCCGGTCAGAGGCCGTCCGCCCTGCAGCAAGGGGAATTGCATGTAGGGAATCGAGTGCAAGAAGTGTTCGTTTTCGCCCTCGACCTTGGCGGCGGTCCCTTGGATACAGGGAACAACGTACGGCGTATGGTTCTTGGTCGCTTCACGCAAGCCGTCGGCATTCTTGACGTTCTCTCCCACCCAGAGATAGTCGTACACCTTGAGCCCGCCCGTCCGAGGCTCATTGGCACGATCCGCATGCATCTTGTAGATGCCGCCGCGACGCTTCACCTCCGAGTAGATGAGATACAAGAGATCGGTCATGGCGCCGTCATACTCGGGCGTTTCCGGAAACACGACCATCTCGTCCCGGGCGGGCTCCTTGATTCGCTTCTCTGCGTTGGGAACGTACCCCCAGTCGTTGTAGAGGCCGTCGAGCTCATAATCCTCGAGGATTTGCACCATGCGCGGCAGGAAATAGGCGCGCCAACCGGGACTGGCCGGCGAGCATCGCGTTAAATCCCACCAGCCCCCAAGCTTATCACCGGGTCGCGACCATTCCTTGCGGTAATCCGGATCGCTTTCGACGAAATATCCAGTCGATGCAT
>DATKZH010000717.1:0-8990 GCA_035528065.1 Thermoguttaceae bacterium | reverse complement strand
GGGCTCGGCCGCCGGCGGGGGGCTGTCGCAGTGCATCCCGCTCACGGAGTTCTCCCTCGGGCTGACCGGCGACATCAACGCCGTGATGAACGCCCACAACCTAGCCATGGTCGCCCTCACCTCGCGAATGCAGCACGAGCGCAACTACCCCGATTCCTTCCTGGCCAAGCAGAGACTCAAGCGGCTCGACGTCGACCCCACCAACGTGGAGATGGGCTGGGTGATCGACTACTGCGCCCAGGCGCTCCGGAACATCGTCATCGGGCTGGGCGGCAAGATGGACGGCTACGCCATGCAGAGCAAGTTCGGCATCGCCGTCTCCAGCGAGGTGATGGCCATCCTCTCCATCTTCAGCGACCTCGCGGACCTCCGCCAGCGCATGGGCGGCATCGTCGCGGCCTACGACAAGAAGGGCAAACCGATCACCACCGAAGACCTCGAGGTGGCCGGGGCGATGACCGCCTGGCTCCGCGAGGCGGTCAACCCCAACGTGATGCAATCCCTCGAAGGGCAGCCCTGCTTCGTACACGCCGGCCCGTTCGCCAACATCGCCGTGGGCCAGTCGTCCGTGGTCGCCGACAAGATGTGCCTCAAGCTGGCCGACTACCACCTGACCGAGTCGGGCTTCGGGGCCGACATCGGCTTCGAGAAGTTCTGGAACGTCAAGTGCCGCTACAGCGGAAACGTGCCCAACGTCTCGGTGATCACCACCACCATCCGAGCGCTCAAATCCCACGGCGTGGGCGCCGGCGCGCCGCCCTGCCCGCCGGGCAAGCCGCTCCCCCAGGGCTACTCCGAGGAGAACCTCGCCTGGCTGGAAGACGGCACGTGCAATCTGGTCCAGCACATCAATACGGTCAAAAAGGCGGGCATCAACCCGGTCGTCTGCATCAATCGGTTCCACACCGACACGCGGGCGGAGATCGACCTCTGCCGGAAGACGGCCGAGCAGGCGGGCGCCCGGGTGGCCGTCTCCGACCACTGGCTCAAGGGGGGCGAAGGGGCGCTGGAGCTGGCCGACGCGGTGATCGACGCTTGCGAGGACACCGTCGATTTCAAGTTCCTCTACGGCCTGGATACGCCCCTGCGCCAACGCGTCGAGCGGATCGCCCGGGAGGTCTACGGCGCCGACGGCGTCAGCTTCACCCCGGAAGCCGAGGCCAAGGCGAAGCGATTCGAGTCGGATCCCAAGTTCAACGACTACACGACGATGATGGTCAAGACGCACCTCAGCCTCACCCACGACCCGTCGATCAAAGGCGCGCCCCGGGGCTGGACGCTGCCGATCCGCGACTTCCTCATTTACGGCGGCGCCCGGTTCATCTGCCCGGTGGCCGGCAACATCTCGCTGATGCCGGGCACGTGCTCCGACCCGGCGTACCGCCGCGTGGACGTGGACGTAAAGACGGGGAAGGTCAAGGGGTTGTTCTAGTCGGCGAGAGGCGGGACAAGGAATGCCTCTCGCCAAGGCGCGAAGACGCAAAGGAAGATGGAAGAGTGGAAGGAGAACGAGAAGGACGGACTTGGTTTGGCTCGCCAAGGCGATAGGACGAGGACAAGACGGGGAGACGTCGCGCGTTTTCGGGAGTGCGTTTGCGGTTCAGAAGGCGAAGCACCTTCTCGCCGGCAAGCCAACTTAACGCATGCGCCGAGAAGCCCCCTCTTTCCTTTGCGTCTTTGCGCCTTGGCGAGATCCCTCTTCATGATTGAGGTTTGCATAAGAACGATCGCGTGGGTCTCGCTCCGCTCGACCCACCCTACCCGCGACAGGCTTGCAAGGAGTCTCTCATGACGGCGGAAATCATCAGCGGCAAAGAGGTGGCCCAGGCCATCCGCGCCGAGCTTGCGGAGGAAGTGGCCGAGCTGAAGGAGGAATATGGGATCGTGCCGGGGCTGGCCACCGTGCTGGTGGGCGAGAATCCGGCCTCGGTCTCCTACGTGACGGCCAAGAACCAGGCGTGCAAAGACCTCGGCATGCAGTCGTTCCAGCATAGCTTGCCGGCCGACACGAGCGAGGCGGATCTCCTCAAGCTGGTCGACGAGTTGAACGACGACGACGAGGTCCACGGCATCCTCGTCCAGCTTCCGCTGCCGAAGCACATCGACGAGAGCAAGGTGCTCTACATGATCGACCCCGACAAGGACGTCGACGGCTTCCACCCGGTCAACGTCGGCCGGCTCGTGATCGGCGAGGAGATCTTCCCGCCCTGCACGCCGGCGGGCATCCAGGAGCTGATCGTCCGCAGCGGCACGCCCACCGAAGGCGCGGAGGTGGTCGTCGTCGGCCGCAGCAACATCGTCGGCAAGCCGATCTCCATCATGATGCTCCAGAAGAAGGCGGGGGCAAACGCCACGGTCACCGTCTGCCACACGCGTACCCGCGACATGGCCGCCCACACGAGCCGGGCCGACATCCTCATCGTCGCCGCCGGCAAACCCAAGGCGGTCACGGCCGACATGGTCAAGCCGGGCGCCGTGGTGATCGACGTGGGCGTCAACCGGGTCGGCGAGAAGCCGAGCAAGAAGGATCCCAACCGGATGGTCGCCCTGCTCGAAGGGGACGTCGATTTCGACGCGGTCAAGGAAGTGGCCGGCAAGATAACGCCCGTCCCCGGCGGCGTGGGGCCGATGACCATTACCATGTTGATGAAGAATACCCTGCGCGCGGCCAAGCTGAGGCTGTAAGGTTGCTCCTCGTTCCCAGGCTCCGCCTGGGAACGCACTAACCCGAGGCTCCGCCTCGGACGCGCGAGCGGCGCTGCTCGGCCGGTGCCGTATAGCGTGGCAAAGTAGGATCGCGTTGCAGTCCTCGCAAGTGTGTTGTCCGGACATGCACGGCTGATAGAATTGCCTGAAGGGGAAGCGCGAGATTGTGCGCATAGTTTGCTCAGCACGTCACTTAAGGATCGGCCCCGGCTATGGCTTCTGATACGGTGATTCGTCCCGACGAAGCGTTTCTGGCCGCGGTCGAGGCCCGAAGCGGCGAGCCCGTCTCCCGCTGCTACCAGTGCCGCAAATGCACCAACGGCTGCCCGGTCCGCTTTGCCCTGGACGCGATGCCCAACCAGGTGATGCGGATGATTCAGCTCGGCCTGGAGGACGAGCTGTTGCGGTCGAAGACGATCTGGGTCTGCGCCTCCTGCCAGACGTGCACGACCCGCTGCCCCAACGACATCGACGTCGCCCACGTGATGGATACGCTCCGCCAGATGAGCCGCGCCTCGGGCGTGCCGGCGGGCGAACCCAACGTGGTCAAGTTCCACAAGGCGTTTCTCGACTCGATCCGCCGCCACGGCCGCGTGAGCGAGCTGGAGATGGTCGGCCTGTACAAGCTGGCCGCCCTCGACTTCTTCCGCTTCGCCGACACCAAGGTCGCCTGGGAGATGTTCAAGCGCGGGAAGCTCAAGCTCCTGCCGGAAAATATCAAGGGCAAGGCCGAAATTCGCAAGATGTTCCAGAAGCAGAAAAAGGACTAGTCGGTGGAGGCCACGTACTATCCGGGCTGTTCGCTTCACGCCATGGCGACCGAGTACGACCGGAGTATTCGGGCGGTGTGCGAGACCCTGGGCGTCGACCTGGTGGAGCTGCCCGACTGGAGCTGCTGCGGCGCCTCGTCGGCCCACTTCTTCGACGACGAGCTGGCCATCCGGCTCCCGGCCCGAAACATGGTGATCGCCGAGCAGGCCGGCCGCGAAGTGCTCGTGCCCTGCTCGGCCTGCTTCCAGCGGCTGAAGCACGCCGACAAGGAGTTGAAGAAGGACGCCGCCCGCTGGACCGACCAGCCCTACGAAGGCAAGGCCGCCGTCTACCACGTCAACGAGTTCCTCGCCCGGCCGGAGTTGGTCGACGCAATCCGGCGGAACGTGACCAGGCCGCTGGCAGGGCTCACCGGCGTGGCCTACTACGGCTGTCTGTCCCAGCGCCCGCCCAAGGTGACCGACGCCGCGGAGCCGGAGAATCCGACGTCGATGGACCGGCTCCTGGAGACGATCGGCATGGAGGTCCGCCCCTGGTCGTACAAGACCGACTGCTGCGGCGCAAGCCTGACGCTGACGCGGACCGACGTCGTCCACAAGCTCAGCGGCGACCTGTTCGAGGCCGCCCAGGAGGCCGGGGCCGAGTGCCTGGTGACCGATTGCCCGATGTGCCAGTCGAACCTCGACACGCGGCAAGGCGACATCGAGGCCGAGCGAGGCAAGCGCTTCGGCCTGCCCGTGTTCTACCTGACCGAGCTGATCGGCCTGGCCTTCGGCTATGACCGGACTTCGCGCTGGTGGAAGAAGCACTTCGTCGACCCGGTGCCTCTGCTGAGCGGCAAGGGCCTTCTGTGACCCCGAGGGCGAACCACGATGGCTGAGACGAGCAAGCAACGTCCCCACTCGCGCAAGGTCGGCTCCGTAATGGTCGTCGGCGCCGGCATTGGTGGGATGCAGGCTGCGCTCGACCTGGCCAACGCCGGGTTCCACGTCACGCTGGTCGAACAGACCACGGCCATCGGCGGGCGCATGGCCCAGCTCGACAAGACCTTCCCCACCAACGACTGCTCGATGTGCACCATCTCGCCCAAGCTGATCGAGGTGGACAAGCACCTGAACATCGACCTGATCACCAACGCCGACGTGCTGGGCGCCGAGGGCGAGGCGGGCGACTTCCGCGTCACGGTCCGCAAGCGGCCGCGGTTCGTCGACCTCGAGAAGTGCAACGCCTGCGGCGATTGCCTGGAAAAATGCCCCGTCGAGGTCCCCAGCGAGTTCGACCAGGGGACGATGCCCCGCAAGGCGATCTTCAAGCGCTACCCCCAGGCGATCCCCGGGGGCATGGCGATCAGCAAGAGCGAGCGGCCGCCCTGCGTGCTCACCTGCCCGGCCCACGTCAACTGCCAAGGCTACGTCGCCCTGATCGGCGACGGGCGATTCGCCGAGGCGTACGAGCTGATCCGCGAGCGGAACCCGTTCCCGTCGGCCTGCGGTCGCATCTGCCACCATCCGTGCGAGGGCGAGTGCAACCGCAAGCAACTGGACGGGGCGGTGGCGGTGAACCTTCTAAAACGGTTCGCCGCCGATTGGGTCGCCCGGAAGCGGGCGCAAGGCGAAGACGTGGCCCCGCCGCCCCGGGGCGAGATCGACCCGACCCGGCCCAAGGTGGCCGTGATCGGGGGCGGCCCCGCCGGGCTGACCACCGCACGGGACCTCGCGCTCCGCGGCTATCCGGTCACGCTCTTCGAGGCCCACGAGCGGCTCGGCGGCACGATGCTCCTGGGCGTGCCCAGCTACCGGCTGCCGGACGAGATGATCGAGCGCGACATCGCCGACGTCGTCGCCTCGGGCTTCGACGTGAAGACCCGCGCCGCGCTGGGACGCGATTTCACGCTCGACGGCCTCAAGCAGCAGGGCTACCAGGCCGCCTTCGTGAGCGTCGGCTGCACGCGCCCCGCCACGCTGGCCAAGAGCACCGACGGCTCCGACATGAAAGGAACCGACCTGGAGGGCGTTCTCCTCGGGCTCGACTTCCTGCGCGACGTCGCGCTCGGCCGGGGGCCGACGCTTAGCGGCAAGGTGGTCGTCATCGGCGGCGGCAACGTGGCCATCGACGTGGCCATGACCGCCCGGCGCCAAGGGGCCGACGAGGTGGAGGTCGTCAGCCTGGAGCGCCGCGAGGAGATGCCCGCCTACGAATGGGAAATCGCCGACGCGGTCGAGGAAGGCATCCGGCTCAACCCGGCCTGGGGCCCGCAGGAGATCGTCGGGCAGGGCGGCAAGGCGACCGGCGTCCGGCTCCAGCGGTGCACCCGCGTGTTCGACGAGTCCGGCCGCTTCGCCCCCCAGTTCGACGGCGAGCTCTCCCAGGCCGACGCCGACTGGGTGATCATCGCCATCGGCCAGCGGTCCGACTTCTCTTTCCTCGAAGACGACAGCCCCCTGTGGGACCCGTCGAAGCGGTTCATCCGGGCCGACCCGCTGACGCTCCAGTCGAACGCCGACTGGGTCTTCGCCGGCGGCGACATGGTCACAGGACCCAAGTCGGTCGTCGAGGCGGTCGCCCATGGACACGAAGCGGCCGAATCGATCGACCGCTTCCTCCGCGGCGAAGACCTGGCCGCCGGACGCGCAGAGCCCGAGCCGACTCCCGCCGGGATGCCCGAGCGGTCGTTCCCCCTGAGGCCGCGAGCGGTGCCGTCGCGAACGCCCGCGGACGAGCGGACCGGCTACGAGGAGATCGAAGCGACGCTCGATGAGGAAGCGGCGGTGGCCGAAGCCGGCCGGTGCCTGGCGTGCGGCATTTGCAGCGAGTGCCTCCAGTGCGTCACGGCGTGCACCGCCGAGGCGATCCTCCACGACATGCTGCCCGAGGAGGTGACGCTCGAGGTCGGCTCGATCCTGCTCGCGCCCGGCTTCGACCCCTTCGATCCGCGCAAGCGGGGTGAGTATGGCTACGGCCGGTACCAGAACGTGATCACCAGCCTGGAGTTCGAGCGGATTCTGAGCGCTTCCGGGCCGTACCAGGGGCACGTGCTCCGCCCGTCCGACCGCACCGAGCCGAAGCGCGTGGCCTGGATCCAGTGCGTCGGCTCGCGCGACGTTCAGTCGGGGAACGAATACTGCAGCGGCGTCTGCTGCATGTACGCCATCAAAGAAGCGATCATGGCCGTCGACCACGTGCCGGGGCTGGAAGCGACCATCTTCTACAACGACATTCGGGCGTACGGCAAGGGCTTCGAGGCGTACTACGAAGGGTCGAAGAAGAACTACGGCGTTCAGTTCCGGCGCGGCCTCATCTCCACGGTCAAGGAGCGCCAGCAGACCAAGAACCTGGTGCTCACCTACGTCGCCGAGGACGGCGAAGTGACCGAGGAGGAATTCGACCTGGTGATCCTCAGCATCGGCCTGCGACCGTCGGCCACCACGTCGCAACTGGCCGAGGCCCTGGGCGTCGAGCTCGACCGGTTCGGCTTCTGCCAAACGGATACGATGGCGCTCGGCCGGACGAGCAAGGAGGGCGTTTACGTGGCCGGCACGTTCGCCGCGCCGATGGACATCCCCGAGACCGTGATGACCGCCAGCGCCTCGGCCGCCATGGCCGGCGAGCTTCTGCACGAGGTGCGCGGGACGAAGATCCGCCAGAAGACCTACCCCGAGGAGCGGGACGTCGGCGACGAAGAGCCGCGGATCGGCGTGTTCGTCTGCCGCTGCGGCACGAACATCGCCCGGTCGGTCGAGGTGCCCGGCGTGGTCGAGTACGCCAAGACGCTGCCCAACGTGGTCTTCGCCGAGGAAAACCTCTACACCTGCTCCACCGACACGCAGCAGAAGATCATCGAGACGATCCGGGAGCACAAGCTCAACCGCGTGGTCGTGGCGAGCTGCACGCCGCGGACCCACGAGCCGTTGTTCCAGGAGACGCTCCGCGAGGCCGGGCTGAACAAGCACCTGTTCGAGATGGCCAACATCCGCGACCAGTGCTCCTGGGTCCACTTCAGCCGGCCCGACATGGCCACCTTCAAGGCCAAGGACCTCGTGCGCATGGCGGTCGCCCGGGCGGCCACGCTGCGCCCGTTCGAGGACCTGCTTCTGGACGTGGATCAGCGGGCGATCGTGCTCGGCGGGGGCGTGGCCGGCATGACCGCGGCGTTGAGCCTCGCCGATCAAGGCTTCGAGGTCGCCCTGGTCGAGCGCGACGAGGAGCTGGGCGGCATCGCCCGCCGCATCCGCCACACGCTCGAAGGCCCCGATCCGCAGGCGTTTCTGGCCGATCTGGTGACGCGCGTCAAGGAGCACCCGCTCGTGCGGCTCTACACCGGCGCGACCCTGGAAGACTTCGCGGGCCACATCGGCAAGTTCCGGGCGACGCTCCGCCAGGGCGACCGGGTGATGGAGATCGGCGGCGGCGCGGTGATCGTGGCCACCGGCGGCGCCCCCTACGAGCCCCAGGAATACGGCTATCCCCAGAGCGGCGCGATCATCACCCAACTGGAGCTGGAGGCGAAGCTCGCCGATCCGGCGTTCGCCGCGGGGCTCAACCAGGTGGTGATGATCCAGTGCGTCGGCTCGCGCGAGGAGGAGCACCCGTACTGCTCGCGGGTCTGCTGCCAGGAAGCAGTGAAGAACGCGCTCTCCGTCAAGGAGGCCAACCCGAAAGCCCGGGTGTTCGTCCTCTTCCGCGACATGCGCACGTACGGCTTCGACGAGCTGCACTACCAGCGGGCGCGCGAGGCGGGCGTGGTGTTCATCCGCTTCGACCCGGAGAGCAAGCCGGAGGTGAGCCTGGACGGCGGGCTGACGGTCACGGTGACGGACGACGTGCTGGGCCGCCCCGTCGAGCTCAAGCCCGACGTGCTCGTCCTTTCGGCCGCCATTCGCCCGCACCCGGAGGCCGAGTCGGTCTCCCGGGCGCTGAAGGTGCCGCTCAACGCCGACGGCTTCTTCCTCGAAGCCCACATGAAGCTCCGGCCGCTCGACTTCCCGAGCGACGGGATCTTCCTGGCCGGCCTGGCCCACGCGCCCAAGTCGATGAGCGAGTCGATCAGCCAGGCCAAGGGGGCCGCGGCGCGGGCGGCCACCGTGATCTCGCAGCCGGTGATGTACCGGTCGGGGATCGTTTCCGAAGTGGACCAGACGAGCTGCGCCGGGTGCCTCACCTGCGTGCGGCTCTGCCCGTACGACGTGCCTGTGATCGACGAGGAGGGCGTGGCCTACATCGAGCCGGCCAGTTGCCAGGGCTGCGGGGTGTGTGCGTCGGCCTGTCCGCGCAAGGCGATCACCACGCGGCACTACGACGACCGGCAGCTCGTGGCCAAGGTCGACGTGTTGTTCGGCGACCCGCCGTTCGAAGCCGCCGCGGCGGCAACCGATCTGAGGGAGGATAGCTGAGCGAACAGATATCGTAGGGTGGGTGCTTGCACCCACGCCCTGAGATAACAGGAGCCCAACCAAGCTTGAGCCGTAGGGTGGGTCGAGGTACGAGACCCACGCGCATGCGACGAGAATGCGACT
>DATKZH010000716.1:0-8139 GCA_035528065.1 Thermoguttaceae bacterium | reverse complement strand
TTGACCTTGTAGCCCCACTCTTCGACCGTGACCGACTTGGTGTCGACGAGCGGTCGGCCGGACGGGAGTTCGGTCATTTCATCGACCGTACTCGCAAGCGGCAGGTTGTGGACCCGAGTGATCGTGACCGTATCGCCTCGGCCCTTGCCGAAGTTCGGCTCGGTGTCCGCGAAACCCATGAACTGACTTTGCGCGACGGCGGCGTCACGGATCTTTCCGGAAAGGGCGTGGTTCCTGTAAACACCACTCGCGGCATCAGCACTCCAAGACATTGCTCACTCCTCCGGGCTTTACAAAAGCCCGTGGTCCGCTTTCCACTTGGAGACCGAGTCGTGCATTCCACCACTCGTCCCGTCCGTTTCCGTCGGTTTTGACTTCACAGGTGCCGGGCGTGTCCCGGCGGAAACTCCAGCGGTGCGCGCCGCAGGCTTTGAAAGACTGTCGAGCGGGGCGCCGACCATGCGATCCATCTCGGCCTTGACGGCTTCGACGATCTTTCCGTGATCGGACGGCATCGATCCGCTCGAGTTCAGACTGCGATACGCGGCGCCGGCAAGTTCGGTGCGCGCGGCGTAGGTCGGATATTTTCGTTCGAAGGTGGCCCAGAGACGCGCGCTACTGGTTTCGGCGTCGATCCGGCTCTCGAATTCCTGACGCTGCTTGGCGAGTCGCGTCTCGAATTCTTCGGTCTGGCGAGCTTGCGCTTCCATGATCCACTTCTGATGACCTTGCGGGTCTTCGGCCGGATCGGGCATTGCGCCCAGCGGAGCGCGTTCGGTCTTGGTCGGCTGCGAACGGCCGCGAAGTAGCTCGTCGAGTCTGTTCTGCTCGCGAAGCTGCGCTTGCTCGGCCCGTTGAGCCCGCTCCTCGGAGGCAATCAACTGAGCCTGCAATTCTTCGAGCGTCGGAGACGAGGCAGCGTCGAGTCCGACTTCATCGTCGTCGTCCTCTTCCGGGTTCCCGAAGCCGACTTCAGCATGGAACGGCAATCGCGCTCTCCCTCACCTGAAGTTGATGTCACATTCAGGTTTCGACGCGAAAGTAGGCCCTAAGATCTTGACCTGTCAAGTCAAGAATCAGTTTGACACCTTCGAACGGGTGAAGCGGTTCAGTCCGTGGGTCCGGACGCGGACGGCTTCGGCCTCTTTTTCGGCCGCTTTTGTGATCTCGCCGTCGATCCGACGCGCCGCGCGGACGCCCTCGCCGATCTGAACCTTGAGCTGTTCCAACACCTTGCGCTGCTCCAACAGGGAGATCAGGAAGGAATGAGACATCTCCTGGGTCAATTTCCCGTCGGCGTGAAGCGTCTCAGCCGCTTGAATGACCTGCACTGCCCGGCCCCAGACCGACAACTCGAGCGCCTCGCGCGCAAGCGCGGAATGCGCCCCCAGATCCCGTTTCCGATAGTCGTCTTCCGGCGCGCTCATACGATCCCCCCCGGCAGCCCTTCGGCGACGCCCGGTGCGAGCGGATCAGTCCCGCCCTGATTCTGTGCGGTCGGACCCCCCGGCCCGCCCGGTCCCCCACCCAACGAGTTCGCAAAGTCCTGCTTCGCCTTCGCCTCGATCTGGCGCAACTTCTCCTGCTCGTTCAATTCGATCCGGTCCATGGGCACGCCGAAGTCCTCGAGCACGAGTGCCACCAACCGATCGATCGAGTAGCTCTGCTGGAATGCCTGAATCAGCAGCGGATTGCCGCCAATCACGTTCAAAGCACCCATTAGACCCCGAATTCGCTTGCCCTTCTCGACCGCAGTCGTGAGTCCCTGCGCCTTGACGACCACCGCGCGAGACCGGAATTCATCGCGCCGAGCGGTCAGCATGGCCTGCTCATCGGGTGTGAGTCCGTTCCAGATTGCGGGTGCCGCCTCGGTCACATGCTGAAGCGCCGTGTAGTAGACCAGTTCCGAGATCGGCGTCAGGAACCCGAGGTCCATGTCCATCGAAATCGAGTTGTTCAGTGCCGACTGGCCCTTGCTCGCCTCGGCAACCTCCGTCGCCGTCGTCTGACCCGACGCGACCGGCTGCCCGAGCGACAAGTCCGACTGCGCCGCCGCCTCCTGCATCTCCTGCCGGAGTCCCTGCCAGATGTTGATCATGTCGGGCGTTACGCCCTTGCCCATGTCGATCGACTGAACGGCCCGCTCGTTGGGCGGCGCATCATCGGCACGAAGGATCGTCTGGTTCGGTGCGATCCCGAATTCGATCGATTCCGGGTTGTCGAGCAAGTCCGGATTCACTTCGAACGCATTCATGTTCATCGACAGGTTATCGATGATCCGATTGGTCACGTTCTCGTGTGTCGCCACCTGATGCCGGAACAGTTCAACGTAGGTCCGGCCATCTACAGCCGCCAGTGGCGCTTGCAAAACAGGGTGATTGACGATCCAGTCCTTACCGTGCCACCACGGATTCGGCTCCGGACCCCGGATGATCCGACCATCGTTCGCGGTGACGATCAACTGCCGCTCGCGCACCTTATGCGATCCGATGTCGCCTCCGTCGCGGTCGATCAGGTCGACAAGCCACTCCTTCAGGATGATCGGCGTCCGCGCCGAGTGCGAAGAATGGCCCTGACCCGACGACACCTCCTTGTTCTCGATGATCTCCGAACTTTCACTCGCAACGAGTTCTTGTATCGCCTCTCGATCGAAGAGCGCCTCACCGGCATCGTCCTCCAAGTCGGCCATCCTCAGCAACGTCTCTTTGTCGACATCCCAGAATCGAACCCGGTAGAGTCCGCGTCCCGTCGGGTCCCAATAACACTGGCGCGGGTCGACTTGCTCTGTCACTACGCGACCCGTTCTCGGGTCCCAGGTGACGGCACACGTCATTGACATGAGCGCGCCGGTCAACACGATGTTGCCAAACAGATATTCGAACGGAATCGGTTGCCCGGATGAATTCGTGCCCGAGAAATCGAGTGCTAACCGTGTCAGCTTCGTTGCG
This sequence comes from Thermoguttaceae bacterium, assembly GCA_035528065.1. Taxonomy (GTDB): domain Bacteria; phylum Planctomycetota; class Planctomycetia; order Pirellulales; family Thermoguttaceae; genus DATKZH01. Next base: position 5,191 of record DATKZH010000716.1, on the reverse strand, counting down.
AAACTCGTGAGCTTGCCGTGCGGGTCGTCCAAATCCTGAACGCGCGCCCAATCGCGACTCTGAGTAAGTGCTTGACGGTGATTGGCAGCGAACCGCTCGACGAAATTGGGAATCGCCGACGAAACCTCGCGCGACTGCCAATCCATCTTGTCGCCGAAATCCTTCCGCATCCAGAATCCGTGTAGATTCTGCTCCCAGACCTCGTGACGTGGGTTCAAGCCCGTCTCCCGGGCGTTTTCGGCTTCGTCGAAGTACGAACCGAGGAGTTGAAGAATCTCGTGCTCCTCCATGTCGAGCTTCGTCTCTTCCAGATCGGCTCCGGGCGCGCGAAACGCTGGCGTCCTGAACTCCGGTGCGATCTCGTCGTCCACTTGAGACAATCCACCGCCTAGAATGTCGAAGGGTGTCGCTGACGCCATGTTATGCCCCTACTAAAACGTCCTGAAATCGGACGGAATCTTGAGTTTGTCAGGTCGAAGCGTCTTCGCCGACGCTCCACCAATCGTGCTCGGTCCGTAATTCGCATAATGAGGCGTGTTGTAGTGGCCCTTTGCCGGCCTCATCTCGCCTTCCGGGAATAACACGCCGCACAAATAACGCATCGAATCGCCAAAATCAGAATGCGGATGGTTTTTGACTGGACTCGGGCTCGTCGTCGAACCGTGTTTACTGTAATGCCACCCACCGCGCAGCGCGTGCCAGATCCCCTTTGCATTCCTCTTGTCGACGAGGATCATTCCCTTGCCGCCTGGGCCTAACAACCCTAGTCGGCGGTTCAATGGATTGACGCCCGGCTCGATATCCTTCGGACCCTTGCGCCATGTCCCGCCTAACATACGCTTGATGACACGAACTGGAGACTGTCGCGAATCCGATTGGTCCCTGTTCTCGAGCGTCGGGTCTCCCGTGTGGTGCCACTTGCCTTTGAACTTCGAATATTTCGTCTTGAGGAGCGGAAACACCTTGTCCTCGATCAACTGGTAAATTCCGCCGTCGGTCTCGGAGAGCGCATCGAGCACATACAGTCGTCCATCCGGCGCAATCTGGACGATCGTACAGACGGGTGTCAAGCCACCGTCCCAGCTCAGCCACAACTCACAGCCCGGCACCGGTTCGAGATTGTCTACCAGATGGGTCGTATCGCTGAACAGCGGACACACCGCTTGGCCGAGTTGCTGGAACCCGAAGGTGCCTTCGACAAACCGGCGTTGCAGGTCGGGTCGACTCGACAAATCCTTCTTCATCTGCTCGTAATAGCCGGGCGGCAGATGTTCGATGTTCTCGGGCGTGCGCGTCTGGAAGTTCAAATAACCCTTCGTGCCTGGATCGACGAACTTCTGATAGGTCCAGTGCGATTCGTCCGGGTTGTTCTGTGCAAGCTTCGCCATATACCACTGCATCCCCGGCTGACGAAGCCGAGTGAGCGCGGTCGTGAAGATCATCTCATCGATGCCGCCTGTTCCCGCGGCCGGCGACGGCTCATCGACCGAGATTCCCGCCAGATCGCGCGACTGGAGCTTCCCGGCATCCTTCTCGTCGTCCATGCCCATGAACGTCACGGACCCATTGAGACCAGTCCCCGGGTTCCATGTGAACGTCTTCTCACTCTTCACGAGCTTTCCGTACACGCCATCCGGGAACCACTTCAAGAATTCCTGCATCGTCGTATCGCGGCAGTTCTCCCAGGTGTCCCGGATCACCGCGTGCTTGGCTCTCGGGTTGTGCTTGGTGTGAAACCAGATGCCCCAGCACAATGCCGCCGACTTACCCTCGCCCATGCGGCACGAGAACAGATCGATCACCTGCGGCTTCACATCCTTCGGCCAGTTCCGAGGCCGCTTGTAGCCTTCGAACGGCCGATGCTCGATAAAGAGCTTCTGCGTCGGGTTCGCGATGAACTTGGTGCGCTCTTCTGCCATCAGCCCTCTCAATTTCTAGATGATCTTGACGCGTTCTGAATATTTGAGTCAGACTCAGGGTAACTCGCCACACGCGAGATCAAGGAGAAGTGATGCCCGCCAAGAAAAAGTCACCGGGAACAAAAAAAACGAACAAGAACATCCGAAAGGATAAACTGGTCACCGCGAATAAAGAGATGCGAAACACCGATCTCTTCAAAAGCATGCTCGGTGATAAAAATCTCACAAAGTCACAGACAGCAATCGCCACAGAGCACGCTCTAGCGAAGAGAAAAGAAGAATCGCGCTTTCGAAAGATCGTCAGCCCACTGAACAAAAAGAAACGCGCCACCCGCACGAAGTAAACCAATGTCACCCGACTTCTTCGCTGCCATGTAACCTCCCTAGCCGACCCGCTCGGCCACAATTTCATATTCTTCCTTGGGCGCCCCTTTGCCATCCCCAAGGTTCGTCTCGATAATCACCGTCACCCCACCGCGCCCATGATCCGAGTTCGGATCGCGCGACAACTCCGTAGGCGGCCTCAAGTCGAGCGCCTTCATCGCCATATCCGCCGCCTTCAGCCGCACGCCATGGTCCGGAAACTCGACGAAGTCCTTCACCTCGCTGTGAAACTGGTGCTTGTTTGCATCGAGCGCATCCTTCATCACCCGGATCAACTTGCGCGGATCAACACCATTACTCACAAGCAACCACTGATAGGCTTGCCGGAAAATGTCCCTTTCCTGACCCTTCAACATGCGACGCATCGTCTCGTGATGGATGCCCGCCGTGCGCGCCGCTGCGGCCAGAGAGCCCCCCGAGGCCAGCACCTCCAGCGCCTTGTTCTCCTTCACCGTCAGCTCGGTCATCGGATTCTTGAGCGGCCGGCCATAGGTCGCGCAGTCATTGCAAAGCATCGCCGGCGCCGTCTCGCTGCTCAGATCGAGGTCCGCCTCGAGATATTTCGAGAATTCCGCCAGCGGGACGTGACGCTCGCAGCCCTCACAGTCCATCCCATCGCCGCCCGCAGACACCGGCATGTGACGCCGGCTATCCTTCCGACGACCCACTTTCGCCTTCTCCGGTTCGTCCACTACAATCGTCGGCACCTTCGACACGCTCACTGCGCTACCTCCGGGTAGAGGAGATTCCCATGAAGAACATGATGAAGACCGAAGCACCCATGGCCCCGCTCAAAAAGGCCACGCCGCCCGCTGCCAACAGTCAAGCCGCTGGCCGCGATGGCGGTCCGGCTGCACGAATGGTCTCCGAAAAACTCCAAACCGAGACCGTCTCGCTCGCCGCAGAGGGCCGCAAGAACCGCATCACGCAATCGACTCCAAGATAGTCTTGACAATTCCAGACCTCACAAGTCAAGATCGAGTGTAGACGCAACTCACTCACGATGCAGGAGGCGACCTCAACGTGAGATCATTGAACTGGGATCGTGAGCGGATGATCCGAAGGCTCGCGAAGAGCGCAGAGCCCATGCCGCGGACTCAAGCACGCGCCGAACAACTCGCCAGGATCATCGAAGAAGCCAAAGACGCCCAACGCTTCGGCACCCGGTACGACTTCAACGAACCCACCACTCGAGCAGAACGAAAACTCATATGGAATCGCGTGTTTAGCGAACTCAGGATGGAACAAAGGAGGGCCAAAAACCGCCTTTGATCCGATCTTGACGCCACAGCGGTTGGGGATCGGGGAGGCACGAAATCGTCGTACAACGGGGACACCTAAATCGACGTGCCCTAGAGCTGAACTCGAGACGGGGCAAAGGTGAGGTCGCGCAAACGTGGAGCGGCCGGTGATAGGAACTCGAGCGAGCCGACGCCACAGGCCCCAACGGGCGCAAGGTCGGTGAACCGCACCCCAAAAAGGTCCGGTCGGACTCTGAAACCAGCGTGTTCGAAGACGCAACGCGATAACATTCAAATCGCGCCGTTTTCCGAACCCGGCCGCTGGGAGTAGGAGAACTTTGCCAAGAACCCAACCGCCCACCCACGAGGCCAATCCATGAAATCCCTCCTCCTCGCCGCCTCAATCCTCCTCACAACCTCACTCCTCCCACAACCCGCCGAGTGCTTCGCCTGCATCGGTAACCCCTGCAACTCCTCCTCCGAATGCGGTGGCATCAACTGCGTCTGCGCCGGAAACACCGTCGGACATTGCATAGACGGACGAGGACTGCCGGGAATTAAGACCCGATAATCCAAACCCTTTTTCCCGACCGTCCCCCAAAGGGAAAACTCACCCCAGCTCCACGTGGAACTTTTTTTTTCGTGAGAGACGGAGTGTTGAGAGTGGATGGGGAGGGGTAGGGACCCAAAACAACCCGATGGAACCAATTGCCGATTCAGGGGGCTCCCCCCCCTAGGGTCTGAACCTGAACTCAGATTCACTTTTGAGCGGTAATCCCACGAAAGCGACCGATAGTCACGAACACTAAAGCCGCTAAGTGCCTGAATATGCAGGGAAACGGGCTAAGTCTGCACCACCGATAACATGCATTATGACAAATAGACTGGCTTGACGCCTAACACCGGGATGGGTTGCGATCGGGAGTTTACCCATGGATTCCAGCGGGTTAGCGGGGGCTGAAACGGGCCTAAATGATAGTTCGCGGGGGAGCATTCATAACGCCACGCATCATTCATGCCGCACTGCGCCACTGTAAACCATGATTCCGCAAGCGGTTTACAGCCCGCTACTCGCCCCGGTTCAATCCACCCTCGTGAACGCTCGAGAGCGCCTGTAGGGTGCCTAGGATCGGCTGAGTCTGGCGATCGCCTGTTGCTGGTAGGTAGGGTGCGGGTTACTGGATCGGCCGGCGTGCGGACGCAGAAACGCCCCCGGTAGATTGCTCCATCGGGGGCGTATCTGGATCTGGATTGGGATCGGTGGGATCAAGCCTTCGCTTGCTTCCGTGCCCACTTTCGAAGTGCTTTGAGCGACTCGGGAGCCATGATCGATTGAATATCGTGGATAGTGCCGCCTTCGCGAAGCACGTCATGGATCATATCGTTGGCAAGTGAGAGACAGCCGCTTTGGGCGTTTTCGTCTGCTACTCGGATTGCACACTTGATTTCCTGATAATTCATGTCGTCCCCCTTGTCTCCCCCGCTGCATTGCGGGTTACCAATGAATAAGGGCCGGGCCGGGCTGTGTCAAGTATTTTATTGATAACCCTAAAAATAAATGCCCCCGACTCGCGATTGAGCGGGGGCATTCTATTTGTGGCTTGGGTGTCCGGTCCGATTATATCCGGGCTGGCATTACCACTGCGG
>DATKZH010000715.1:0-29069 GCA_035528065.1 Thermoguttaceae bacterium | reverse complement strand
GCAGCCGACGTCGTGGCTGAGCTGCAGGTGCGCCTTGGCCGCCTCGATGGCCGTCCGGAGTCGGTCCGGCTCCGGCCAATCCATCCGTTCGCTGCAGGCGAGGCTGACGACGTGGACGGGGGCGTCGGCGAACCGCTTCTTGACTTCGGCGCGCTCCGATGCGCTGAGGGTCACTTCGACGCCGTGCGCGTAGTTCGCGCTGGTCCGAAGCTCCACCCCGTACACCCCGGCCTTCGCGCAGTTGGTGATTAGCGTAGGGACGTCCCAGTCCTTCCCCCAGGTATACGTGGCCAGGCCGAACGGCATTGCCGACCTGGCCGGCGGCTCGGCCGCCCCCAAGGGAGAAGGCCGCAGACCGCCGAGCGAGCAGATGCCCGCGGCGGCGGCTGCGGCACTGCCGGCCAGAAAGTCTCTTCGCGAAATCGTCCGATGGTTGGTGCTCATGGAATGGTCCTTGATAGTGCGATTACACCTCTTCCGGCACCACAAACGGCGCGCGGTATTTCCGAGAGACGAGCCGGTTCGCCGCTTCGCTGAACTCGCCGACGAAACGCTCCGTGTCCGGATCGAAAGCGAGCATTGCGCCCAGCGTGGCGGGCGTCCTGTCGAGGTCCACTCCGTTGGCCGACAGGTGGGCATGGAACCGCTGGTAGGCGGCCGACAGCTCCTGGTTGCCTTCGATGCGCTCTCCGATCTCGCGGTCCGGCATCGTCTTGCCGACGCGGTGCGAGATGTTGCCCAGGTGGACCAGCACGGCCGAGAGGTGCCCCTCGAGCATGTCGCTCACCAGGTCGTCCGCGCGGCGGCTGCGCACGGCCTGGATGAAATTATGGTTCAAGGGCGGGGTGGTCGGCTGAAACTTCACGATCTCCTTGCCGTCGGTGTCGAAGGCCGCATGGCTGCTCACGGTGCTGATCACGTACCCGTGCTCGCAGTGAATGACCTTGCCGATCGGGATTCCCTGATACGAATCCATCGCGCCCGCGCCCCAGGAATCCTTTCCGGCAACGCCGTTTGCCAGGAAGGACCCGTCCTTGGGCAGGTTGCGGTACTCGCTGAGGACCGGCGCGGGCTCGTAATCGTAATACACGATCAGGGTGTTGGGCGTCTGGCCGTCATCCTCGTAGCCGAACCGCCCGCCAATGCCGATGACGTGCCGCGGCAACCCGCCGCCGACGAACATGCGGCAGCCGTCCAGGTGGTGAATGCCCCAGTTCCCCATCTCGCCGTTGCCGTAGGGCCATTGCCAGTGCCAGTCGTAGTGCAGATTCTCGCGCACCAGCGGCTCGATCGGGGCCGGGCCGGACCAGAGATTGTAGTCGAGCGTGGACGGAATCGGCTGTGGGCCGCCCACCTTGCCGATGCTCGTGCGCGGCGAGAAGTGTACGTGGCGAACCATCACGACCTTGCCGAGGTTCCCCTGACGCACGTAGTCCAGCGCTTCCGCGTGGCCGTTCGGAGCGCGCGATCCGTTGGGGCATTGCACGATGCGCTGGTACTTGCCGGCGGCCTCGACCATCTTCCGGCCTTCGAAGACGTTGTGGGAGGCGGGCTTCTGGACGTACACGTCCTTGCCGGCCTGGCAGGCCCAGATCGTCACCAGCGCGTGCCAGTGATTGGGCGTGGTGACCACGACGGCGTCGACGTCTTTGCTCTCCAGAAGCTTGCGCACGTCGGTGTACGCGGCGATCGGCTCGTTACGCTTCTGAAAACTTTCCACCTCCGGGCCGAGATTGGCGTCGTCAACGTCGCAGAGGGCGACGATGCGAACGCCGGGGATCTTCCGGAAACTGCGGATTTCGTTCCTGCCCTGGCCCCCGATCTTTGTCCGCGAGCCGACGCCGACCACGGCCAGCCGGACGTCGTCGTTGGCGCCGGCGGCTCGCAACCACGGGGAAGCGCAGAGGCTGGCTCCGGCAAACGCGGCGGAGGCGGCCGCCGATCGCTTGAGGAAACTGCGGCGGGAAGCACGGTTCATGATCGCTCCTCCAGAATCAGGTGCGCACTTGACGGGCTCCCAGCCTGGCCGTGGGCGCCGGAGCCGACCCCATGTTAACAGAGAAGCTCGCGACTTTCCATGTGGCGCCCCATGTGAGGTCCGGAATGGAGCCTCCCGGGCGTTCCCGACTCGCGGCAACCGGGCTGGGCATCTATCACGGATCTCCTCCCACGAAAACAGCCGTTTTCATCCTTGAGGGTGGACCGCGCAACAGGAAGCCGCGGCCGGCCAGTGGCTGCTGGAGTAGATGCCTTGCCTGTTGCAATGCCTTTCAAACTGTGCCAGAATTCCGTCAACGAGTGTGAGTCCGCAGCAGCCCGCAACAAACACGAGCCGTGATCGCGCCGGGCGCACGGGGGAGGTTCTCCTATGAAACGTCGCCGAATGTTGCAGTCGTTGGGGGCCGCGGTGCTGGGGTGGCCGCTGGCCGCTCGATGCGGATGGGCGGAACAGAAAAGCCCGCGCAAGATCCTCTTCTTCAGCCGCAGCGCGTTGTTCGAGCACCCGGTGATCCGCCGCGAGGGCGGCCAGTTGTCGTTTGCCGAGAAGGCCCTGGTCGAGATGGCCCGGCAGATCGACTGCACGGTCGACTGCACCAAGGACGGCCGGGTCTTCGAGCGGGACCTGGACGCCTACGCGGCCGTGGTCTCGTACACCTGCGGCAGGCCGGAGCATCTGCTGAAGCCGATCAAGGCGGACGGCCATGACGGCAACCAGCCTCTTTCTGAATCCGGCTGGAACAACCTGGATGCGGCCGTACGCGAAGGAAAGCCGTTTGTGGCCGTCCATCCGGGGCTCTGGCTGTTGCCCGAGGCCGCCGGGGCCGACTGCCTGGGACACGGCAGCCAGCAGGTGGCCCGGATCAACGTGGTCTCGCCCCAATTTCCGGGCGCTGAGCAACTGGGGGAATCGTTCTCGATGCTCGAGGAGTGGTTCTCCCTGATGCGTTTTGCCGAGGACCTGCACGTGGTCCTGGTCCAGGATTGTGCGGGAATGGACAAGAAGGCCGCGGTCGATCGTCGCTGCTACGACCGGTCCCCCTTCCCCTGCACCTGGGCCCGCATGCACGGCAAGGGACGCGTGTTCTACACCTCCCTGGGCCATCGCGAAGACGTGTGGTCGAGTAAGATCTTCGAGCAGATCTTGTTGGGCGGAATGTCGTGGGCCTTGGACCGGATGGAGGCCGACGTCACGCCCAACCTCGACCAGGTCGCGCCGCAGGCCAACGAGTTCATGAAGCAGTGAGACAGCCCCCCAGGAGAACTGGAAATGACCAACGCAGCACACGCGACGACGTCAACAGCACATCGGCCGTCGGCGGCGCGACTGACGCGGCGGGACTTGTTGAAGACCGCGGCGGCGGCCGGACTGGCGGCCGTGCCTTGCCTGGTCCCGGCGCGGGCGCTGGGGAAGGACGGCAACGTTGCGCCCAGCGAGCGGATCCTGCTGGGCGGCATCGGGCTGGGCGGCCGGGGCCGGAGTGTACTCAGCGGGATGCTCGGCGAACCGGACGTGCAGTTCCTGGCGATCTGCGACACCAACCGCAGCCGACGCGAGATGGTCAAGAACATGGTCGACGCGAAGTACGGGAACAAGGATTGCGCCATGTCTCGTGACATTCGCGAGTTCCTGCCCGAACGTACGGACCTCGACGCCGTCGTGATTGCCACCGGCGACCGCTGGCACGCCCTGGCGTCGATCATGGCGATGCGGGCGGGCAAGGACGTCTACTGCGAAAAGCCCTCCTCGATGACCATTGCGGAAGGGCGGATGGTGGTCGAGACGGCCCGGCGCTACCAGCGCGTGTATCAGAGCGGCACGCAGGGCCTGAGCTGGCCCAATCGCGTGTTCGGCATCGAGCTGGCCCGCTCCGGCCGCCTCGGCAAGCTGCATACCGCCTACGCTCAAATCGCTCCGTGGGAGGATGCGCTGATGCGTCGTGATTGGCTGCCCGCCGAACCCGAGCCGCCGCAGGACGAGCTGGACTGGGACGCGTGGCTCGGTCCGTGCCCCTGGCGGCCGTACAACGCGGCGTACGTCCGCGGCGCGTGGCGAGGCCACTACGATTTCCACACCAGTTGCATCGGCGAATGGGGCGCGCACACGATCGTCCAGGTTCAGGCGGGGATCGACGCGCGGAACACTTCCGCAGTCGAATACGAGTACGTCGACAACGCGTTCGGCGATGGCCTGGTGGCGCGCTACGCCAACGGCGTGAAGCTGATCCTGTCGCTGAAGCAAGCGTGCTGGGCCGGTGTCTCGGGCCAGCGGTTCGACGGCACCGAGGGTTGGATCGCAAACTCCGGGAGCGATCACGAGCAAACGCGGGGCTCCTCGGCGGCGCTTCTGGACGAAGTCGACAAGGTGCTCGACGCGTACACGGCCCGCACCGGGCGGCCGATGAACCACGCCCGCAATTTCTTCGACTGCATCAAATCGCGAGGCGAAACCGTGGCCCATCCGGAGGCGATGCACGGCGCCATGACCACGGTGCACGCCGCCAACATCTGCATGTGGCTGAAGCGGAACCTGAAATACGACCCGGTCAAGGAGGAATTCGTCAACGACCCCGAGGCCAACCGGCTCCGCTCCCGCGCGATGCGTGCGCCGTGGATCGCGTAGGAGCGACGGAGGCGTGAGGTCAACTTTTTCAGCCGACCTGCAAATCCTTTGAGAATCTGGCCTTCATCACTTCCCAAGCCAGGAATCTCCGCCGAGCACGGCGGCAAGCAGCAGGCTGCTTCGTACGAGAATCGATGTCACCTTACCGACTCCTGGCGGCCCTTTCCCTTCTTCTTCCGCGCCCGCTTCTCGGTCGCCGGAATATCGAGCGCCTCCAGGTTCGTTCGCGTGCGCAAGGACTGATCCATCATGGCGCCGAGTCGCTCGCGCAGTTCCGCGTAGCCCGGGTCACCGGCGGCGTTTTTCCGTTCGACCAGGAAAGCGCCCTGGCGGCCCGCGCTGCGGCTGGAGTCGTAGTCGCAAAGCTCTTCGACAAGTGTCTGACGCGTCGGCCACTGGACCCAGCGCGTGTAGCGGTGGGTCTCGGTGCGGATCGAATATCCCATGACTTCGGGCATGCTCGGCTTGAAGGGACGGGAGAACTGGCTGAGAGCGAATTGGCGTCCGGGTTGCCGGGGGTCCTTCAGGACGGGCATGAGGCTGGTACCGTCCAGGTCGGCGGCAGCCGGAAGGCCCGCTAGTTCCACGACCGTCGGAGAGATGTCCACGTATTCCATCATGGCCTCGGTCGCGACACCCGGCTCCGGCATGCCCGGGAAACGGAACATGAGCGGCGTCGGGGTATCCATTTCGAAGTTCGTGTCCTTGCACCAGTGGTCGGCCTCTCCCAACGAGTAGCCGTGAGCGCCCCATAACACGATGATCGTGTCTCCTTCCAACCCGAGCCGTTTCAAGGCGTCCAGCAGTTTTCCCACTTGCGCGTCGGCATAGCTGACACAGGCGTAGTATCCGTGGCGCAAGTGGCGTGCTTGCTCAAGGCTGACCTGCTCGTCCTTCGGCACGTCCTTATAACCGCCCAGTTCGAGATGATCCGGGTAGGCCACGCCGGGCGCGTTTTTCGTCCGCACCGCCTTGCCGGCCGGCTGGAAGTCTTCGGGGTCGTACAGATCCCGATATTTCTTCGGAGCACAAAACGGCAGGTGCGGCTTGAAGAATCCCACGGCCAGGAAGAACGGTCGATCCTGCGCCGCAAGATCCCCGAGCGTCTTGACCGCCAGGGCGGCCAACTTGCCATCGGAATAGCCCTCGTCGGGCAGATCGGCCTGCTCGGTGGCCGGCCCCTTGCCCTTCCCACGCCGGTTCTCTTCCAGGGCATAGTCGGACCAGCCGGGGCCTTTCAGCAGCGGCACCGACCACGATTGTGGGTCCTGCTCCGCCTCACGGGAGTTTCCGCTGAAGACTTTTCCCAGCGATTGGGCGTGGTAACCGTGGTTCTTGGAGTATTCGGGCAGCGTGATCGCATCGGGAAGGGTATCGCGGAACAGGTTGCGATTGTGCCAGACCCGGGTGTTGTCGGGTAGCCGGCCCGTGAGGATCGACGTCCGCGACGGACCGCACACCGACTGGTGGCAGTAGGCCCGGGTGAACCGGCGCGAGGTTTCCGCGAGCCGGTCGATGTTCGGTGTTTTGGCCAGCCGGTCGCCGTAGCAGCCCAGCGAGGTGCGCAGGTCATCAACGGCGATGAACAGGACGTTGGGCCGGGCAGAGCCGGATAGATCGGCTGCGTGCAGTACGGGCAGCGGGGTCAGCAGGAGCGGTGCGAGGGCAAGCAGCGTCTTCATTGCGTTTTCGCCTTCTTGTTCTTCCTTTTCTTCACGGGACTCTGCACGGCCGGATCGTACTCGGGATTCGGCCGCATCATCTCTGCGCCGACGTCGCGGCGCCAGGCGTCGAGCTCCTGGCGAAGTTCATTCACCCGGTCAGGTCGTTCCCCGACGAGATTGCAGGTCTCGCTGAGGTCCTCGGCCAGATTGTACAGTTCCACGCCCTCGGGATCGAAGGTCTCAATGAGCTTCCACGCTCCCTTACGAATCACGCTGGAAGGCACGCTCGATGGGTGGCGGTTGTAATGCGGGTAGTGCCAGAAGATCGCCTCGCGGCCAAGCGAGACCTCACCCTGGAGCAACGGCTGCAAGTTCATGCCATCGAGGTGCTGGATTTGCCGATGGCGGCGGTCCGATAGCCGGCTTCACGCAAAGCTTCGGCCAGCGTGAACTCTTCGAGCGGAAGGGCGCGGACGAACCGCCCACTCTGCAACCGCGTCTTGGGATTGCAGCGCCCCGAGGGGAGCCAGTCGGTCAGCATCAGCCGAGCCGGGTATTTTCCGGTGAGGATTGCCGCGCGGGTGGGCGAGCAGACGGCGCAGGCCGAGTAGGCGTCGGTGACCCGGGCTCCCTCTCGGGCGAGGCGGTCGATGTTCGGCGTCCGGTAGTACGTGCTCCCGTTGCAGCCCACATCCATCCACCCAAGGTCGTCGATCAGAAAGAGGACGATGTTGAGCCCTTCGGCCGCCGGAGCCTTCGACGACGGCAAGACCAAGGAAGCGAGCAGCAAGGCAACCAGTGCGAGTGTCGTTTTCCTCGAGAAACCTTTCCGGACTTGGAAGTCGCCTCATGGCGTGTGCCCAAAGGTAAATGTCATTCAGCGGGCCTTCCAGATGCGAACCTCGTCAAAGTGGATGCCGGGACCGTTTACAGTGAAGTGGAAACTGCTCTTGGTCTCGTGGGCGATGCCGGGCGACTGGAGCAAACCGACAGCCCGGCCGTCGAGGCAGACACGCATCTGATCGCCAACGATCTCGATGTTGACCAGATACCATTTCTTCTGTTCGAGGGTCGCTGGTGCCGACGAGCTTCGTCCTTTAAGTAGTCTGTCCGCCTCGGCTTTGCGGGCGGGATCCCTGCGCATGGCGAAGATGTCGTTGCGCATGATTCCTTCCTTGTCGTCGCCAAGGCGGATTACTTTTGGCGTGAAGGCAACGCGGCAGATGTGGCCCGCGTGGGAACTCTTGCATTTCTGGTCGTCGAATACGGCATTGAAGGTCGTGGAACCTTCGAGCTGGAACCTGAACTCGACCACCACGTCCTTCATCGGCCGATAGACTCGCCCTACCGCACCATGGTCAGCGCGGTCCTGCTTGCCGACGAGAACTCCCTCTGTGACGGCGAAGGCGGGGATCACGATCCGCCACTCGCCCGGATCGTCCCTCTCGAAGTCGTCGGTGAAGAGCAGATCGCCTTTTTCAGCCAGCGGTTCAGAGGGAATGGCGGGGGTTCCCCACTGAGGTTTGGGCGTGTCGGCGGCGTGCAGCGCGGCCGGCGGAACCAGCAACAGGGCGATGAGGAGTGTGAGGGTGAGTTCCATCGTTGGGTGGCTTTGCTTGTTCATCGAACTGGTTTCTCCGTCACTTTTCGGTCAAATCCAGGGCCGCGTCCTGCGGGAATTCGAGGTATTTCACCACGCCGTCCCGCCAGAAGTGGAGTTTGACTTTCAGCGTCTTTTCCGCACCAGGTGCTACCTTCCCGAACAGTTCGGGGTACGGGCCAAGCGGCGTGACAAGGCGGTTGTGAAACTTCGCCTGCACCTGTTCCGTCACGTCGGTGTCGGTGGCGGCCCGCTCGACGTTGGTGTACGCCCGGATTCTCAAGGCGGTCGCGTCGCAGATATGGGAACCCGCGTTGTGCAGGACAAAGTCGAGATGCCTGCTAACCTCGCCGGGCCGCAGCCGCAGGACGAATTGGGCGGTGCCGCATTTGCCGACTGTGAGGTCCTTGGTATTGAACGTGCCGAGGACCTCGTGCCGTGTGTCGTCGCTGCAGCGGATAACGCGGAGTTCGACGCCGTTGCCCAGATTCGAGAAGAGCGTGCCGCACAGCGTTACATCCTTCTTTTGCACGTCGGCAGAGGGCGTCCATCGGAAAACGTTGTAGCACGCCGTGTCGGAAATCGGGTGCGTGTAAAGGAATTCGTTCCGCTCGCCGTCGGCGAGCACCTGATCGAACATGTGTTCGGTGTAGTGATCCCGCCAGGCATCCTCCTGCCGATCGCTGGGGGCGTAGTTCGACGCGAAGCCGAGCTCATCGCCCTGGTTTTCCAGCCCGTAGGCGTAACCCAGCGGCGAGCCGAACGCCTTGAATCGCGAGTTCAACGGTTTCACATCGCTGGCCGAAGCGGTGGACAGCAGCCCGCCGTTCTTGCAGTTGTAAAACGCCCACCTTCCGCCCGCGGCGTCGGGGAATTCCGCCGTGACCCCGGTTTTGCCGCCCGGGTTGACGTAATCCGCCGCCAAATCCGCAACGACATCGCCCCGGATTTCGAATATCCCTTCGAGGTCACCCGTCGCCTTCGGTCCGTAAAACGCCTTCAGCACGTGTGCGTTGACAAACTCGTTGGGCCACGACACGATTTCGTCGTCCGTCAGCCCCACCGGCGACGTGTCCGCTAGGTTCGGCACGCAGAAATAGACGTCTTGGCCGCTCGGGTCGATAAACTCGGTCAGGGTGACATCGACTTTTTCGCCGGTGCAATCCTGATTCAGCCACGCTTTGGCGACGACTTTCAAGCCGTTCGGACGAATCGAATCATCTCTCACCGGTTCGTTGACGGAAGCCGGGTCGATGACGAGATTCCGCGGTTCGGGGCACTTCACGAGCAGTTCGGCGTTCTGGTCTTTACCGATACAATACACAATCGGCCCGCGCAAAAGCACCACACGGCCGTACTGGATCGCCCGACCTCGCAGGAATCGCCACGCCATTGGCATCGAGATTCCTACCACGTCACCGTCCTTCCACGTCCGATTCAGCACGTAACACCCGAGTTTCTGCCCCGACGGGTCGATTGTCACCGGAACTTCGTCGTTCACCCGCAGCGTGATCTTCTCGCACCAGCGCGGCGTGCGGAATTGAAACGCGAACGCTACGGGGTTTTGGGTTGAGAACGTCAGTTTCACGTTGCCGTCGTTTGGATAGGCGGCTTCCTGCAGAATTGTGACGGCCTGCCCCTTCACGTCGAACGACTTTTTCGAGTTGGTGAACAGAATCAACGCGATTCCGTCCTCCGGTGTGCGGCAATATACTTTCTGCGGTAGCTCAGCCACCGCCCGGCGATAGTTCCCGCAGCAGCAAAAGAAGTCACGGGTGTCGTACTGCCGGTCGCCGGTGAACGGGGTGAAATAGCGAATCCAGCGTCCGTCGGGCGAGTTGGCCGCCAGCAGGGCGTTGTAGATGGTTCGTTCGAGCACATCGCCATAGCGCATGTCGCCTTCCAGCCGCATGAGGCTGTCCATCCATCGCAACACGTAGGCGGTAACGCACGATTCGCCGATGGCCCCACGTCCGTTCTGGTTGTAGGTGAAATGTTCGCCTTCGGAGCACGAGCCGGTCACCAGCATGCCGCCCTCACCGTCTTTGAGCAACTCGTTTCGCATGAATTGGCTCATGTTCAGGAGATTTTCCTCACCGGTGAGGCGGTACAATTCGGTCTGGGCGTAGCAGCGTGCGAGCATGACGTACACGTGGCAGGGGCGGCGGCTGACATCCTGCTCCCACGTCCGCAGCGACGCAAGTTGGACCTCGCCGCGGCTATTCCCGTGGGGCACGTCGGCGGCGAAGTCGAAGTACCGCTTGTCGCCCGTCACGCGGTACAATTCCAGCATCCCTTCCGGCAGGCCCGCCGTGCAGATCTCGCCGGCGTCGTAACACGGATTCTGCGGCGTGGGGAACGTCTTGAGGATGTAGTCGCCCATGATTTTCGCGTGGGCCAGCGATTGGGGATTGCCCGTCGAGCGATAATTCCGCACGAGCGCCAGGTTGATGTATTCCTGCTCGTGAAGAATCCAGTTGATGTGGTTTTGCCGGTTCTCCGGCTCGACGTTCCAGAACCCCAGGTACCCGTCGGCGTCGCGGGACTTCACCAGTTCGTCGATGATGTATTGGGTGCGTGCGGCAACCTTCGGGTCACCCGTGTAGGCGGCGAACAGGCTGCCGGCGTCGAATACCTTGCCAATACCGTAGTAGACGTACTGCCGGTCGCCGCGGTCCGTGCGGTTGCGAAAGTGATCAAGCCACTTGCCGTCCAGATCGACCACCATGTAGTTCTGATAGATCAGGTTCTTGATACGGCGATCGATTTCTCCGCCGAGTTCCTGTTGGTTGAGCGCCACGCGGCAGAGCTTGTCCGGCACCCGAGGCTTGACGACATCGAAGGGGGCCTGACACGATTCACCGGCCTGGATGGGTGCTGCCAGTAACAGGCCGCAAAACAGCATGAAGAGCATCGTTTTCATAGTCGGACTGCGGAACAAGCACATCGGGTCACCTGAGCGTGATTGCGTGTTAGATGCCATGACGTTGTGAGTTTACTGAATGGCTTTGAAAACGAGGAGCGCCGCGGCGGGTGTTTCCCGCAGCGTGATGGTGTGTCCGTTCATCAGTTCAGTGGCGGTGTGTGTTGATGTGCCACCGTCGAGGTTCTCGATCTCGTAATGCTGCTCGGGATCAAGGCCGTGGAGCTTCACAGTCAGCGTGTCGTTCGCAGCGTCGGACCGTCGGAAGGCTTGGACGACACCGGCACCGAAATCGGGGCGGTGAAACTGCCAGGCGATCCAGTTGTTTGTCTCGAGGCTGTAGGGCGTGAGCGGATAGTAGTCGCCGAGCATCAGCGGCGCGACCCGGCGGCATTCATTATAGCCTCTCTTGACATCGGCCCGCTTGCTGTCCGATTTACTCCAATGGTCGTTCTGAATCATTCCGAAGCCGGGCAGGTAGTAGCTGCGAACGGAGTAGCGATCGAGGAAGAAGGGCACACCGGCGCCCTGCCACGGCAGCCAGAATGACAGGCCGTAGGTTTGCGCCTGGTTGCCTTCCCGCTGCAGCGGAGCATCGGCAAATGCCGTGACCGACCAATCACTGCGCAGCAGCGGCACCGCGCGTCTCATGGTTTCCAGGTCATTGCGCCGTCCGCCGGAGGCGCAGGAATCGACGTGCAGGTGTGGGTTTCGGCGTCGAAGTTCATCCCAGAAAGCGAGATGCCCCTGCACATAGAGGTTCTCGGTGATGCCCTGGCGGTCCTCGGCATCATTCTTTCGCCACGCCGTTCCGTAGCGACCGCCGTTCATGTCTTCGCGATACCAGTCGAGTCCCTGGGATTTGACCATGCCGTCCACATGCTCGATCAGCCATTTCAATGCCTCCGCGTGACCTTCATTGAGCACCAAGCCGGCGCTGTTTCCCGGTATGAGCCATTCGGGATGGTTCTTGCCGAGCCATGAGTCCGGATCGCCGACGCGCTCTGGCTCGAGCCAAAGGAGAAACTGCATGCCGTGCGCACGCACCCTGTCACTGAAGGGCTTGAACCCCTGCGGATATTTCGCGGGGTCGGGTTCCCAGGTGCCCGTGTTGAGCCAGATCTTTTCGTCTTTGTAGGGACCGGTGCTGCTCGGATACCACGTGTTTCGGCCTCCGGCATCCCGCCAACAGATGTCGGGTTTGATCCCGGTTTCAAGATAAGCCCCGACTTTCGGCCAGGACGCGAGCGAACCGTCGACCTGGATGTGAGTGATGGGCGCTTGCGGCGTGCCGTTGATACGGGGCAGGTTGTGCGCCAAATACCACGAGCGCCAGAGGTTCTGCGCCCGCACGACATCGGTTCCTTGCCAGAACAACAGCGCGATCAATGGCGTGCGAATCTCTTCGCCCGGTTTCAGATACAGATGCGTGAGCTGCTGCCCGGCCATGATGCGCACGCCGCGGTCGTGGTCGCGAGCGAACGAAGCCTCCCATTGTCCCGGCCAACCCACGGCAATGATGATTCCGCCGCCCGGCTTCTGGAGATTGAAGTAAGGCCAGCCATTCGGACCATCGGTTGATTTGCCCGACACCAATTCACCCGCGACGGGTGGTGAAAATCGCTCCTCGTCATCAGGACCCAGCGTGCGAGCATAAGGCCGGAAACTCTCGGCCGCACAGGAATCACCGCGAATGCCGTGTAGAAGAAACTCACCCTCGGTGGGACGTTCGAATCGCGCGTCCAGTCCTCGGATGCTCTCAAGGATCGGCGTGTTCTCCTTGCCGGTGTTCTTGAGGTAGATCGTCCACTCCACGACCGGGAAATCGACGTATTCCACCGCAATAGAGCGCACCTGCAACCCGGTTGCTTGATCGGTCCACGTTAGCGCATGCTCGCGGCGTTGTGCATCCGACCCACGAGTGTGCCGGCTCAGCTTCCATTCATCGAGCAGACCCTTCGATGGCTTTCCGTCATAGACGAAGCCGAAGGGGTTGCCCGGCTTGTCCGCCAGCAGAGCGTTCTGCATCCACTTCTCCGCCATCGCGTTCTCGGCGGCGGTTGGTGTCGCTGCGAAAGCTGGAACACCGGGTATCAGCGGGGCCAGCAGAACGGCGAAGAGTGTATGTTTCATCGTTTCCTGTTTCTGTGCCTGAGTGCGGCCCACGGCCTCAACCAGGTTAGAAGTCATGCTTCACCAGAATCACCCGGTCGCACACCACCAGATCCTCGACCTCGCCGCCGTAGGTTTCGCCGGTGAACTTCAGTGAGATCCACGCTTCCCAGCGGTTCTCTTCGCCGGGGAAATACAGACGCGAGCCGATCTCCAAATGCGTGGCCCAACTGCGGCCGAACCAGATAAGACTGTCATCGGTGGTCAGGTTGATCTCGCCGAGCCGGTAAAGGCGAAACTCGCCCGGGGTGATCTGCTCCCGACTGAGTTCGAGTTTCGGGCCGTGCAGGACGGAATTCGGCACGCGGGATTTCCACTGGCTGAATCCGCACCGGAACGGATCGCCGGGCTGATCGATGATCACCGCGAGGCCGAACCCGGCCTGCGGATCTTTGACCGTACGCCGGACGGCACCTCTGCCGGTGTGACGCGGCAGGAACGTGCGGATACGGTCCGGCGCGATACCGGCGAATTGCGCAGGCAGGGGCTTCTCGCCCCCGCTTTCGATCAGCGTCACAAAGTCCGAAACGACCTCTTCGCCAAGCGTCCAGGCGGGTGTGAAGCCGGCAGGAGCTTTGGCCACGTTGGCAGCGGCGATGCGCTCGGCGACGGGTCGGTGATCGACGTAGGAAGTCGGGTATGCCGCGTTCAGTTCGAACCATTTCCAGAGCGTGGCGACGTCGAGTTCGCGGCGTAGGATTTGCACGTTCGACAGATGCCGGGGCGAGCCGGCGGCAAGTTGCTCCATGTGGTCGAACAGCAACTGCCAGCGGTGGATGTTCTCCGGTGTCAGGTAGGGAAAGGTGCGTTGGTCATAATGGCGCGACTTGTAGGTCACGCCCGGCGGAAGGGTGATCATGGCCTTGCGTCCGGCTTCCAACTCGGCAAGGTATTGCCGGACGAGCGGTCCGGCATGCCCGTAAACCTGGTCGGTGAACTCCGCGATAAGCGCATCCCCGTCGGCATCGACGTCCTGGGCGAGCTGGTAGATGAGCCACGCTTGCAGTTCTGACCAGCCGGATCGCGAATTGAAGCCATGGTGATCGGCGAAGATCCCGGTCACACCGGCCTGGTGCATCACCCGCATGTTCGTGATAACACGCCCTACATTGCCGACAGGCAACTCGTGACCGGAACCCCAGGGGTTCGGGTAGATCCACGCCCAGAGATGCTTCGTGATCGCGGCCCAGTCCTTGAGGTGCTGGTAGGTCTCCTGGATCCGCGGGGCCGGGTGCGTCCAGTCCGCGAAATAGCAATCCTCGATCGGCGCGAAGGCCACGATCAGGTTGTCGGGCAGCTTCTCGCCCGCGGGCAGGCGAGGCGGGATCTGCGTCTGACTGCGACGGTACGCCAGCGTCTTTACCATCGTGGCCGGGTGCTCGCGCTGGAGCGTCGCGCACAGCTCGATCAAGTAATCGTAAAGCGGCCCGCCGGGGCTCCCATATCGGTCCTCCAGCGCGATGCAATCCAGGCAGTGACAGAATCGGCCCGGTCGATCTGCGGCGTCGATCGTGATAGCCTGCCGCTCGCCGGAGAGGCGAATGTGTTCGCGAACATTCGCGGTCAACTCCCTGCGCAGACCGGGATTGCTGAAGCAGAGCTGGAGATTCGAAACGCGCTGGCCGGATTCGTCGACGGAGAAGAACTCCGGGTTCGTTTCGAAGTAATTCCTCTTTGTCATCCACTGAAAATCGCCGGCATAGCGGGCGTCGGGCGTCGGCGGAATGTAGGCGAAGGAACTGTGGACGAAGTTCTCGTTCGGCAGCCACGAAACGAGATGGGGCGGAAGGGGCTGCTGCTTGCGGCGCAGTTCGCGCTCGAGCCCCATGTTGATTCGGTTCTGCAAATAAAAGTCCGTTCCGTATCGCAGTGGAACTTCGCGCGAGGTGAAATCGAACCCGCGCGTGCGGTGAAAGGGTTGCAGTGTCAGGTTCGGACGCGCGGGCACGACAGGCTCTTCGTAAACCGAATACCAGCGCCAGCCCACCGAGTTCTCGAGGAACTCGGTGACGGCGTACAGGTTGCCGTGCACACCCTGGCCATAGAGGACAATGTCAGGCCCGACACTGCGCGCGACGTGTCCCTGATCCTTCAGCCCGGCCAGCGGGTCTGGTCCCGACAACGCAAGCGCCGGCTCGCTCAGACCCACGAAGATCGCCGGTTTTCCCGCCGCCCGTTCGTCCGGCGTTACGAGCGGAAATTCCGCCCCCGTGCTTTGGCGAAGGTACCCGGCCAGGGTCTTCGCCGCATAGCAATCAACCCCCGAAGCATCCGCCGCGCGGACAATCTCGTAGTCGGTCGCGCCATCGGACGCGAGCCGGATTTCTGCACCAGCCGTTACCGGAAGGAGGAGTGCGAAGAGCAGGATGCGTTTCATGCAGGCACTTCAGGGTTCAGGGGTGTCTGGCAGTCGGGCCACGAGTTGGCGCAACTTCACTGTGTCGGTCACCGGCTTCCCGGCGCGCGCATCCTCTTCGATGAACGTCGCCATCAGCACCTCGCCCAGCGGAGTACGCTGATGATCGTAGATGATGTAGATCGTTCCATCCGGAGCCTGCACGCCGTCGGGACAGGTGACCTTGGAGCGCTCGTCGAGCATTAGACCGCCGAGCCATGTTCTTCCGTCATCGTCGGATACGTAGGCGGTCAGCGGTCCAGTCCTTCAGGTTCCCCGATTTGAAGAGCGGCGGGTTCTCCCCGCCCGAGATCGAGCAATACGTGTCGCCGATGAGGAAGCAGTCGGGATCCCAGTGTCGTTGGATCTCGGCCTCCGAGCCGTCGGCATTTCGCACCTCGACGGGATACGGATTCTCCCGGGCGGAGAGTTGGCGGTCCTTGGCGACGGCGATTTGATTCCTCTTGGATCCCTGGCCGTGGTAGATGGCGGCGGGCCTGCCTTCTTTGGTGACGAAGCCGGTGCCGCTGAACATGCCGTGGCCGGTGAAGGCAGGCTGGAGTTTTGTGGTCTGCCAAGTCCGGTGCAGCATGTCCGGGCTCGCGACGTGGACAAAGCTGAAGGAGCGTTTGTCCTTCCACGGATGGGCCAGGATGTAATGCAGGTGGTAAACGCCATCAAGATGAAAGGCGGCGTTCGGATCGCCCGGCAAACTCTCGCCGCCGGGATGCATAAGGTGGTAGTTCAAAACCAGATCATCGGCGGCGGAAACGGTAGCCAGCCGCGCCAGCAGCAGGGCGCTTATGTGTTTCATGGTTTCTATTGCCTGAGCGCAGCGCTCAGTTTCGGTGTGTCGAGGGTGCGGGTGACGCGGAACACCCCGGCGGGGCCGTTGGGATGGCCGGCGTAGATGAAGACGTGCTGCACGCCGCGTTTTGCATCGATCACGGCGCCGGCGGGATGGAAGCCGTCCGCCGTGGAGTAAAACCGGCCTTCGCGGCCCAGCAGGCGGCACTCGCGGGTCCACTGGGCTCTGTCCCAGTCCGCCGGGTCCATGCTCCACAGCCAGAGCTCCATTCGGTAGCGCTCGCTGCGCACGACCTCGAATCGCTTTGTAACCGGATTGCATGAAAAATCGACCGTGTCCACGTAACGCGGGTCCTGGAGATTGGTGTCGATGATCTCCGGCTTGTGCCCTGGAGACCAGCTCATCTGTTTGTGGGCTCGCACCTTGGTCTGGTCACGGGTGACGAAAAGTAATCTGCGGTCGTGCAGCAGCGCCGCGGGTTCGTATTGGGAAAAACCGGCGGCGTGTTCCTCGACCTGCCAGTTCGCTCCGCCATCGGTGGAGCAGAGGGCGACCAACTGCTGCCGGAGAGCGTGGGATTTGTCCACCTTGCCAAACCAGTTGCCAAAGGCAAGCAGGCCGTGTTCCGGGTGATCGACAATTCGCGGGCCGACATTGATGATCTCGTGCGGGAACGTGTCGTCACGCAGGGCGGCGGAAAAGTGCTTCCACGTCCGGCCGGTATCGTCTGAGCGGAAGACGCCGTGGTTGTTGATCGCGACGACTCCTCCATCGCGGGCGGTGCCGATGGCGTGCAGATGCACTTTGTAGCCTTTCTTGGACTTGTTGCCTTGGTCGAACTTCGCCCGATGCGAGAGCGGTACGAGGCCGCCCCGGCTGCGGTCCTCCGGCTTCATGCAGTCGCGCAGATCGTAAGGTTCCGACCACGTCCTCCCGCCATCCTCGCTTCCCAACACGATGCCATAGGACATGGATGCATCCGGCTTGCCCGCCCCCACCGCCTTGTGACCAGGAATCCGCCGGTGCATGACCACGAGGGTGTCGCCCGTCATCGTGGCGATGGGCCAGCCGTAGTGATTGCAGTCGCCCGCGTCCGGCGGCGGGAGATGGACGGGAGCGATTTCAAGCAGGCCACGCCTCTCAGCTTCACCCAACCGTTTCGCGGCGTCGGGAGTGAGGGCGAGGAGCCTGGCAGCCAGTCCATGTTCCGCAGCGTGGGTTGTCAGCGGTGCGAGCATCAGGGCGGTGAGGAGGGTGGCGATGTGTTTCACGGGTTTGTCCTGCAACATGCGCGTTGGATGCTCGCGGCCACGGCGGTGGCGAGCACTTCGTAGCCTTCGGGTTGATAGTGGACATCGTTGGGCCGCCCGACCTTCTCCTGCACGGGCAGCACGGCGCTGTAGAGGTCGTTGAGGGTGACGCCGTTCTCCCGCATCACTTGCAGGGCGACTCCGTTCCGCTCCTCGATGCCGTCGAATTTCCGCGTCGGCGACAGCACGCCGCCCTTCGGCACCGGGGTGGTCGTGGCAAAGATCAATTTCGCGCCGGTGGCTTTCATTTGTGTGACGAGCTTGCGGAGGTTGTCGGCATATTGCTCGCGCGATGTCCGCTGCGTGGTCGCGGAGCAATACTTTGCGTCGTGCAGGCCGAAGTTGAAGTGGATGACATCCCATTTCCCGTCGCCGAGCCAGGCCTTCATCTTTTCGAGTCCAACCTCGGTGGCGCCGCCGTTCTGCGGAATGCGATGCACGTTTGCTTTGCCTTTCAGTTTCTCCCGCACGCTCAAGGTGTAGCCGATCGAGATCGAATCGCCGATGAGGAGCACACGAGGCAGCCCCGGTTCATCCGTGATGGGCTTCATCGCCTCATTCCCGGCAGAATCCGAATCGGCGACTGTCTCGCCTTCCCGATAGCGGCGCAGCGTGATTCGGCCCGTGGGTCGAGTCTCCTTCGTCCCCACCGGCGCCACGAAATCCAGTGCCGTCTCGACACCTGTCTTCACGAGCAGCAACTCAAGCCGCTGGGTGCCGGCAAAGCGCGCTAGGTAGTAGTTGTCGCGATCCCGCACCCGTCCCGCGATGCCCAAGGACACCGTTTCGTCCTCGACCTTCTTGAACTCCGCGATGATGCGGCCATCGGCCAGCGCACGCGCGGGTTTCAGTTCCGCCGTGTAGCCGTCATACACGAGCAGGCCTGTTTTGTTTTTGATGACCTGCCTCAAGAATCCCTCGCCATCGACGGCCCAATTGCGACTGGGACGGACGCCGACCAAGTCGCGCCAACCCATTGGCGTGCGGCCATACGCGGTTTGCGAGAACTCCTGCTCGTAGAGCACGCGCTCAGCAGCCTGTGTCGCGGCAGAAGGCGCATCCGCGGCGTGCAGCGCCGCAAGCGGCGCCAGCAGCAGGACGGCGAAGATGATGAGGATGTGTTTCATGGCTTGGCGCAGGTTGTGACAAAGTTGACGAGTTCTTCGCTTTGGAAAAAGCCCGGCAACGGCAATTGCTGTTCCGGCCTGGACAAACCGGCTGCCTGGATCGTCACCGGTCCGAGCAGGCCGGAGGAAACAAGCGGGGAATCCTTCTTGTAATGCCGACACGACGAGAAGGTGTAACGGCCCGACGGGCGGGGTTTCCCGGTCTTGAACCAATCGGGCCATTCGAGCAACGTTTCGAAATCCTTCCAGTTGCCGTCCAGCGGGAGTTGCTCGTCTCCGATCATACGGTTGATCCAGAGGTTGACGACGGCGATTTCCAGGTCATTGCTTTCGGCGCGGACGGCGTCGGTGATGTCCACGCGATAGGGCGGCTTCCATGCGATGCCGCAGTCTTGGCCGTTGAGCTGCACCCGCGCCATCACCTCCACCGTGCCCAGGTCGAGGAAAAGTCGGCCATTTCTTCCCGGGACGTCCGCCTCGGTGAGCGCGATGGACTTTCGATAGACCGCGGTCCCGGAATAGTAGTAAATACGCGGGTCGGTGTGCTTGCTCCAGTCGGTCAGTTCCGTGAAGGCGACCGGCTTGTCGGGGCCGCCCCATTTCGGATCGAACGAGACTTGCCACGGGCCCGCCACCGTAGTCTCCTCGCCCGGTGATCGGAAATTCTTCGTTCCGGCGTCTCGCGGAGCGAGAAGACTACTCTTCCGGAACACGACGAACCAACTTTGCATCGGTTCGAAGCGGAGCGGGACGGTAATCCGGCCGTCGTTCTCGGTAAACTCGGGCAGTTCGCGGATCGCGCCGCTCTCCGGGTCCCAAAGCTCCGGCTGTTGGCCTGCGACCCGAAAGGTGCATCTGGCGTCGAGCGGGTGATTCTCCTGGTGGGATACGAAATAGACGTCCGCCTCGCCGACCCGGCGATGGATGTACTGTAGGTCTGCGCCCTCGAAATCCGGTTGGAGCCGGTCCTCGATGAAGACGTCGGCCAGTGATTTGCCGGAGACCACTCGGTTGGCGTCCCACAACGCTCCGGCGATCGTTTCAATCTCCGCGTCGCAGCCGGGGAAGTCCGTCAGGCCGGGCGCGGCTCTTGGTCGTCCCTGGGCAATGACGCGTGCGCCGCCGTCGACCAGCTCACGGATCTTCCGGGCCAGCGGCGGCGTCATGCAGTCACTGTCGGGCAACAGCAAGTAGCGGTAGCTCGCCCCCGAGGGCAAGACGACCCGGCCTTCCTTTACCCGCATCTGGACCACCACCTCGGACGAACAGAAGTCAAAGTCGTAGCCTTTCGGCATTTCCAGCTTCAGATCGTTGACGTTCAAGGGCGCGCCTTCGCCGGGCCAGTAACAGACATCCGCCACAAATTCGCGCTGTTGGAGCAGATACTGGCAGCGCGACAGGTAATCCATCCATGGCCGACTATAATCCCACCACGTGTTGTGCCGTTGAAAATGCTCGCCCCACTTCCGGTGTGTCAGACCGGGGACCATGTTGTCGTACGGCTGATGTGCCGACAGGTGGAAGATCATCCGGTTGAGCCCTTCGCAGAACTTCCTGTCCCCCATCGCTTTCAAGAGAAATGGGTGGTCGCGCCAGCCGCGGTCGGAGGTGAATGCT
Organism: Thermoguttaceae bacterium; assembly: GCA_035528065.1. GTDB lineage: Bacteria > Planctomycetota > Planctomycetia > Pirellulales > Thermoguttaceae > DATKZH01. The sequence continues at coordinate 8,832 of DATKZH010000715.1, read as the reverse complement.
TCGGCGCCAACCACGGGCTTGCCATACGTGTGCGCCGCGGAGGCCATGACCTTGGTGGACGCTTCATAGCCGCCGGGACTGGGAAACAATCCCTCGCCCCTGGCCCAGAACTCGCTGATGGGCATGTCGCTGACGCCGGCGTAGGCAAGATTGTCGATGCACAGATGCCCGTAGGCTTCGATGGACAGCTTGATGCCGTGCGTGCGCGCCAACTCGCGCAGCCTGCCGGCGTAGTTGTCGCGGATCATTTCGCTCACGGTCGTTCGGACGTCCCAAAGGAACCGTTCGGACAACTCGACGCTCTCGACCACACGCCCCGTCAGGACCGGCAGCCACGGACGCAGATCGTACCCGCGCCGCGCCTGGAACTCGACGGGAAACGTGGCGGTCCAGTTCTGCCCCCCGGCTTCCCAGCTATCAATGTGGACATAACTGAGCGCCTTGCCGGCGGCCGGGCCGGCGCCTTCGAAGATCTTTTTCAGGAACGCGGCGTAGTGAGCCTCGATGCCGGCTTTGGAGAGGCGATCACATTCCAGGCCAACGGCCGCCGCCGGACAGGGCCTGGTCATCTTGAAATTGGATGCGTGCCCGCAGCGAAAAAGCAACCATTTGCCTGGCGGCGCATCCCACGTCAAGCGGCCGTCCGGTCCCATCCGGCCGGTCAAATCCACCACGCGCTCGGAGGGCGTCACGGAATCTGGTGGCGGCGAGGCGGCCTCTCGACTGCGGGGCAATCGCCAGTCGGTTCCACTCTTGAGATTGACCTCCGGGAGGCGATACGCACGGGCTTGGCGCGATGCCGGCGCGGGAATCGCAACCACGGCCACGTCTTTGTAGGAATCGGTGTCCTCGATCTGTTCGCGGACTGTCGCGCTGATCTCGGCGCCGGGCCTCAGCCATGCGGAGAGGTTCTTCGCGACCTCGGGCTTCGGCAAGACCAGGTCGACTTTCTGTCCGCCTTCGACCTCCGTCTCGCTCCAGTAGAGCTTCTGCATGGAGAGCTCGGGCGTGATGTGCGGGCCGCCGCTGCCGTAGCCGAAATCAACCGACACGTCGAACTCGAGGCCCAGACGGTCGCATTCCTGCACCGCCCACTGGAAAGCCTCGTGCCACTGCGGGCTGAGCGCCGCCACCCGCCCCTCGGGCGCCCACCAAGGTCCGCTCACCTCCATCCACAGCACGCCGCCGACGCCGGCTCGCTGGAGCGCCTCGAGATCCGCCGTGATTCCTTCTTTGCTGATGTTCCCGTTGATCCAAAACCAATACACCCAAGGTCGGGCTGATGTCGGAGGATTCGCGAATGCCGTGGCAAATTCAGCGTAGACCGAGGGATTGCCCTCCACAACGAGCGGCAACGTAGATTGCTTTGGTGCATCGGCAGCATGCAGAGCCGCCAGCGGAGCGAGCAGCAGGGCGGTGAGGAATGTGATGTTGTGTTTCATGGTTCTTCGACAGACGTGCTGAGGAAGCCGGTGTTTGTTTCCAGCGTATCGTTCTCGCTTCGGCCCTTCCGAACGGCTTTGCGGACTCGGTGTTCGAGATCCACCTCTCGAATGGGGTTACGCCGACGCGAAAGTCCGGCTTGGAAGTCACATACGCTCCCAAATCCGCGCCAGAACTCAATCGGGTTTCAGTAATCCGCCCCGGTAAGGCTTTGTTCGACAGATCGCTGCCACTGGTGCAACTGACCCCTCATTCGCTCGACCACGTCGGGATGTTCTTCGGCGATATTCGTCGTCTCTTTGGGATCGGCCACCAGGTCGAACAACTCCGTGCGCGGCTCGCCGCGACGGGGCCGCCCGGTCACGAGCTTGAAACGGTTGTCGGTCCAGGCCGCATCGCCGCCGAAATCCTCGGTTTTGGCCACGGGATGCCTGTAGTTGGTGAAATCGATTGCGGGGTTCCTCGTCGTGGGGGTGGTGCCGCGGGACAGCTCCTCGCTGACCCACCGTCCGTTCTTCTTCTCACCACCGGCGGGATATTTCCAGAAACCGATCGGCGACGGGCGTGCGGTCATCGTTCCATCGACGATCAGCTCGCGCAAACTGACGCCGTCGAGCGGGCGTTTCGAGTCGGGGTGTTCGAGGTCGAGCAGATCGAGCACGGTGGGCAGAATATCGGAAGTGACACAGGGAACGGACGAGGCTCGCGGCGTCCGGATGACCGCGGGCCACTGGATGATCGCCGGCACGAGCAGGCCGCCTTCGTAGACGTCGCCCTTCCTGCCGCGCCAGCCCCCGTTGAAAGAGTCCTCCTCGTTGGCAACCGGGATACCGTTGTCGGAATTGAACCAGAGTAGCGTATTGTCTGCCGCGCCAAGATCGCGGAGCGCGGCACGGAAGGCCCCAATAGCCCGATCCATCGCCGTGATTTCCGCAAAGCGCAGACGCATCTGTTCGTTCGGCACGTCGCGGTAGATTGCGACATCCTTGTCCAGGCCTGAATAGGGCCCGTGCGGCGAACCGAACCAGACGACGATGAAGAATGGCTTCTGCTCCCCATGGACCTTGCGGGCAAAGCACACTGCTTCCTCGACAATGATCTCCGAGCTTTCGCCGTGGATGATCTCCGGCGGTGCACCGTTACGGCTCAGCGGCGGATTCATCTCGAAGAAGTTGTCATGCGAAAGATACTCGTCGAAGCCCATCTTGTTTGGATTCAGCGGCGACTCCCTCTTCACCGCACCGATGTGCCATTTGCCAAAATGCCCGGTGCGGTAGCCTGCCTGCTTGAGAATGTGCGCGAGGGTGATCTCCTCGGGCCGCGTGGACCAGTTCGGCGCGAAGGCGCCGGATCGGTTCGCGTGCCGGCCCGTCATCACGCTCGCCCGGGTCGGCGAGCAAACCGGCGAAGCCGCATAAAAGCGATCGAGCCGCAGGCCCTCCGCGGCCATTTCATCGAGCACGGGCGTCTTGAGGTGCGGGTGGCCGTTGTAGCCGGTCTCGCCCCAGCCTTGATCGTCGGCCATCATCAGGACGATGTTGGGGTTCTGTTCCGCGGACGCCGGCGACGACAAGATGCATACCGGCGATGCGCAAAGGACCAAGAAAAACAGTCGTCTCATGGCTGCTGATTTCCTTTCTGCTTGGATTTGCCTGATCTGCGGCAGGTATTTCCGCCGGAGCCGTGAGAAAGGCGCACGCAAGAACCAGAAGGCTTCGTCTCACGGCCATTCCTTGAACTCCTTCGACACTGTTGGGCTTGAAGCTGCGGGCGCGGCAGCAATTGGCTTCATGTTTGACTCATTTCGTCTAGGTGAGGACGGGGCACTCGTCTCCCCCTAAAGTAGAACTGGTCTTCGTTCGCCAATCAAGAGGTGTGCCGGCCCGGCGGGTCTCACCGCCCGTGCGAGATAGAGGTATGCACGGCCACGAAGAGCGATATAATCAATTCTGTTCCTGATGGAAGGCTCCGCGGCCAAGCAGATGATGCTGGACCACACTGCGTCCAGGGACTGAAGGAAAGGAACACCCGCGATGACAAACCTCTTCACGCTCATCCTTTGCAGCATGGTTGCCTGTGCCTTTGAATCAAACACCGACGATGAGGCTACGCTCCCAGCCGCTCAAGAGACCGACTCGCGTCTCCATGCCGACGGCAAAGGGTGGGGACTCGACAAGGCGAAAGTCACCGGTCCGCACCGTCCGCGCGTTCTGCTGATCGGCGATTCGATTCTCAACGGCTACAAGAGGCACGTCATCGAGGCACTCCAGGGACAAGCCTACGTCGACGTATGGGTCAATCCCTACCACCAGTCGGAATATGTCAACAAGCTGCTGGCCCAGGTGCTGGAGCACGGACCCTATGATGTGGTGCATTTCAACATGGGCCTGCACGGTTGGCAGAAGGGACGCATCGAAAAGGGTGCTTTCAAGCCGCTGACCAAGGCTTACGTCCAAGTGCTCCGCGAAAAGCTGCCGAACGCGAAACTCATCTGGGCCAGCAGCACGCCCGTGACCACGCAGGGAGAGCCGACGGAGCTCGAACCGGAAATCAACCCGATCATCGTCGAGCACAACCGCATGGCCGCTGAAGTGATGGCGGAAATGAACGTGCCGGTGAACGATTTCCACTCGCTGCTGGTCGAGAAGCTCGAGCTCGCCCGCGGCGATCGTTTTCACTGGACGGCGCCGGCTTATGAGGCGCTGGCACAGATGGTGACGGAGTCGGTCTTGCGAGGGCTGAAGAGCGCCAAGCCCCTTCCGAGCGAGCCGAAGTGCGAACCGACCCATGCGAAGGGAGCGGCCGACCAGAAGGCCGCTGACGGTACGTTCCCCGACCCGAAGAACTCTCCGACGCCGCCCGAAGACGCGCTCGGATTTCCCTCGCGCGATCCGAACCTGGACGCGCTGCCGGGGTTCCAGAATCCGCCGCCGGGGTACGGTGAGGTGCCGTTCTGGTGGTGGACCGGCGATCCGCTCGATAAGGAGCGGCTGCTTTGGCAGATCGAGCAGCTCCACGCGAAGGGCATCTCCGGGATGCAGGTGAACTATGCCCACGAAGACTCGAGCGGCTGGCCGACCTACGCTGCCGAACCGGCGATCTTTTCCGACGCCTGGTGGGACGTCTGGAGGTTCGTCGCCGGCGAATGCGGGAAGCGCGGGATGGGGATTGGACTGAGCGGCTACACGCTCGACTGGCCCAACGGTCGAAGCCTGATCAGCAGCACCATCTACCGCGATCCGGAAATCCAGGGTCGAGAGATGGCGATCGCCCACCAACAGCGCGTGGCGGCCGGCCAGGCGCTGGCCCGCGACCTGCCGGCCGACACGGTGGCCGTGCGGGCGTATCGTTGCGGCGAACCGGGAATCGGGCCCGGCAGCATCGACCTGGTCGATTCGATCCGCAAGCAACGCCTGGAGTGGACTCCGGCCGAAGGCGATTGGGAAGTCTGGGTCTTCACCGCCGCGCGCAAGCCCGGCACGCTCAACCCGATCCATCCGCTGGCCGGACGGCGAGTCGTGGAGAACTTCTTCCAGGTGTTCCAGGACCATGCCCCCGGGCAGTCGGCCGCTGGACTGAACTACTTCTTCCACGACGAATTGCATTTCGGCGTGGGCGATCGCGTCTGGGCCGACGATCTACCCGAACAGTTCCAGCGACGCAAGGGCTACGATCTGTTCGAAGCCTTGCCGGCAATGTCCCAGGACGTCGGCCCCAAGACCGTCAAGTACCGACTGGACTTCATGGACGTGAAGATGCAACTGGCCCAAGAGCGCTACTTTATCCCGATCTTCCAATGGCATTGGAGCCGCGGCAAGATCTACGGCTGCGATCAAGGCAGCCGTGGCCGCAACCCGCTGGAATTCGGCGACTATTTCAGCGCCGTGCGTTGGTACACCGCCCCCGGCCACGATACGCCGGGCGGAAGAGCCGATCTGATCAAAGGCAAGGTTTCCAGCTCGATCGCCCATCTGTACCGGCGCCCGCGCGTGTGGCTGGAAGGGTACCACAGTCTCGGTTGGGGCGCGACGCCGGAGAGGCTCATGTTCGCCACGCGCGAAAACTATCTATACGGCTGCAATCTGCTCAACCTGCACGGCTTGTACTACACCACGCATGGCAGTTTCTGGGAGTGGGCGCCGCCGTGCTACCATTTCCGCATGCCGTACTGGGAGCACATGGGCGTGTTCCTGAAATACTTCGAGCGGCTCTCGTACTTGATGAGCCAGGGCGTACATCAGTGTGATGTCGCCGTGGTGTACCCGGTCGCTCCCAGCCAGGCCGGACTGGGCGGGCGCGAGGCAACGGAGGCCGCCTTCGCCGCGGGCACGACGCTGATGAATCAAGGCTACGATTTCATTTTCATGGATTTCGAATCGCTGGCGCGGGCCGAACTCCGCGACGGGCGATTGCACGTCGCGGACGCTTCCTACCGTGTGCTGGTCCTGCCGGCCATGCGTGCCGCGCGATGGTCCACGCTGCAGAAGGCGCTGCAGTTCTTCCGATCGGGTGGGATCGTGATCGCCGGCGGGGCCTTGCCCGAGGCAAGCGATCGCGCAGGCCGCGAGGACCCGGAACTCGATGCGGCCGTTGAAGAACTGTTCGGAGCGACGGCCGCGGAAACCAAGGCCGGCGCCCGCCCCCCGGTCCAGCGCAGCGACGCCGGGGGGATCGGCATCGCGATGCTGCCGGGCGACCAGTTCCCCGTAAGACGCTACGACGGCGGCTTCGTCGGCCGCTGGGCCTGGTCGAAAGAGCCCGCGCAGCGCGTCTATTTCAAGGGCGTGTGGCGAGCATCGGCCGGCGTGAAGTCCACGTGCCAGGCGCGATTCTTCTGCGATAACGAAGGGGCCCTCTATTTGAACGACGCCCAGGTTTGCTCGGACGCGGACTACTCAAGTGGCTGGACGGGCAAGATCGCACTGAAAGATGGCGACGTGATCACCATGGATGCGCGTGATCACGACCCGCCGGGAAGACAAGGCACCGCAGGTATGTTTCTGGCGATCGTCCAGGACGGCAAGACGGTCCTCTCCACGGAAGACCTGCGTTACACACTCGCGCCGCCGAGCGATGAGGCCTGGCGGACAAATCGCGACATCACCGGGCTGTCCGTTCCCGACCCAACCAACGTCCACGAGCTGCATCGCGGCGGCGCGGCGGGCGACGTATGGAACGCACTGGTTAGCCGGATCGAAAACCTTGTCCCTCGCGATGTTCAAGGCGATAAAGCCATCCAGGCAACGCACCGCAAGGTCGGTCCGCGCGACGTGTACATGGTCATGGGGGCACCGAAGAATGCGATGGTCGAATTCCGCGCCAAGGGTCGGGCCGAGTTGTGGGATCCGTGGACCGGCGCGGTTCGGCCGCTGCGAGTGCTCGGCGAGACGACGACCGGCACCAAGGTGCAGTTGCCACTGGAAGGTTGCGAAGCCCAGATCGTCGTGTTCACGCCGGGCCGGGGGCACGTCAATCCGCCGCCGAGTTCGAAGCGCTCGGTGCAGGAAATCGTCCTGGACGGTGATTGGGAGTTCGAGCTGAAGCCGACGATGGATAACCGCTACGGAGACTTCCGCTTGCCCGTCACGGACAATCTCATCGGCCCGGAAGCACGCGTCTTCCGCCACGCCGCCGAGACCGGCAACGCGGCCGCCTGGCAGGAGCCGAACTTCGACGACCACCTCTGGGAGCGAGTCACCTACGACTTCGGGCCGCAATTCTGGCTGCTTGGACCGATCCCGGACGATGTGGCTGCCGACGTGATCGATGCCCAGTTGGCGAACCTCACCCGTGTGAACCCTACGGAAGCGGTCTACATCGACGGCCAGCCGTACCGTTGGCGGCCCTATTGTTTCTCCTGGCGTCAGGGACTCGAAGGCGATCCGGGCCATCAGGGTTATCACGGACTGAAAGAAAACGTCACCGACCATTTCCTCTGTCTTGGCAAGCGTGAAAGTGCGCTCAACGAGTTCAAATACGTGGCCGAAGAGGCGGGCAACCGCTACTACCTGTGGACCGGCGCGACGGTCGATCGCCCGACAACGGCCCGCATCGTGACCAGCGCACGCCGGGAAGACGAAACACCGCACGCCTCCGAGGTGCTCACGCCGGCGGCGGTGTTCCTCAACGGCGAGCGCGTTGACGGCCCGCAACAGGCCGTATCGCTGCGGACCGGCGCCAATCCGATCCTCGTCCGCTACGATCAGGCCGGCCGCGGCTACTTTGTCCTGAAGCGCGACGGAGTCTCTTCCACCCCGCCGAGCCGCACTCCACTGTCGATGACGTGGTTCGACGATCCGTCGGTAATTCGTTTCGACGTGCATGCCGGCGGAAGGCCCGCCGAATGGTTCGGCTTCACCGCACCGCCCGGCCTGCACGCGATGACGGTAACCGCACGGGGAAGCGTCGAGGCTTGGGCGGACGGTCAGCCGATGCGGGCCGCGGGCCAAGGCCGTTTTGAGGCCGCCACTCCGCTGCCGCGCGCGGCTCGCGTTGCTCTGCGCGTGAAGCCCGAAACAGGATTCTGCGGCGCGGCGGTGTTCCCGGAGCCCGTGCGTTTGGAGTGCGGCCCCGGCCTCGCCACGCCGGGCGACTGGTCGAAAATGGGTGCGTTGGAATGCTATTCCGGCGGCGCGTGGTATCGCAAGACCGTCGCGCTGACGCCACGGCAGGCCGGCGGCCAGACCACGCTCGACCTCGGGAGACTCGTTGCCACGGCGGAAGTCCGCGTCAATGGCCAGGTGGCCGGCATCCGCGTCGCGCCGCCATGGACGGTGGACATCACGAAACGGGTGAAGCCCGGCGAAAACCGGATTGAGGTGCTGGTGTTCAACACGCTCGCCAACCACTACGCGACCATCCCCACCCGCTACCGAGGCGACTTGACCTCCGGCCTGCTCGGCCCAGTCGCCCTGGAAGTGGCAACAGCGAGCGACAGCCAAACGGAGGCAGCACAATGAAGAAGCCAATGTGGACCAAGTCGCCCCGATTTCTGCAGGCCCTGCTGCTGCCTCCGTTGGTCGCTGCCATATCGCAGGCAGCGGCGCAGGATCCGGGCCCGGCCGTCAATCTGCTGCCAAATCCGTCCTTCGAAGAGCAGGCCGAAGCCGGCGTCCGCGGCTGGATATCGCGGGCCTGGAGCGGAGAAGCGGATGGGCGGTGGAGCATCGCAGCGCCGGGCCGAACGGGCGATCGCTGTGCCTCCATTTCTTCGGACACAGGTACGGACGCTGCGTGGACGGCGACAGTGACCGTCGCGCCTAACACGTTCTACAAGCTCTCGGGTTGGATCAAGACCCGCAACGTCCGCGGCGCCGTCGGTGCGTTGCTGAATATCCAGAACCTGCAGCATGTCCGAACGCCGCCAGTGACCGGCACGAAGGATTGGAC